>DUQV01000156.1 GCA_012837605.1 Clostridiales bacterium | reverse complement strand
GATGCTCATTGTGATCTCCTTTATTACTATATACTTTTGTTTGATAACTATAAGACAGAGTGCTCCTACTGCATAATTCTTAATAAGTATACTATATTTTATTTATTATGACTAGACTAATATTTTTAATGTTGTAAAATAATAACATAATTAGTATGCTAATTTATTGGAATTAGATAAGTATATTATACTTTTTGAATTTATCACTACAGAAAGGCATTGCTACATATGAAGAGAAAGCTACTTCCCTGGATCTTTGTTATACTCTGGATGACCTTGATATTCTTCCTATCACACCAACCAGCTATGGAGTCTAATCAATTAAGTTCAGGTATAATAAAGAGAATATATGATATCATTAAGATGATAGCTCCTGACATTAGGCTAGACCTAGAAAGTCTTAATCATATTATTAGAAAATTGGCGCACTTTGGTGTCTATATGATATTGGGATTTCTGCTTGCTAATGGCCTTAGATATAATAAGAAATCCAGAATCAATGCTATTTTACTAGCATTACTGATATGTATACTATATGCCATCAGTGATGAGATACATCAGATCTTTATTCCTGGTAGAAGTGGACAAGTTAGTGATGTACTTATTGATAGCTTAGGTGGACTAGTAGGTATTGTACTATTAGATCTACTTAGAAGACGAAAAAGACGTGAAGTATATCAGACTAAAGTTTAGGTTGAAAATCTACAGCAATATTAGTATACTTATATGTATAAAATTAATAGGAGATTAAACAACGATGGAAGAGAATCAGTATAGAGAACCGATAAGAGAAGACGAGATTGATTTACGAGAATTATTTATGGTTATTTGGAAGAAGAAAGTAGCTATTATATGTATTACTCTAGTTGCAGCTATTATTACAGGACTTATTAGTATATTTCTTATAAATCCAGTCTATCACTCAAGTCTTAGGATTATTATCAATATGCCCGAGACCTATCATACCAAATACGGGGATTACACCCTACCAATCACTACCAATGATCAATATATTAATCTTATTACCTCTAATGAGATAATTCTACGTACCATAGAGGATATGGGATATGATGATGAGACTACTATAGAATCTCTACGAGAAAGGATTACAGTAGAGTCATCAGATGTAAAAGCTAATACAGTACAGAACACCTTCTATGTTAAGGTGGCCGCAGATAATCCTGCTGAAGCTAAGAAGCTGGCACAAGTTTTATATGATAATTATATAGAGCAGCTTGATATATTAATACTGGAAAGTGCCTTAGAATATCATATTAACAGAATAAATATTGCCCAGCAATCCAATGAGGTGGCATTAACCTCTGCGAAGGAGAAATTGGCTAAGAATGAAGAGCTTCTGGCAGCTACGCCGCAGACCATCAACCAGAAGGAAGCCATGCAGGAGATAATTGACAGCTCCAACACCAGTGAATATATTATTCTTGAGAATATTATTAATCCCAATTACACGAAGATTGAGTCGGACATAATTGAGAATAAGCAGCATATTATAAGCATTGAGAATTCCATTAGAATTAATAATGAGTATCTTGCAGAGCTGGATGAGCTAATGAATAAGCTTAACAGCTACAAGGAGAGCGATGATTATAACTCATTTAAGGCTGATTTTGTAAGTGCAACTAAAACCAATATATATCTGGCTTCTGAACCGGTTGAGCCAAGCCGTAAGACAAGTCCCAGCAATGCCAGAAATGTGATTATAGGAGCATTACTTGGAGGTATGATTGCCGTTTCCGTGGTACTTGTAAAAGAATACTGGTTTAAACCTGAAGAATCAAAGAAAGAAGTATAATGGCATTTACTTATATATAGCAGGATAGGTTAAGTTCATATGAAGTCTGAGCTTAACCTTTTTACTTCATGTATGGTTTGTTAATGAAGGCGATTACATAGAATATGATTGGGGGGATATTATGAAACTGATAACCACAAGATATGTGAATGGTAATAAGGAATTATTACTCAATGATTATAAGTCCGGAAGCGGGGGAGAAAATTTTGTTGTGAATGTCTATCCGCGTATTGAATATCAGTCAATCCTAGGCTTCGGCGGTGCCATTACAGAGGCAGCCGGTTATGTGTTCTCCAAGCTTGGAGAGGAGAATAAGAAGAGGGTATTGGACCTGTATTTCAGCAAGAAAGGCATCCGCTATAATATGACCCGTACCCATATCGACAGCTGTGATTTTGCGCTGGATATGTACGAAGCCATGAGTGATCCTGAGGATACAGAGCTTAAGTCCTTTTCGCTTGAAAGAGATGAGAGGTACATTATACCGTTGATTAAGGCTGCACAGGAGACCATAGGCGAACCCATAGACCTTATGCTGACTCCGTGGTCACCGCCTGCATTTATGAAGACGAATAACAGAAGGTTCGGAGGGAAGTTAAAAAAGAAGTGCCACAAGTTCTGGGCGGATTATATAGCCCGCTATATCATTGAATATGAGAAGAGAGGGCTTAAGGTATCCCGTATAACAGTGCAGAATGAGCCAATGGCAGAACAGACCTGGGATTCCTGCATCTTCACCGGCGAGGAAGAGAAGATATTCTTACGGGATTACCTTTATCCTACACTTGTAGAATGCGGCTTGTCTCATGTTAAAATCAATATTTGGGATCATAATAAAGAGAAGTTGGTTAAGAGAGCCTGTGCAACCATTGATGAGGATACTGATAAAATGATTGACGGTATTGCATTTCATTGGTATACGGGAGATCATTTTGAGGCAGTTAATATCACTCATGAGCTTTTCCCTGATAAGGAGCTGATATTTACTGAGGGATGTGTGGAGTACAGCCGTTACAGCAGGAACCAACTGCGTAGTGCCCAGATGTATGCCCATGATATTATCGGAAACCTAAATGCGGGTATGACCGGATTCATTGACTGGAATATCCTTCTTGATGAAAGTGGTGGACCTAACCATGTCAAGAACTTTTGTGATGCTCCTATCATGGCTGATATTATTAGGGATAAACTGGATGTAAGGCTTTCATATGACTATATCGGACATTTCAGTAAATATATACAGAAGGGTGCCAGAAGAATCGGCTTTAGTAAATATACTAAGGATCTTGAAATGACGGCATTTAAAAACCCGGATGGAGGTATAGTTCTGGTGTTCCTAAACACTACGGATAAGAGCATTCCTGTTCATGTTCATATTAAGAATGATGTATATATATTCGATATGCTTGGCAATGCTATTGCAACCGCTTTGGTTTAAAGGTATCATATAGTAGGATGAAATTATCAAAATACTTTAGAAACGGAGAATACTAATGTCAACATCCGGTATACTAATCGAACAGACCTTATCAATCTTTATAATATTACTTACCGGTGTTATATGCTATAGGACCAAGTTAATTGATGATGATTCGAATAAGAAGCTGACCAACATCTTACTTACACTTGCACAGCCAATCTTGATCTTTACTTCCTTTCAGATGGATTTTGACATAGATTTGGTAGTGGGTTTGCTTATATCGCTTGTTTTGGCCTTTGCCACACATATAGTCGCTATAATCATATCCTATATATTCATCAGAAAGAAGAAGAGAAAAATTATCATTGAAAATGGAGTCCGCACCGTAACCTATGTAGTGAATGAAGATGCAGAGGTTGAGCGGTTAACTGGCAGCTATGCGAATATGGGCTTGATGGGAATGCCTATAATATACGGCATATACGGAAGCGTGGGTGTATTTTATGTTACAGCTTATATTATTGCTTTTAATATACTTATGTATACCCACGGAGTTATCATGATATCGGGGAACAGGAAGCTGAAATTCAGAGATATTATTGACAGGTTTAAATCACCTGCCATTATTGCGATTATATCCGGGATTATATTTTTTGTTTTTCAGATTAAGCTTCCCAAGGTTATATATCAGTCATTAGATAATATCAGCAGAATCTATGCACCATTTGGCATGATTATTGCCGGAGCCACGATTGCAAAGACTGATTTAATAAAGATGCTTACAGGGAATCTGAGAAGATACTATATAGTTTTTTTGAAGCTTCTGTTGGTACCTTTTGTTACGATGCTTATATATGTTTGGCTGCCTATTGATGAGACCATAAAAATGGTTGCTATTATCTTGTCTGCCACACCGACAACTACGATCGGTACTTTACTTACAATTAAATACAATAAGAACTCGGTTTTTGCAGCAGAAGTATTTGCAATGACCACATTGTTTAGTATAGTTACAATTCCATTTATAATTATGATAGCGGAGTTATTGATGTAATAAATTTTCCAAACAGGAGGTTTCTTGATGGAGATAGCAGCTAAAGTTAAATATGCTATGCTGTGTATCCAGCGTCTTTCTTGGGAACAGGGCATTGCAGCCCAGGCCATATATGAGCTGGAGGGTATTACGGAAGATGTGATTCGTCTGTGTGAGGCTGCAGTTGCAAGAAGTGCTTCGGACGGACGTTTAGCTGTTATGGAGAAGAATGAATCTGTAAATGATCCTGCGGCTATAGGTGAGGTGCTCATTGCTGTTGCCGAGAAGACCGCAAGAAAGGATTATAAGGAAGCTGCAGATAAGCTTTATCATTACATAAAATACGATGCGCCGAGAACCGAGGATGGTATTCTGTATCATTTTGACGGAGATTGGTCAAAGCATCAGGTCTGGGTTGATGCTTACTATATGGTTCCTCCCTTCTTATGCAAATACGGTGATGCGAAAGAAGCTATGAAGCAAATAAAAGGCTTTAGAAAATACCTCTATAACAAGCGTATGGGCTTGTTGTCACATATTTGGGATGATGACAGGAAGGAGCTTGGCAGGAAGGATTTCTGGGGTGTGGGTAACGGATGGGCTCTGACAGGAATAACAAGAGTCATAGGCTTGCTTGATGAGAAGCATCAGGAGGATAAGGATTATCTGATTGATTATTTAAAGGAGCTTCTGCATGGATGCTTAACATTCCAACGGGATGACGGTCTGTTCTTTGATGTTCTTGATGATCCACAGAGTTTTATCGAGACTAATATGGCACAGATGCTGGCTTATACCATCTATAGAGGAATAAAAGCCGGATATCTGGACAATCGGTATATGATCTTTGCAGACAATGCAAGAAATGCTGTTCTTAACAAGGTAGATGAGTATGGTTTTGTCCGCGATGTATGTGGAATGCCTCATTTTGACCATCCCGGCATAGCGACGGAGGGTCAGGCATTTTTCTTGTTGATGGAGGCAGCAAGGAGCGGGTTATAACAACAAGAGGGTTTCATAATATCCTGTCAGGAATTTATGAAACCCTCTTGCCATAATAATTTAGCAATTTCCAGCATCTATACTAAATTATATGGGGATGTTTATATTATCTAACATTTTCTACTGTTTGTCAATTACTTTTATGTAATATTATAACTCGTAAGTTAAATTAAGTAAAAAACGGGACTATATATCCATATTCTTAATTTGAAAAATAGCACTTGCATTTATTACATGAGTTTGTTATAATATCTAAGATGCATAATGATAAGACTAATTAATGAGTGGGCGCGAGTCCACTCATTATATTATGTTTATAGGCGTTCTATTCTTTTAATTAAGAAAGAGGTATGATATGGCAAAGCATGATGAATACGTTAAAAAGACAGAAAAACTGATTGAACCTATACTTGCAGAAAATAATTTTGATTTGTATGATGTGGAGTATGTGAAGGAAGGCAGCAACTGGTATCTGAGAGCTTATATTGATAAAGAGGGCGGCATAAATGTTAATGATTGCGAATTAGTCAGCAGGCAGCTTAGTGATTTGCTTGACAAAGAGGATTTTATTCCGGAACCCTATATTCTTGAAGTAAGCTCACCGGGGCTTGGCAGACAGCTTAAGAAGGATAAGCATTTTGAAAAAAGTATAGGTCAGGAAGTAGAGGTTAAGCTATACAAACCAATTAATAAACAGAAAGAATGGGTCGGTATACTTAAGGGGTATAGTGCGGATGCTCTGATAATACAGATTGATGAGCAAAATCAAATGGAAATATTAAAAAAAGACATTGCAATGGTCAAATTGACTTTTGATTTTTAATAATGAAGGGAGAATAATAAAGAAATGGATGCGAACAGGGAACTGATTGATGCATTGGACCAAATTGAAAAGGAAAAGGATATCAGCAAGGAAGTATTGCTTGAGGCTCTTGAGAATTCTTTGGTTGCTGCATGTAAGAACAATTTTGGCAAGGCAGATAATATTAAGGTAAATATTGACCGTGTTACAGGTGCTGTGAATGTCTATGCCTTGAAGGAAGTCGTTGAGGAAGTAACAGACCCCGTTACGCAGATTAGCCTGGAGCAGGCCAAGATGAAGGATATCAATATGGAAATAGGTGATACATTACGTATAGAGATAACTCCGAAGAACTTTGGTCGTATTGCCGCACAGAAGGCAAAACAGGTAGTAGTCCAGAAAATCCGCGAAGAAGAAAGAAAAGTACTTTATGAACAATACAGCAGTAAGGAAAGAGATATTGTTACCGGTATTGTACAACGATATGTGGGAAATAATGTGAGTATTAATCTTGGTAAGGTCGATGCCATGCTCAATGAAAATGAACAGGTCAAAGGAGAGGTATTCCGCCCGACAGATCGTATTAAGCTATATGTTCTTGAGGTTAAGGATACCCCCAAGGGACCGCGTATATTAGTATCCAGGTCACATCCTGAATTGGTTAAGCGCTTATTCGAAGCTGAGGTAACTGAGATTCAGGATGGTACGGTTGAGATTATGAGCATTGCCAGAGAAGCCGGTTCAAGAACTAAGATTGCCGTATGGAGCAACAATCCAAATGTGGATGCGGTAGGTGCTTGTGTAGGTATTAACGGCTCAAGAGTAAATGCAATTGTATATGAGCTAAGGGATGAGAAGATAGATATCATTAATTGGAGCTATGATCCGGCACAGTTAATTGAGAATGCATTAAGTCCTGCTAAGGTTGTATCTGTTACGGTTGATGAAGAGCAAAAAAGCGCTAGAGTTATCGTTCCGGATTATCAGCTTTCGTTAGCAATAGGCAAGGAAGGGCAGAATGCCAGATTGGCTGCAAAGCTTACAGGATATAAGATTGATATTAAGAGTGAATCTCAGGTTATGGGATATTAAGGAAGTGATAATGGATGGCAAGAAAAATACCGTTAAGAGTATGTACCGGATGCGGTGAATCAAAACCTAAGAAGGAATTAATCAGAATACTGCGAACTCCAGAGGACGAGGTTGTCGCGGATGCTACAGGGAAGAAAAACGGCAGGGGAGCATATATATGCTGCAGTGCAGACTGCTTGCATAAGGCAAAAAGATCCAGAGCTTTGGAACGCTCATTAAAGGTGGAGATACCCGAGCAGCTGCTGGATACTTTGGAGAAGGAGTTGGTTTCACTTGAATCCGCAGTTAAAAAAAGCATTTAGCTTAATTGGTATTGCAAGAAAATCCAATAATATAGTAAGTGGTGAATTTCAAACTGAGAAGGCGGTGAAAGCAAGCAAAGCGGCCTTAGTCATAGTAGCCGAAGATGCATCGAATAATACTAAGAAGAAGTTTACAAATATGTGTACTTATTATAAGGTTCCGATATATTTTTGTGGTCTAAAGACTGAGCTTGGACACTGGATGGGAAAAGATATTCGAGCTTCTTTGGCAGTACTGGATGAAGGATTGGCAGACGCAATAATAAAGCAACTTAGAAAGATGTAGTGAGATTAACGGAGGTAGTAAGTATGGCAAAAATGAAAGTATTTGAAGTTAAGAATTTATTAAATGAACAATATCAGGGGAATATCGAAAGTAAAGATATTCTGAGTTTCCTTGAAAAGAACATGGGTATTAAGAAGACTCACAGCAGTAATCTTGAGGACCATGAAATCAAGGCAATCAAGGAGTACTTTACTAAGGAGAATTTTGCTCCTTCGATGAAGAAAACTTCCGAAACTCCTGCAGCAAAAACGGTGCGTTCTGCAAGTCCTGCAAGCCAAAGCCAGGGTCCGGCCACATCTCAGAAGCTCGGACAAAGACCTAACGTACCCGGACGAAGGGGAACTCAAGGTATGAGACCCGAACCTACGGCTCAGGCAAGACCTCAAGCTCAGAAACCTGATGATACCGTGCAAAAGCCTCAAACACAAAAGTCCGGAGAAGCCGCTGCAAAATCTCAAGTAAAACCTGAAGATGTAGCTAAAAGAGCTCAAGCTGCAAAACCCGGTGGAACAGAGCAGAGTATACAGCCTCAGCGTGTAATGCAGAGCTATCATGCAGGAGGAGGTCAGACAAGACCGGAAGTAACAAATCAAAGGGGACAGCAAGGAATGAGACAAGACGGGACAGGTCAAACAAGACAGCCGGGAATGAGACAGGACGGGGCAGGTCAAGCAAGACAGCCGAGAATGAGACAGGACGGGGCAGGTCAAGCAAGACAGCCGGGAATGAGACAGGATGGGGCAGGTCAAGCAAGGCAGCCGGGAATGAGACAGGACGGGGCAGGTCAAGCAAGGCAGCCGGGAATGAGACAGGACGGGGCAGGTCAAACAAGACAGTCGGCTATGAAACAAGACAGAGAACAAGCAGCAAGACAAAGACCACAGAGCATGAGACCACAAGGAGCCAGACCGGACAGTCAGTCTCAAGCCAGACAGCAAGGGCAGACAGGACGTATGCCTCAAGGAAACAGAGCTGCATTGCCTTCCGGTCGGCAATCTGCACAGCAGCAATTAGCCAGACAAAGAACTCATGGTAGCCAAGGAGCTTATCAGAAACCGCTAAGTGACCAAAGAGGTGGTCAGCGGGGTGGATATCATACAAAAGACTTTGATATCTTTCGTAAAGATGAGGATGATAAGCCGGCATACTCCGGCAGATCCGCCAAGAGAGGTTCCCATTCACAAAGGGGAAGCGACAGAAGAACCTTTGATCAACAGATTTTTGACCAAAAAGTGGCTGAGAAAAACGATAACAGAAGAAACAGAGACAGGATGAATAAGGATAAACAATACAAAGACAGAGTACATCATGATAATGATGATATAAATATCAATAAGCTTGCTACTAAGAAAGGACAATTTATTAAGCCAAAGCCCGTAGTTGTAGAAGAAGAGATTAAGGTAATAACTCTTCCTGAATCTCTGACAGTTAAGGAGCTTGCGGATAAGATGAAGATACCGGCGGCTTCACTGATTAAGAAATTATTCCTTGAGGGCAAGGTAGTTACCATTAATCAGGAATTGACCTTCGAAGAAGCTGAAGAAATAGCATTAGAGTATGACATAATCAGTGAAAGAGAAGTCGTTGTAAATGAAGTTGAAGAGCTGTTAAAGGAGGAAGAGGAAGATCCGGCTTCAATGGTGAAGCGTCCTCCGGTTGTCTGTGTTATGGGTCATGTTGACCACGGTAAGACATCTCTTCTTGATGCTATCAGACATGCGAATGTTACTTCAAGAGAAGCAGGAGGAATTACTCAACATATAGGTGCATACATTGTTGAGATAAATAATGAGAAGATTACATTCTTGGATACACCGGGACATGAGGCATTTACCTCAATGAGAATGAGAGGGGCTCAGGCGACTGATATAGCTATTCTTGTGGTTGCTGCTGATGACGGTGTTATGCCTCAGACTGTTGAGGCTATCAGTCATGCCAAGGCAGCAGGTGTTAAGATAATAGTAGCAATCAATAAGATAGATAAACCAAGTGCTAATATAGAAAGAGTGAAGCAGGAGCTTACGGAGTATGAATTAATAGCAGAAGACTGGGGCGGTGACACGATATTTGTTCCTGTATCTGCTCATACTAAAGAAGGAATTGATCAGCTTCTGGAGATGATACTGCTAACCGCAGAGATAGAAGAGCTTAAGGCTAATCCTGATCGTATGGCCAGAGGACTTGTTATTGAAGCGGAGCTGGATAAGGGCAGAGGTCCTGTGGCAACTATCCTTGTTCAGAAGGGTACATTGCGTGTTGGTGATAATGTTGCGGTAGGATCATCCTATGGTAAGGTTCGTGCGATGATAGACGACAAGGGTAGAAGAGTTGAAGAAGCCACTCCTTCTACACCTGTAGAAATATTAGGACTTAACTCTGTACCGGATGTTGGTGAGATATTTGTAGCTACTGAAACAGAAAAGGAAGCCAGAGCGATAGCTGAAGCGTATATTGCACAGAGCAAGGAACGGCTTATAGCAGATACTAAGACCAAATTATCGCTTGATGGACTGTTCTCGCAGATTAAAGCAGGTAATATTAAGGAATTGAATCTGATTATTAAAGCCGATGTACAAGGTTCTGTGGAGGCCATGAAGCAAAGTCTTCTTAAGCTTAGTAATGAAGAGGTTGCGGTTCGTGTAATACATGGAGGAGTAGGAGCTATTAATGAATCAGATGTAATTCTTGCAAGTACCTCCAATGGTATTATAATTGGCTTTAATGTTAAGCCTGACAGCAGAGCTAAGGAAATGGCCGAGCATGAAAAGGTTGATATAAGACATTACCGTGTGATATATAACGCAATTAATGATATCGAAGCAGCTATGAAGGGACTTCTTGATCCGGTATACGAAGAGAGGATTACCGGTCATGCTGAGGTACGCCAGATATTCAAAGCTTCAAGTCTTGGTACTATAGCAGGCTCTTATGTTCTGGACGGTAAAATCGGAAGGAATAACAAGGTGCGTATTTTCAGAGATGATAAGCTTATTCATGAGGGTAACCTAGCTTCTCTTAAGAGATATCAGGATGATGTTAAGGAAGTGGCTGCAGGATATGAATGCGGTCTGGTATTTGAGAAATTCAACGATGTTAAGAAGGATGATACAGTTGAATTCTATGTATTGGAAGAAGTGCCCAGATAAACAGTCTTCCTGCTCGCATAATAGGAGGTTATTATGAGGAAAAACAGCATTAAGAATATCAGAATAAATGGTGAGGTAAAGAAGGAGCTTAGCGTATTAATAAGCAGAGAGATTAAGGACCCGAGAATTAGTCCGATGACTTCAGTAACAGATGTCGAAGTGGCTCCTGATTTAAAGACAGCAAAGGTATATATCAGCGTTATGGGAGATGAAGAGGCGAAGAAGGAGACTTACCAAGGATTAAAGAGTGCAGCATCCTACATGCGGGGACAATTAGCGAGGAATCTGAATCTAAGAAATACACCGGAGTTAATATTTAT
>DUQV01000018.1 GCA_012837605.1 Clostridiales bacterium | reverse complement strand
TACCTGAAGGCTATGAGAAAGAATATTGATACACTAAAAAAAGCATTTGACGAACCATAAACTAAAAACCCAACCCCTTTTACAGCCGGTTAGGTAATTATCCGGAATGGGAGGATTGTAATGTTAAGCAGTTTTAATTCGGAGTATGAAAATTATAGGTTAAAAGCTTATAAACATAAGGATAATGATTCTGCCTGTGGTCTTCATTGTATTAAGATTAATGATATATCTGTTAAAGTAGGTGAACAGACAATTATAGATAAGGTCAACCTACATATTCATTGTGGAAAGGTAACAACTATAATAGGAAGAAACGGAGCAGGAAAGACAACGCTAATCAGGGCTATACTTGGTGAAATTAAGCATAGCGGCAGTATAGAGTTTATGGATTTGAAGGATAAAACCAAAGGTGATTTGAAGATTGGTTATGTCCCTCAAAATGTCAATATCGAGAAGAACACACCTATGAGTGTATATGATTTGTTCGCAGGATATGTAAGCAATGCCCCTGTTTTTTTTAGAAAGAATAAGAAGACATACGAAATGATTAAGAATCAGTTAAGTATATTCGACGCTCAGGATCTGATTGATAAACGTGCATGTGATTTATCAGGAGGAGAGCTCCAAAGAGTCCTGCTATCCATCGCAGTTACACCTGTACCAAACCTCCTTCTTCTTGATGAGCCTGTATCGGGTATAGACAGAAAAGGTATGGAGTTTTTTTATAAGAATATAAAATACCTTAAAGAAAACTATGATCTGGCTATGATTGTGGTATCCCATGATTTTGAATTTGTAAGAAAGTATTCTGACCATGTAATACTGCTTGATAGAACTATACTTAAAGAGGGTTCTTTTGAGGATGTCAGACAATCTGAGGAATTTAAAAGGGTATTTGGGGGAGGTCCTGATGGATTTATTATATGATATTTTGGAGAAGCTTCTACCTTTTTCATGGGCAGAATATAATTTTATGAAGAATGCACTGCTTGCTGTCATTATTATTACACCTTTGTTTGGTATTCTTGGAACCATGGTAATTAATAATCGGATGGCATTTTTTTCGGACTCTTTGGGACATTCTGCTCTTACGGGAATTGCAGTGGGAACAATATTTGGCATAAAGGATACGAATATATCCATGGTTTTATATGCTGTTATATTCGCTCTTCTTTTAAATTTTATAAAACGCAGAAAGACTATGTCCACTGATACGGTCATATCTGTTTTTGCTTCATTTAGCATGGCAATAGGACTTATGATATTATCCCGCGGAGGCAATTTTTCCAGATATTCAAGCCTTCTGGTCGGAGATATCCTTAGTATTTCATCCGGAGAGATTGGATTACTGTTTATTATATTTATATTTGCAATGATATACTGGTTTCTTAGCTTTAATAAGCTTCACTCCGTAGGAGTGAATGTATCCTTGGCAAAAAGCAAGAATATCAGGTCTAATCTGTTGGAGGATTCATTCAGTATTCTGATTGCAGTAATAGTTATGCTGTCTATAAAATGGATCGGTATACTGATAGTAAATGCCCTGCTGATACTGCCTGCTGCTGCGGGACGTAACATAGCCTCCAATATGAGGGAGTACCATTTGTTCTCAGTTCTTGTTGCGATATTTTCAGGAATAACCGGACTTGTTCTGTCATATTATTTGGGAACAGCCACAGGACCAACAGTAGTAATAATTGCAGCGATAATATTTTTTATCACACTATTTATGAGTCCTGCGAAAAACAAATAATAATATATGATAATCAGTAAAATTTGTGACTGATGATGAAAAGTTTACTTTTACTATGGAAAAGTATGCATTATTTTGTTATTATGTAGTTGACCAATAATATTAGATGACAGCAGATAGGATTAATCTATTTGGGAGGGCTTAAAGTATTGGCAAAGCTAAATAAATATCTTAAGATAATAGTTAACCTATTAATAGCAATAGGAACTGTATTGGTTATTTTATTTGTGGTTCCAAGGCTTCTTGGATTCTTTTTGCCATTTGTGATAGGATGGATAGTAGCAATGATTGCTAACCCCCTTGTCAGATTCATGGAAAAGAAGGTTAAAATTCTTAGGAAACACAGCTCAGCTATTATTATCGTTGTAGTCATAGCAGCTGTTGTGGGGGTGCTGTATTTGCTGATATCCATGCTGATTAGGGAGAGCAAGCAGCTTGCAAGTGACCTGCCGAATATCGTTGAACAGGCTGAAGTGCAGCTTACTAATCTGTCAATTAAGCTGAGGAAATTGAGTGATGACATGCCGGAGCCAATCCAACAATTTGTCGGTAAGGTGCTTGACAGTATTAACCGCAATCTGATGGAATTCGAGTTACAAGAAGATCTGTTTACCTTTAGTGTGGCAAGTAATCTTGCACAGAATATAGCGGATTTCTTTTTGACACTCATTGTTACCATCTTATCGGCTTATTTCTTTACTGCAAAAAAGGACGAGATAACAGCCGGTTTGCGTAATATTTTCCCAAGCTCTATTGTTGATGGGTGGCGCTTTATATATACGAATTTCAGCAAGGCAGTAGGGGGTTACTTTAAGGCTCAATTTAAAATTATGCTGGTGCTGGGTCTTGTAATGTTTGTTGGATTTGAAATTTTGCGGGTTTCATATTCGTTTTTGCTGGCTTTGGGTATTGCCTTTCTTGATTTTCTTCCTGTTTTCGGTACGGGTGCGGTACTTTGGCCTTGGGCGCTGGTGGATATGCTTTCCGGCAATTATTTTAGAGCTATTGGATTGATTGTAATATATCTGGCGTGCCAAATAATAAAGCAGATACTTCAGCCTAAGATGGTTGGAGACAGTATAGGAATAAGTCCTCTTAGTACACTTGTGTTTTTGTACATCGGTTATCGGTTATATGGTGTAATTGGAATGATTATCGGTGTTCCTGTCGGGATGGTTATTGTGAATTTATATAGAATTGGGATGTTTGACAGGCTTATAAGAGGATTTAAGATTATAGTTCATGATTTGAATGAGTTTAGAAAGTTTTAATTTTTTTAAATAATTTTGCAGGTTTTATTTACAATTTGTATATTTAGTGATACTATATATTAGAAAATTTTACAATATATCAGATATTATGAGTAAGGAGTATTTTAAATGAGGTTCAAAGGATACGATATTAACAATGAGGGAGTTATAACGGTTGACGAGATTAAGCAAATACTTGATGAATATTGTATTGGAAAGAAGCCATTAGCTAAATTGCTTGGTTGGGGAGAGACCACAATTATTCGCTACATGGAAGGGGATATTCCAACTAACGAGTATTCCATCAAGTTAAGAAGACTATTGGATAACCCGGAGTTTTATTATGATTTACTGCTGAAAAGAAAGGAAAGCCTTACCAATGTCGCTTTCAGAAAAAGTAGAAAAGCAGTTCTTTCCAAAATTATGGCATCAAAAATATATGCCGTGTCATACTATATTATAAATAAAATTGATGCAGATATATGCCCGGGCTATTTGCAGTATTTTCTTTACTATATTCAGGCATTTACCATGGCATTATATGACAGGGAGATGTTTCAGGAGGAATATAGTATAAACAATGAGCAGATGCCTTATATTAAGCTTTATCAAACCATGAAACGCTGTGGAGTACGTACTCTTGAGATGAGTGAAGGTTTTCTGTCAGATCAGGATATTGAAATAACTGATGCAATTCATGATGCTTTCTCAT
>DUQV01000155.1 GCA_012837605.1 Clostridiales bacterium | reverse complement strand
TTTTAACTTCTCAGCATCCTTGTTAAGTATAAGGAGTGCATTTTTCTTGGCAAGCTCCACCAGCTTTTCCTTACCGCCCTTTTTGGGCACATGAAGATACACCTTCTGTCCCCTTCTGCTGCTAAGCCACCGACCTAGCACTTCCTCTTCCTCAGGCTCTGTTTCCAAGAAAATTTCCTTGGGGATGTAAGGTGTTCCTGAATAGAACTGTTTTATAAAGCTGGTAATTACCTGACTGTCAGTTTCATCCTCAACACCTGTCAGGTAAAAATGATCTCTTCCAATAAGCTTTCCTTCACGGATAAAGAAGGTCTGTACAACAGCCTCGTCTTTACTCCTGGCAAAAGCAATAATATCCCTGTCAACCCGGTCTGTATGAGTAATCTTCTGTTTATTCATAATCTGTCTGACACTGCCCAGCAGATCCCTATAAGAAGCCGCTTTTTCATATTCCATCTGTTTGGCAGCTTCATTCATCCTCTCTTCAAGCATCTTTACAACAGGGGCATAATTACCGCTAAGAAATTCAATAACTTGATCTATATTTCTTCTGTATTCCTTCTGTGAAATAAATCCCTGACAAGGTGCATCACATTGTCCCATATAATAATATAAACAAGGTCTTTCCTTACCGATATCTTTCGGAAGGTTTCTGTTACATGTTCGGATTTTATATATTTTTCTTAAAAGATCCATAATATCCTTAACAGCCGCCGCACTGGTATATGGTCCGAAATACTTTGACTTGTCTCTTTTTATCTCTCTGGTGAAAAGCACCCTTGGATAGGCTTCATCTACAGTAACACGGATATAAGGATATGTTTTATCGTCCTTAAGCATTGTATTATACTTTGGTCTGTGCTCCTTAATCAGATTGCATTCCAAAACCAAAGCCTCCACCTCTGAATCTGTTACAATATACTCGAAGTGGTCTATGTGCTCCACCATCTGCCTTATCTTAGCAGTATGATTACGGCTGTTTTGAAAATACTGCTTTACCCTGTTCTTAAGAACAACCGCCTTCCCAACATAGATAATGCTGTCTGATTTATCCTTCATAATATATACTCCCGGTTTATCCGGCAGCAGCTTAAGCTCTTCTTCTATATTAAACATAAATATGCTCACTCCTATTGTGATAAGTACATGATCTATATGTATATAATTCTAGCTTTATTATTATACAATGTAAAGAAAAAGAAGAGCAGATGCACAATGGTAAAAAACCCCTGTCTGCTCTTCTTTTTATTCCTGATATTAGTATGTCTTACTTGATTTAAAGAGGTAATAAGCTTTTAGTTTAGTAATATTTATTGCTTATCTTTATCCTTCAATAAAATCAAATGTAACCTCGATGGTTTCTATCTGTGTGTTTATATGGTTTTCCAAAGGTATAGGCGTAGCATCAGACAGATCCCCATCCAAAGTTCTGGCTTCCGGAGGCAGGCTGCCAACCCAGCCGTTATACAGATTAACTCTGGTGGTATTACCGTCATCACTGGTAGTGTAAGGTTTTCCGAATTCAATCGGTTCACCGTTAATAAGAATCTCAGTAATCTCCATAAAATATCCGGGCCACAATTTTTCAGCATTTACAATACCCACAGCTGAAAATGCAATACCATTTGCATATCCTTGCTCGGTTCCGGTCATGTCCAGTGCCACTTTATAAGTACCCGGTCCTGTAACCTCAACATCTGTTGCGATAAGTCCGGCCGGCTTTGAGTTGGGTTCATACTTGTCACCGACACTGTACTGCACACCCCAGTCGCCGCTGGCAATCATAATCCATGCATATGCCTCGTCATCTCCATAGACAAACTGCGCTTTGTTTTCTGCTTTTCTAAGTGCCAATACCAGATTATCTTCAGCATTGGCTATAATTTCTTCAATAGTCATGTCTGCCAGTGTACTTACATCGTGATTTTTCAATAGGTTTTTAATCTTGTCAATAGCATCATCATCATTGTTACGGGCACGAATTTTATATTCGGTCCTGCTGTATATGTTGCCTCCATCCCAAAGGAAAGGAACATAACCATATTTTGCGTTTAAATTCAGGAAATTAAAATAGTAATCATATCTGTCCTCGCCCACATTGTCAAGGACTCCCCATTCACCGATTATAACACCATAGCCCTGATCGGTGAATTTCGTCAACTTGGCAAGAAGGTTGTGCATCGTCTCAACCTCTGCTTTAGTTCCCCATGCACTTACACCTGCGGTATCTCCACAATAGCTCCAGGGATTATAATAATGAACACCCAAAAGCAGTCTGTCTTCCGCTGAATCTGTCGGCATTACGAATCTGTTATCCACTGTTTTCTCTATGTCAGTGCTGTAACCTTTAACCAGCAAAAAGCGATCGGCATTGTTACCGCCGGTTCCTCTTACCGTATCAACAAAGGTCTGGTTGATAATTCTAACCATTTCGTAACATTCATTCTCTGTAAGAGTGCCTCCGGTCGGGCTGAAAACAGTAACATCATTTAATCGGTTTCCAAGCTCTTCGTTAGCTGATTCAAAAAGTAAGCGGTGATCATAATCCTTATATCTTTCTGCAATTTGTATCCACATGGAAATATACATTTCCATAGCTTTGTCACGAACTTCCTGCTCCGGATGACCAAACATGCTCCACCAGCCATGATCCCAATGATCATTAATCATAACGAACATATCTGCATTCAAAGCATAATTAATTATTTCCTCAACACGGTCAAGATAAGCTTCTCCTATTGTATAGTCACCGTTTTCAAAATCCATTGCATTGGTCCATGCAACAGGAATACGTAAGGATTTAAAACCCGAAGCTCTCATACCATCTATAATCTCTTGAGTGGTAATAGGTTGTCCCCACATTGTTTCATAAATACTAGGGTCACGATTCGGAATACGATTGTCAACACTACAGGCTTCCATGGTGTTTGTAAGATTTATTCCATTACCCATCACACGGGCCATTTCAATAGCTGTAAGCTCATTTAAAGGTTTGGCAGCCAGTTTGGCCAAGGTTAATCTTCTGTCATCCATTATGTCATTATCTTTCTTTGTTTCAGGTGTTGATTCGCTTTCATCTCTGTCATCGTTTACTACAGTATCATCAACCTTTGTCTGTTCTCCGGAATCTGTCGGTGTGTCTTTTTTTACACATGCACTTAACGATAATAATATTGATATTGATAATAACAGCAATAAATTCTTTCGCAACAGCTTCATACTCCCTTTTCCTTTCTCTGTTCGTATATTACATAAATGTAACCATATTGTCCCTTGCTTCTTTATTCTATACTATCTTGCTTATATACACAACTCAATTCTTTGCTCAATTTTTGTCGTTATTTGTTTTTGGATTCCCGTTACCGTCTTCATCCTTTGAATCTGCCGGTACATCTGTTTGTGTCTCAGTCAAATCCTCACCTTTAACCTCTTTATATATATTCATGAATTCTTCACCGGTAATGGTTTCATTGGCAATAAGATATTCTGCTATCTTATCCAATGCATCCCGGTTTTCTGACAGCAGCTTGCGTGCCTTATCATAACACTCTTTTAAGATTCTCATAACTTCCTTGTCAATCTCTCCGGCGGTTTCATTGCTGCAGTTCTGAACCGGTCTTCCGTCAAGATATTTGCTCTCTATAGACTCAAGTCCCATAAGTCCGAACTTCTCAGACATACCGTATTGAGTAACCATAGATCTTGCAAGACCGGTAGCCTTCTCTATATCATTAGAAGCCCCGGTTGTAATCGTTCCAAATACAAGCTCCTCAGCAGCTCTGCCGCCGTACAGTGTAATAATGCGGGTTAGTATATCATCCTTAGACATAAGGTACTTTTCTTCCTCGGGCACCTGCATAACATATCCTAAAGATCCCATTGTTCTTGGAACAATGGTTATCTTTTGTACGGGTTCAGCATTCTTTTGCAATGCCGTTACCAATGCATGACCAACCTCATGATATGCAACTATTCTTTTTTCTTCTTTACTTAATATCCTGTCCTTCTTTTCCTTACCGGCTATAACCACCTCTACAGATTCAAGCAGATCTTCCTGTTTTACAACAGTACGACCCTTCTTAACCGCCAGTATTGCAGCTTCATTAATCATATTCGCAAGATCTGAACCCACTGCACCGCTGGTTGCTCTTCCTATAGCGTCTAAATCAACGGAATCATGCATAAGAACATTCTTTGCATGAACCTTTAATATATCTACTCTTCCTTTAAGATCCGGTTTGTCTACAATTATACGGCGGTCAAATCTGCCCGGACGAAGAAGGGCTTTATCCAAAACCTCCGGTCGGTTGGTTGCACCCAGTACCACCAAGCCTTTCGAGGAGTCAAAGCCATCCATATTGGAAAGAAGCTGATTTAACGTCTGCTCCCTTTCATCGTTACTCCCGCCATAGTGACTGTCTCTGCTTTTTCCTATTGCATCTATCTCATCAATAAATATAATACAGGGAGCATGCTGTTGTGCCTGTTTGAATAAATCTCTTACTCTTGAAGCTCCTACACCTACGAACATCTCCACAAAATCCGATCCCGTCAGAGAAAAGAACGGAACCTTTGCTTCGCCGGCTATTGCTTTTGCAAGAAGCGTCTTACCTGTTCCCGGAGGTCCTACAAGCAAAGCTCCTTTCGGAAGCTTTGCACCGATTCGGGTATACTTCGTAGGATTGTGAAGAAAATCAACAATCTCTGTAAGCGATTCCTTTGCTTCCTCCTGACCGGCAACATCCTTAAAGGTTACTCCGGTGGATTTCTCCACATATACCTTGGCATTGCTTTTTCCAAAGCCCATTACGCCGCCGCTGTTCTTTGATATGGCCTTAAACAGGAACCACATGACAACATAAATCAATATAAAAGGAAGCACCATTGACAATATGCTTTCCAGAATCGTATTCCGGTTATCTACAACCTTCCGGCTATATTTCAGTCCGTATCTTGCATTAGCTTCCTGCAGCTGGCTGTTAAGCTCTTCAGCATATAGATTACCGGTATAATATGTTATGTCGTATCTGTAAGGCTGAACTTTGGGAATAAAGATGATTCTGTCACCGTCAATGATAACCTCTTCAATCTCATCATTATCCATCATGGTCATGAACTCGTCATATGTTTTTTCGATATTAGTATTTTCTTTTATTTGATTTTGCAGAACCGAGAACATATACCAGATAAATATAGCTGATATCAGTGTTATAAT
>DUQV01000154.1 GCA_012837605.1 Clostridiales bacterium | reverse complement strand
GTGTATATGTAGGATTTCTGGTCTCCGTACCGGTATATATGGCATCGAAAATCTTTGATTCATCCTCAAGGTTATAGCCGGCATCTTGAAAATGTTCATACCAGTTTGGATATTTAATTATCATTTTCACCTTTGGATTAACTCTCTTTGCAGGCCCGATTATAACCTTTTCAGATATTTCCTTCATAAGCTCTATACGAAACTGTGCCCATGTACGATCTTTTTTCTCATTTATACATGACTCACATCTGCAGTTTGTAAAGTAAAAATCGTCCAGTATGATTTCATCAAATAAAGATGCAGTGAATTCCACCACATCAGTCAACATATCTTTCATGGCAGGGTCTGTATAACACAGTGGATTAAATCCGCCCTCACCGTCATCCACCCAATCGGTAGTAATACCTCCGGATGTTTCTATACCCCTTTGCTTAAAGAAGCGGATGGCTTTTTCTATTTGGTCCTTTTCTATTTTTGTTCCATGACGGTAGGTCTCCAGATAAACTTTGCTAACCTTAATATGCTTTTCAATTTCATCAAACCTGCGACCGAATTCCTCAAAATCGGTTATACTGATCAAATTACTAACCGGACAATAAATTGCCGCTTTAAAATTTTTGTAGTTTTTCATAGACTCTCCCCTGCATATTTTTTATTGTAATACGTAATATCGGAATAATTAATATATTCCATTTATTTCATTTTATCATATATGATTATTATATCAACCGTTTATTATTATAAAAGAAAAGACAGTCAAAGAATACCACAACACAGATATCGTCTCACATCCGTGCTGCGGCATTCTTCGACTTCTCTTAAATTTTGCCGGGACCTCCTCCAACCTCTACTACGTAGAAATCTGCTTTCAGTCCGGTCTTTTCCTTATATATCCTCCCTACATTTTCGATAAATGAATCAATGACGTCATTATGTACAATGTTTACCGTGCATCCCCCGAAGCCTGCTCCTGTCATTCTGGCACCTATAACTCCTTCCTGCTCCCAAGCGGCTTCCACCAAAGTATCCAGCTCATGACCCGTAACCTCATAATCATCTCTTAAGGATATATGGGATTCATTCATCAATTTGCCGAACCTCTGTAAATCATCTGATTTAAGAGCTTCAACAGCTTCTATCGTTCTCTGATTCTCATATACAGCATGTCTCGCACGGCGGATTAAAATATCATCCTTAATAGCTTCCTTATAAGATTCAAACTCTTCGTTGGTCAAATCACCCAAAGTATCAGCATCTGTCACAATATGTAATCTTCTTAGGGCTTCCTCACATTCGCTTCTTCGCTCGTTGTATTTTGAATCGCCAAGACCCCGCCTTTTATTAGTGTTAGCAATAACTATCCTGCAATTGCCAAGATTAAGCGGTGCATATTCATATTGAAGAGTAGTGGTATCCAGGAATATAGCATGGTTCTTCTTCCCCATAGCCACAGCAAATTGATCCATAATACCGCAATTTACACCTACATATTTATTTTCTGCATATTGTGACAATAATGAGATATCCTTTAAGCTTATATCTATATTATAT
>DUQV01000153.1 GCA_012837605.1 Clostridiales bacterium | reverse complement strand
TCGATCTCCTTTTCATCCCACTGTGTGTTTAGAACAAAGATGCCACCCGGCTTTAAGCTTTCGATAAGATCATATTTATAAACATAAGAGGGGTTATGACAGGCTACATAATCCGCATTATTTACCAAATAAGATGATTTGATCGGATGGCTTGAGAAACGCAGATGTGACACAGTGATTCCTCCGGACTTTTTCGAATCATAGTCAAAATAAGCCTGGACTTTCATATCTGAATGGTCACCTATTATTTTGATGGCCTGTTTATTTGCACCAACCGTACCGTCTGAGCCAAGACCCCATATCTGACAAGCCTTCATATCCTCAGGCTCAACATTTATAACCTCTTCACTGTGTAAGGAGGCTTTGGTTACATCGTCGATTATTCCTATGGTAAATGAATTCTTAGGCTGATTATTCTTTAGATTCTCATATACCGCAGCGATTTGAGCAGGTGTCGTATCCTTGGATGCCAGACCGTATCTTCCGCCCACTATTATCGGAGGATTGGTAGCGTCTTTATAGGCTGAGCACACATCCACATATAACGGTTCACCTACTGCACCCGGCTCCTTGGTTCGGTCAAGAACAGCGATTTTCCTGACGGTTGATGGTATTGTGTCCAAAAAATGATTTACCGAAAACGGTCTGTACAGACGAACCTTTACCAGACCATATTTTTCTCCCTTATTATTATAGTAGTCGATAATCTGCATGATTGTCTCGGTTACTGAACCCATAGCAACTATTATATACTCAGCATCTGGGGCACCGTAATAATCAAAAAGATGATAATGTCTTCCGGTTCTTTCTGCCATCTTATTCATATATTCTTCTACAATATGAACTAAATCAAAATAATACTGATTAGCTGCCTCCCGACCCTGAAAATATATATCCGAGTTTTGTGCCGTTCCCCTAAAGAACGGTTTATTCGGAGAAAGTGCACGCTCCTTAAAAGAGTTAAGTGCCTCCATATCAATAAGCTCACCATAGTCCCTATATTCCAGAAGCTCTACCTTCTGAATCTCATGAGAGGTTCTGAAACCATCAAAAAAATGCACAAAAGGCAGTCGTCCTTTTATGGCGGCAAGATGTGCTATAGGAGCCAAATCAGCTACTTCCTGAACAGAACCCGAAGCAAGCAGGGCACATCCTGTCTGTCTTACAGCCATTACATCCTGATGATCGCCAAATATACTGAGGGCATGAGTTGCAATGGCTCTTGCACTGACATGCAAAACTCCCGGAAGGAGCTCTCCTGCCACCTTATACAGATTTGGAATCATAAGAAGAAGTCCCTGAGATGCAGTAAATGTCGCAGATAGAGTGCCTGCCTGCAGGGAACCGTGAAATGCTCCGCTTGCACCTGCTTCCGACTGCATCTCAACGACATTTACCGTTTGTCCGAATATATTCTTTCTTCCTCCTGCAGCCCACTCATCCACAGACTCAGCCATACCGGATGAAGGGGTAATCGGATAAATAGCTGCAACCTCTGTAAAGGCATAGGCAGCATATGCGGCTGCTGTATTTCCGTCTAATGTCATCGTTATTTTAGCCACTTCTTACGCTCCTTCTATAATTTGCTTCCGTTATCTACCCAATTCTTAGCGTCTATGACATCCTCTTCCGAGGGTTTTCCCACCCGGTCAACCTTATATAAGCCTTCAAAGTTCTGCCACGCGGCAGTTCCTTCCTTATTCGTAGGATGAATACTGCCTAGCCGCTTATTGCCTTTGCCTTGTGGATTATGCTTTCCATTTACCTTCATATATTAGAAACCTCCTTGTGTAATATTTGCTATAATAATTGTTTCCTTATTTTCGAATATCTATTAGTGAATATGAGAATTAGATCAATAAGATATTTATATTTTATAAGCCGTTTCGGAGCTTATATGCATAAAAAATGCTGCTTCATAATTAATTAAACATATAGATATGTCCTTATTAATTATGAAGCAGCACTATTATATAATATAAAATATTAAACTTGTCAGAACTTAATGCAATTTACTATCTAATTACTAATTACTAATTACTATTTACTGTTTACTGTTACCATTTATTTACTATTTACTTATATACAGGATTCCTAAAGTATTCGGTCCGCAGTGGCTTGATATTACACCTCCGGCACGGGTAACAAGAATTTCCTTGAATACGTTTAAGCTTTCAATATAATTCTTTATTTCCTCTACTGTATCACTGTCGCAGCCTGAGTGTGTAATGAATACCCTTTCGGGGTCAGCATTTAAAAGCTGTTCCCTTCTGTCCTGAACATATTTGCCAAGTACTGATTTGATATTTCCTCTATATTTCTTTCCGACATCCATTTTGCCGTCCTTAACGATAATTTCAGGCTTAAGTTTAAGGGTATTTGCCAGAAGTGCAGCAACACCGGAGCATCTTCCGCCTCGATGAAGATAAGTAAGAGTATCAACAACAAAGCTCGCTCTTACCTTACTGTTAATATCATTATTATCTTTTATAATGTCCTCGGCAGAAGCACCATTCTTAGCCATGGCTGCAGCACGAAGCACCTGAAGACCAATTCCTGTCGATAAGTTTTTGGAATCCACGACAAAAAGCCTTTTGTACCCCGTATTCTGAGCAATCAGTCTTATTACGTTACAGGTAGCAGACATAGCCTCTGATATTCCAAAAAATATGATATCCCTATCCTCTTTCATAAATGGTTCAAGTATAGCCAATGCATCTCCTATTGTCGGTGCGGCTGTCTTTGGAGTCTGTCCTGTTTCGTCCGACCATTTGTATAATTCATCAGGAGTGACTTCAACAATATCCTTTTTTGTAATCTCACCCATTGAAATCATTAACGGAATCATAGTTATATCATATTCATTAAGTAAATCTTGTGATAAATCACAGGTACTGTCTGCAACAATCTTTACATTACTCATGCTAATCTCCTCTTTTTTATCCGATTAATCCAGCTGTCAGTCCACGCATCAGAAAAAGTCAGTATTCCTAGAGTCAATAACAGCAAAACCAAGGTAATAAGATAATAATAGTGCTAAAACCGATGACTGTCAATAATTACTCTGACATTAACCTTTTTTCTCCCTCAATTTCTTTAATAGGTGCAATATTTTGGGTAAATTCGAGGGTACCTACATAATTGCCGTCCTTATCTCTTACTGCAAAATAACGAATTAAGACATACATATCTTTCATCTTGATCCAGAAATCCTCATGATCCTTCTTACCCGACATCAGATCCTCAACTATCTTCTCTACAACATGAACACTGGCCGGAGGATGGCAGTTTGTTACGGCTCTTCCTATAACAGCCTTTGTCCTTGGGAATATCCGCTCCGTGCCCTGTGAGAAGTACTTTACAATGCCGTCTTTATCAACAAATGTTATGTCTACAGGCATTGTATTAAGCATTAATTCAATTTCTTTTTTTAACAGGATACCGGTTTCAAAATTGATATAATCGCTGCCGCTGCCGGATACATCTCCTGCCTGTACGGTGTCGGATTTCTTGCCGCTTTTTATCTTGCTTTCTTCTTCGTTTTTCTTCTCGCTTTTTATCTTGCTTTCTTCTTCGTTTTTCTTCTCGCTTTCTTTCCCGCTTTCCTTCTTCGTCTTTTCTTCTACATTGATCCTGGCAGGCTTCCATTCTTTCTTTGGCTCATATATGCAGTATCCCAGCTCATGACTTTCATTGGCTATCTTTAGCCATTCATCTTCACTTAATGTATCTAATGCCATAGTGAATAATATGTTTTCTTCTTTAAAAATCATTTCATGAACTCTGTCTATGGCTGCATCAGCCATTTTGGTCAGCTCTTTTGCATCACTTTCAGAATCCTTTAGCATAGCTAACACATTCTTAATATCAGCTCTTATTT
>DUQV01000152.1 GCA_012837605.1 Clostridiales bacterium | reverse complement strand
GTTAACAGTTCGCAGATGTATAATATGTTCGTAACGCCTAAAAATATTGATGAATTGGTAAAGCAGATCAGCTTTACAATATCTGAGGCTCTCAATACGTGCTTTTTTAGCTCTGCTACGGCTTAGTACTAAAAACAGGCTGTCTGAATATAATTAAATAGGCTTTTTGTCAATAAAATTCAGAGTCCGGGAGCAGAAATGAGAGACTATCTATTAAGGGACAGAAAAATGCGTAATAACAGATTTCATATAGTCATAATCATAATATCTGTATTTTTTTTGATATGCATTTTTTCTGTGTTTCTTTCTGATGGAATAAACCAAGCCAAAGCAAATACTTCTTCGGATATGATATCAGAGATTTTTGTGAATATTATTAATAAAGGATCTGGTACATTAAGTTATCAGCTTGAAAAAGAAAAGAACTTATATCATTTTCCTGTATATATGATCTCAAGAATCTATCAGGTTCACAGATTTGTATCTGCAGATACCCGGAGACCTAAAGATAAATATGTACCGGCACAGAGGGCTGTTGTTGAGGTTCAGAGTCAGAAATCCAAGAGTAAGATAAATTATATTAATTATTCAAATGTGCTGACTAAGGAATACATATTAACAAATGGCGCAATTTTAAAGTCAGACAATTACATAGAATACATAGAAGGAAGCGGAAGCTTACATGGCAGGCTGCAGGAATTGCCTGTTAGTATTATGGACGGAGATTTATATTATAATGATTTTGATTTGGGATATGGAGGAGATGAAGGAGTCATCGGAGTAATGAAAAGCCATGATGGAACTCCTTTTACATTAAATCAGCTTAATGATGTCAGCTTTCTTATAAGGAATTTTTATATAGTAGATTCGGCCACCAGAATTACTGATGAACTGTTCGATGCTAAAGTTTTGCTTGAGAAGGATATGACGATTAAGACTTCGAATGATAAACCGCAGATACTGATTTATCATACTCATTCGCAGGAGGCTTATCTGGACAGCAGAAAGCAGGAACCTGAGGATTCTGTAGTTGGAATAGGAAGTCTTTTGGCCGAGATTTTGACAGAGAAATATGGATATAATGTAATACATGACAAGAGTGTTTATGACCTTGTAGATGGCAAGCTTGACAGAAACAAAGCGTATACATATGCCAGAGAAGGTGTATTAAAGATACTTGAGGAAAATCCAAGTATAGAAGTTGTTATTGATTTGCATAGGGACGGAGCGGAAAAGCGTTCTACAGTAATAGAAGGACAGGAGACAGCACAAATCATGCTGCTTAACGGACTAAGCAGAAATCAAAACGGTCCTATTACAAGATTGGATAATCCTAATCTGCAGGATAATCTGTCTTTTTCTTTGCAGCTGCAATTGAAAGGACTAAAGATGTATCCCGGGCTTTTTTATAAGAATTATCTTCAGGACTACAGATATAATCTTGATGTAAGACCAAAGAGTCTTCTTGTAGAATTGGGCACCCATAAAAACACTCTAAGATCTGCAAAAAAAGCTATGGAGCCCTTTGCGGAAATACTTGACGCAGTTCTAAAAGGACAGTAAGATAGAAGTGATAAATTCACACAGGAGGATTAACATGAGTTTAGACCAAAGCAAAATAAGAAACTTTTGCATAATAGCACATATTGATCATGGTAAATCGACTTTAGCAGATAGAATAATAGAAAAAACCGGACTGCTTACAAGCAGGGAGATGCAGTCGCAGGTTTTAGATAATATGGATCTGGAAAGAGAAAGAGGAATAACGATAAAGGCACAAACCGTCAGAACGATATACCGTTCTAAGTCCGGTGAGGAATATATATTTAACTTAATTGACACCCCCGGTCATGTGGATTTTAACTATGAGGTATCCAGAAGTCTTGCCGCCTGTGAAGGCGCTATTCTTATTGTTGATGCAGCTCAGGGGATTGAAGCTCAGACTTTAGCTAATGTATATTTGGCTCTTGATCATGACCTTGAGATTATACCTGTTATCAACAAAATCGATCTGCCCAGTGCAGAACCGCAGCGTGTTATATCCGAAATCGAAGATATTATCGGTATAGAAGCCCATGATGCTCCTTTGATATCGGCCAAGCAAGGCATAAATATCGAAGAAGTGCTTGAACAGATTATTACTAAGATTCCTGCTCCGAAAGGAGATCCAAACAATGCTTTACAGGCATTAATATTTGATTCTCTTTATGATTCATACAAAGGGGTCATTATATTTTGCAGAATCATGGAAGGTACTGTAAAGAAAGGCACACAAATTAAAATGATGGCAACCGGTGCAACCGCCGAAGTGATTGAGCTTGGAACCTTTGGACCCGGCAGATTTATTCCCTGTGATGAATTAACAGCAGGAATGGTTGGATATATCACAGCAGGGTTAAAAAATGTTAAGGAAACCAGAGTCGGCGATACCGTAACTGACGCGAAAAGACCATGTGCCAATCCGCTTCCGGGTTATAAGAAGGTGCTGCCAATGGTATATTGCGGCATGTACCCTTCTGATGGAGCTAAGTATCCGGATCTTAGAGATGCGCTGGAAAAGCTGCAGCTTAATGATGCCTCTTTGCAATTTGAGCCTGAAACATCTGTTGCTTTAGGATTTGGTTTCAGATGCGGCTTTCTGGGACTGCTTCATCTTGAAATAGTTCAGGAAAGACTGGAGAGGGAGTATAATCTTGATTTGGTTACCACTGCACCCAGTGTAATATATAAGATTCATAAAACTGACGGACAAGTTATTGAGATAACCAATCCGACAAATATGCCTGATCCTTCATTAATAGATTATATGGAGGAACCGTTTGTATCAGCAGAGATTATGGTTACGACAGAATTCGTAGGACAGATCATGACTCTATGCCAGGAAAGAAGAGGAATCTATCTTGGAATGGAGTATATGGAGGAGAAGCGTGCCATATTAAAATATGAGCTTCCGCTAAATGAGATTATTTATGATTTCTTTGATGCTTTAAAATCAAGATCAAAGGGTTATGCCTCCCTTGATTATGAGTTTAAAGGATATGTCAGGTCGGATCTTGTTAAACTGGACATTCTGATAAACCGTGAGGAGGTAGATGCACTGTCATTTATTGTTCATGCTGACGGAGCATATGAAAGAGGAAGAAAGATTTGTGAGAAGCTTAAGGATGAAATTCCGCGTCATCTTTTTGAAATACCTATTCAAGCGGCGATTGGAAGCAAGATAATAGCCAGAGAGACGGTCAAGGCTGTACGTAAGGATGTACTGGCAAAATGCTATGGCGGCGATATTACTAGAAAGAAAAAGCTTTTGGAAAAGCAAAAGGAAGGTAAAAAGAGGATGCGCCAAGTTGGAAATGTTGAAGTTCCTCAAAAAGCCTTCATGAGTGTACTTAAGCTGGATGATAATTAAGCATACTGTGATATAAGAGCATAATATATCTGTTCAGAGATTATGCACAGTAATGAGGTGAATAATGAATAAAGATTATTCTATAGAGCAAAGAACATGGAAAAAGGATCTGAGACTTTATGTCCATGTTCCTTTTTGTGCAAAAAAATGTGATTACTGTGATTTTTTATCAGGACCTTCGGATGAAGAGAGTATAAAATCATATTTTGAAGCATTATATAAGGAAATAAAAAGCTACGAAGGAAGAACACATGATTATATTGTTTCTTCAATATTTATTGGGGGCGGAACACCCTCATGTGTTAATTCCGAATATATTGTACGGCTGCTTAAGGAGTTAGGAAAGGTTTTTGATTTTGTCCCGGATGAAAACAGGGAGATTACTATTGAAGTGAATCCGGGAACAATTGATGCCTCTAAGCTTACGGACTATAAGAATGTCGGAATTAACCGACTTAGCTTTGGATTACAGTCATCACATGAGCATGAGCTTAAGCTCCTTGGAAGAATACATTCATATTCAGAGTTTGAAGAGAATTATTTGCTTGCAGTTGAATTGGGATTTAATAATATAAATATAGATCTTATGTCGGCATTACCCGGACAGGATCTTAAGTCTTGGGAAGAGACGCTATATAGAATAATTAAGTTAAATCCCAAGCATATATCCGCTTATAGTCTGATGATTGAAGAGGGAACACCATTTTATGAGAAGTATGGACCTGACGGAGAATATAAGGATAATCTTCCGTCAGAAGAAATTGAACTGTTAATATACAGAAGAACCAAAGAAATACTTCTGCAGTATGGATATGAGCGGTATGAAATCTCCAATTATGCGAAGAAAGGATATGAATGCAGGCATAATATGGCTTACTGGGAGGGGATACCTTATCTTGGATTTGGTATTGGCTCTGTTTCGTTTATTGAAAACACGAGATTCAATAATACAAATTCATTAAAAGAGTACCAGGATGCTGCTTTATATTGCCATAATAATATTATGTCAACCAACATGGCAGATGTGGATAAAAATGTGTTATTGTATGATTTTTATGGTATCAGAAGGGACATGATTTCATTAACAAAAAGTCAGCTGATAGAAGAATTTATGATTTTTGGTCTTAGGAAGACAAAGGGAATAAGTAAATCAAAATTTTTTAGCAGATTTGGTGTGGCTATTGATGAAATATATGGTGATATATTATTTCGTCTCAAGAATGAGGGATTAATAATAATTGACAAGGATGCTGTGTGGTTAACTGATTATGGGATAGATGTCAGTAATAGAGTACTGTCAGAATTTCTTTTCGATAAAAGTGAAATTTATTCTTGACAAAATTATCTATTAGTGATATTTTATTTATGATGTTAGCACTCTAATCGAGTGAGTGCTAATTATCTGTTTAAAACAATATGTAAAGAAGGTGAGAAAGTGCACGAGCTTGATGATAGAAAATTAAAAATCTTGCAGACTATCATTAAGAATTACCTGGAAACAGGTGAACCGGTTGGGTCCAGAACTATAGCAAAGCAAACGGATCTTAACTTAAGCTCGGCAACTATCAGAAATGAAATGTCTGACCTTGAAGATATGGGATACATTCTTCAGCCTCATACATCTGCAGGACGAATTCCCACTGACAAGGGATATCGTCTTTATGTTGATATATTGCTTCTTGATAAGAACAAAGAGCTTGATAATATGAGAAATATTCTTATTGAGAAGGCGGATCGTTTGGAAAGCTTATTGCAGCAAGTGGCTAAGCTTCTTGCAATGAATACGAATTATACAACTATGGTTACAACACCACAATATAAAAAGACAGTAAAATTCATTCAGCTTACTGAAATTGAAGATGGCCAACTTTTAGCTGTCATAGTGTTTGAAAAGAATATTGTGAAGAATAAAATAATTAACGTTGCATCACCACTAAATAAAGAAACAATACTGAAGTTGAATATTGTTCTGAATACATTTCTCCAAGGCTTGGATTTATCATCGATAAATCTGCCTATTATCTCAAAGATGAAGGAACAGGCGGGAGAATATAAAGATATTGTGAATTTTATTCTGGATGCCATAGTTCAGGCGGTTAATGAAGAGGATGACTTTAAGATTTTTACCTCAGGAGCCACCAATATTCTCAGATATCCTGAATTAAGCGATATTGAGAAGGCTTCAGAGCTGTTGTATACACTTGAAGAAAAGAAGCTTCTGTCCGATCTTATACATGACAAGATGGATGATGAAGAAACCAGAGGAATTCAAGTATATATCGGAAATGAGACCCCTATAGAGGCGATGAAGGATTGTTCCGTTGTTACTGCCACTTACGAGATAGAAGAGGGTGTATACGGCAAGGTAGGAATCATTGGTCCTAAGAGAATGGATTATGAAAGAGTAGTAGGTACTTTACAGAATTTGATGGTTCAATTAGATGACATATTCAAGAAGAAAACATAGTTATGAAAGGTGGTTAAAATAGATTGAAGGATGTGGATAAGACTATCGAGGTCATAAAAGCAGCCATGGAGAAGGAGGAAAGAGAGAAGCATTCCAAAGCGTCTAAGGATGAAAAAACAGATGAGCTTTCAGATGACATCGAAGCAGCGAGCAGGAAAGAATGTCAAAAAGACAAAGACATACCGGATCAAAAAGACAAAGATGCTGTAAAGGATACGGATGACAAAGACAAAAAGGAGACATCTCAAGATGAAGCAGCTCCTTCAAAGACCGGTAAAGCACTTCCAAGAAGCAGTAAGAGCAAAGAGCTTGCTGCCAAAGAGGAGAAGATTATGGAATTGAATGACAGACTAATGAGGAGCATGGCTGAGTTTGATAATTACAGAAAACGTACCGAAAAAGAAAAAGCTCAAATGTTTGATATGGGAGTAATGAGTACTATCGAGAAGATATTGCCTATAATTGATAATTTTGAAAGAGGGCTAAGCTCGGTAAATGAAGCAGATAAGGATAGCCCGTTGGTTCAAGGTTTCAATATGATATATAAACAGCTGATGACGACCTTGGAGGAAATAGGGGTTAAGGCTATTGAAGCAGTTGGTAAAGAGTTTAACCCGGATTATCATAATGCTGTTATGCATGGTGAGGATGAGAAGCTCGGTGAAAATATAATTTCAGAAGAGTATCAAAAGGGCTATATGTATCGCGATATAGTAGTCAGACACAGTATGGTTAAAGTCGTTAACTAGCACAATACTAACACAGCATTTTTATTTGAATTACATTTTATAAAGAAATATTACTTAATTATTTAGGAGGAATTTTAATGGGTAAAATAATAGGTATTGACTTAGGCACCACAAATTCATGTGTTGCAGTTATGGAAGGCGGAAAACCTACTATTATTGCAAATGCAGAAGGATCAAGGACTACACCGTCAGTCGTTGCATTTACAAAGTCAGGTGAACGTTTGATAGGTGAACCGGCAAAACGTCAGGCGGTTACAAATGCAGATAAAACCATTTCATCGATAAAAAGACATATGGGAACTGATTTTCGTGTAAAGATCGATGATAAAAGATATTCTCCACAGGAAATTTCAGCAATGATACTTCAAAAGCTAAAAGCGGATGCTGAAAGCTATCTTGGAGAGAAAGTAACTGAAGCGGTTATTACTGTACCTGCATATTTTAATGATGCTCAAAGACAGGCAACAAAGGATGCAGGTAAGATTGCAGGACTTGATGTAAAGAGAATTATTAATGAGCCTACGGCGGCCGCACTCGCATATGGTCTTGATAATGAACATGAGCAGAAAATCATGGTTTATGACCTTGGTGGCGGTACATTTGACGTATCAATCATTGAGATAGGTGATGGAGTAATAGAGGTGCTTGCAACCTCCGGTGATAACAGGCTCGGTGGTGATGATTTTGACGAGAGAATAACAAGATACATGGTTGACGAATTTAAGAAGCTTGAAGGCGTTGATCTGTCTACTGATAAAATGGCTATGCAGAGGCTGAGAGAAGCTGCTGAAAAGGCTAAGATTGAATTGTCTTCGGCAACAACCACGAATATTAACCTTCCGTTTATCACTGCTACCTCGGATGGTCCCAAGCACTTTGATATGAATCTTACACGGGCCAAGTTCGATGAATTGACCAGCGATCTTGTAGAAAGAACGGTTATACCTGTACAGAACGCTTTAAGGGATGCAGGCATTTCTGCTTCAGACCTTAAGAAGGTGCTTTTGGTAGGCGGATCTACACGTATACCTGCAGTTCAGGATAAGGTTAAACAGTTAACAGGACAGGAACCTTCAAAGAGCTTAAATCCCGATGAATGTGTTGCTCTCGGTGCTTCAATTCAAGGTGGTAAGCTTGCAGGAGATGCAGGCGCAGGAGATATTCTCCTACTGGATGTTACACCTCTATCCTTATCAATTGAAACGCTTGGAGGTATAGCAACTAAGCTGATTGAGAGAAATACAACAATTCCTACAAGGAAGAGTCAGATATTCTCTACAGCTGCTGATAATCAGACAGCAGTTGATATACATGTTGTTCAGGGTGAAAGACAGTTTGCCAAGGACAACAAGACATTAGGACAATTCCGTCTGGATGGAATTCCGCCGGCAAGAAGAGGTGTTCCTCAGATTGAGGTTACATTTGATATAGATGCAAACGGTATTGTAAACGTATCTGCAAAAGACCTTGGCACAGGCAGAGAACAGCATATTACTATTACTGCAAGCTCTAATCTTTCTGAGGATGAAATAGAACGTGCAGTTAAGGAAGCTGCTGAATATGAAGCACAGGATAAGAAGCGTAAGGAAGCTGTTGATTTAAGAAATGAAGCAGACTCAATGGTATTCCAGACTGAAAAGGCCTTAAGTGAGGTTGGAGATAAGATCAGTCCGGAAGATAAGGAAACTGTTGAAGCAGACGTTGCCCGTTTGAAGGAGCTTCTTGAAAAGACTAATCCGGAAGTTATGAGCGATGGTGAAATTGAAGATATCAGATCAGCCAAAGATAAGCTTATGAATGATGCTCAGTCGTTATTTGCTAAGCTTTATGAGCAAAGCGGTGCACAGGGTGCAGGTCCTGATATGGCAGGAGCAGGCGGTTCGGATACGACACAGACATATGAAGGTGATGTAGTTGACGGAGATTATAAAGAGGTCTAGTTTATTTGTCAGGTGAATAAGCAGATTAGTAGCGAGAAAACCTGCTTAATAAGCAGATTAGTAGCGAGAAAACCTACGGTTTTCTCGCTTAAGGTTCGGCTTGCCGAACCAATTTACACTTATCCAAGTCGATCATCTCATTTTATTGTGACACATATTATGTGTCACATAAAATGTGCTGATTGCCTTGGACTAATCTGCTTATTCGCGGATAGTTGCGAATAATTCGAAAGGTGAAGGATAAATGGCAGAAAAAAGAGATTATTATGAGGTTTTAGGTGTCAGTAGAAGCGCTACAGATGACGAATTAAAGAGAGCATATAGAAAATTAGCAAAAAAGTACCATCCTGATACTAACCCCGGAGATAAAAATGCAGAGGCAAAATTTAAGGAAGCATCTGAAGCTTATGCCATATTAAGTGATCCGGATAAGAGAAGACAATATGACCAGTTTGGTCATGCGGCATTCGACCAAACAGGAGGAGCAGGCTTTACAGATTTTGACATGAGAGATATCTTCGGAGAGTTTTTCGGTGGAGATATTTTTGGTGATCTCTTTGGCAGCCGTTCCAGAAGGGCAAATACCGGACCAAGGCAAGGTGCCAACATAAGGACATCTGTCAGAATAACCTTTAATGAAGCCGTATTTGGTACTGAAAAAGAATTGGATTTAAATCTTAAGGATGAGTGCAGTACCTGTCATGGAACCGGAGCAAAGCAAGGAACAAGTCCTGAAACCTGTCAAAAATGTGGTGGTAAAGGTCAGGTGATATATACACAACAGACCTTATTTGGCATGTCGCAGAATATACAGACTTGCCCTGATTGTAGAGGAGCAGGAAAAATAATTAAAGAAAAATGCTCTGATTGTTATGGCAGCGGATATATTACTACCAGGAAAAAAATTCAGGTTGTTATTCCTGCAGGTATTGACAACGGTCAAAGTGTCAGAATACGTGGTAAAGGAGAACCGGGAATTAACGGTGGTCCGAGAGGAGATTTACTCGTAGATATTGAGGTTAGCAGACATCCTATTTTCCAACGGAGAGACTATGATATCTATTCAACAGCTCCGATATCATATGCCACTGCAGTTTTGGGCGGAGATGTTAGAATCAGTACCGTGGATGGTGACGTGATATATACAGTTAAACCCGGAACACAGACAGATACTAAGGTTCGTTTAAGAGAAAAAGGTGTCCCAACATTACGCAATAAGAATATCCGTGGAGACCATTATGTAACTTTGGTGGTTCAGGTGCCTACTAATCTTACTGCTGAACAGAAGGAATTATTGAGAAAGTTCGATGAAGCCATGAAAGGCAATAATCCTGATTCTTTTGATAATCAGGAAAACAGTAAAAGCAAGAGAAAATTTTGGAAATGAAAGAGTAGAGGATAATTCGAATGAAATGGATAAAATTCACTATTGATACCACAACTGAAGCGGTAGATTTAATAAGCTATATGCTTTCAGAACTTGGTATTGAAGGAATTGAAATTGAAGATAATGTTCCTCTTACTAAAGAAGAAAAAAATCAGATGTTCATTGATATCCTTCCTATTTTGAAGCCAAATGACAATTCGGCTAAGATAAGCTTTTATGCAGACCCTTCAAATGATATTGATTATCTGATGAAGAGTCTGAGAGAAGGATTAGATGAATTATCTGATTTTATTAATGTGGGAAGCAAAAAAATTACATTATCAGAAACCGATGATACGGACTGGCTTAATAAATGGAAAGAATACTTTAAGCCGTTTCGAATTAACGATACAATTGTTATTAAACCTGTCTGGGAGAAGTTTACCGACGTCAGACCGAATGATTTGGTGATAAATATTGACCCCGGTATTTCCTTTGGAACCGGCTCTCATGAAACAACCAAACTAAGTATTCTAGGCATAAAAAAATATATCAAATCCGGCGATATTGTTCTTGATGCAGGCAGCGGCAGCGGAATACTGTCAATAATTGCCTATAAGCTGGGAGCATCCGCTGTACTTGGAATTGATATAGATCCTATTGCTACACAGACAGCCGTTGAAAATGCGAAAACAAATCATATCAATGCTAAAGAATGGGATTTGGAAAAAGGAGAATATATTCCTGATAATACAGTAAGATTTGCAACAGGCAATATAATAGATAATCAGGGAATTCGTGCCCGTATCGGAAAGCAGACCTATGATCTTGTTGTGGCAAATATATTGGCTGATGTTATTATACCCCTGTCAGACGTAATTCATGAAAACATGAAGAAGGGCGGAATATTTATCAGCTCCGGTATTATCTGTACAAAAGAAGATGAAGTAAGGGCATCACTTGAGAAAAATCACTTTACCATTCTTGAGGTAAACAGAATGGGAGACTGGGTATCTTTTGTAACAATTTTGTAATGGTGCCTGTCACCATTACAAAAGTTTTAACAAAAATGTCTATGTGTTAACATTTACGTAATAATTGTCAATCGTTATTGAACCCCAGACCATAATATACTGGTTTTAAATTTGGAATGATGAAAAATTTCCAAATTTTTTTGAAATAATACCTTGACAGGCGAGGTATATTGGAATATAATATAGCATACTATATGATATACAACCAGGAGGTGATTTGTTGTCTATAACATCAGATTTAATCAGGGGGCATACTGAAACCATTATACTTGCCCAACTGTATAATCATGATAGCTATGGGTACGAGATTAATAAGGAGATTCAGCAGCGAACGAAAGGTAAATATGAATTAAAAGAAGCCACACTGTATTCAGCCTTCAGACGTTTGGAAAAGGCAGGTTTAATTGATTCATACTGGGGAGATGAGAATACGGGAGCCAGAAGAAGATACTATAAGATTACAGAAAGTGGTAAGTCAAACTATCATCGCTTGATAAAAGAGTGGAATAGTGCTAAAGAAATGATTGACAGTCTAATTAAGGTGGAGGGAGTATAATGATGCAGGAAAGACTTAGAAAATATGTAGATAGTCTTTTTAAAGATGTACCGCTTACAAAAAGCATAGTGGAACTTAAAGAAGAGATGATACAGAATCTTTATGAAAAATATCAGGATTTACTTAAGAGCGGAAAAACAGAGGAAACTGCATTTAATAATGTAATTTCAGGAATTGGTGATGTAAGCAGCTTAATATATGATATGGATCTGACCATTAAAGAGCTGTCTGATACAGGCATACAAAAGTCAGCTGCATTTACATCTGTAGCAGTTATGGTGTATATTTTTTCACTGATACCAATCATATTATCACTGCAATATAATAGAATATTTTATGGCTTAGTCGGTTTTATTGCAATGATCATGTTAGCTACCGGCATATTAATATATAACAATCTTAAAAAACAAAAATTCTATAGAACGGAGGAAACAATAGTGGCAGAATTTAAGGAATGGCAGACCAATAAATATGATAATAAGGTTCTTAGGATATCTATATCATTTGCGTTATGGAGTATAATAGCAGCTATCTACTTTATAGTAAGCTTCACAACATATGCATGGAGTGTTAGCTGGATTATTTTTTTAGCCGGTATAGCTATTGAAGCATTAATAAATGTTTTTTTATTAATTAGGAGATGAGGTAGAGTATGAATAAATATAAATTAATACAGATAATATGTTGGACCGCTGTTTTTATTGTATTTGCATGTCTGGTTATATGGGTCGCATCCGGTTTAGGTTTGGGTGGGACAGAAAATAATTTTAGTTTCAATATTCAGAATTTTTTTATAAAATATAAAGAGAAAGGCAGGTATAGTGTCGAAGCAAAAGACATAAATTCCATTGATGTAGATTGGGTTAGCGGAAAGGTTAATATAATACCGTATAACGGAAGCAATATTACTCTAGTAGAATACGCACCAAGAAACCTAAAGGCAAATGAGGTTATGGAGTATGGAGTGAACTCTGGCAAGCTGAAGATAAAATTCTGTTCATATAATTTCAAAAAAAATGATAAAATGACATCGAAAAGATTAGAGGTATTCATTCCATTTGAACTTTCGAAGAATCTCAAGGAATGTAAAATAATAACAGCTTCCGCATCTGTAGACGCCAAAGATATCAATTCTAATATTCTTGATATTACTACTGTATCGGGTGCTTGTGATATTTACAACATAAACTCAGATAAAATTACTATGAGTACATCATCCGGTTTTATGTTTATGCAAGATAGTAAAGCAGATGAAATAGATATTAATTCTGTTTCAGGGAAAACAAAGGTAGATAATGTAGAAGCCGAGAATCTTAAGATTAATACAACCTCAGGAAATGTCAATATAATGAAGCTCATTTCCAAATTGGTATTCTGCAGTACAGTAGCCGGAACATTTGATTTTGATGGTGAATCAGAAGAAATAGAGGTAATGAGTACATCGGGAAGAGTCAAAATCATTAATCGAATTGTTCCTGAAGCGTTAGATATAAGTTCTTTTTCAGGTGATGTTAACGTAACTATGCCAAAATCCGAACAGATATCGATCAGGTATAGTACAATATCAGGGAAATGCACCTCTGATTTCCCGATATTATCGAACAAAGCTAAAAGCACTTATAATGTCTCAACAGGAAGTGGTAATATTACGATAAAAGAATTATAATAAGGGTGACAGGTACCAATGGTACGGGTACCATTGGTACCTGTACCATTACAGTTTAATTACAATATTGTCACATGATATTAAATATAACATCTATTTGTTAACACTTTCGTAACAGTGCCTGTCACCATTACAGGCACTGTTACAAACATTTAACATTTTCTTAATGGTGCCTGTCACCATTACAGATACAGGGAGAATAATATGCATCGTTTTTATGTAAATAAAGAACAGATACAATTGAGTAAAATTACGGTTACAGGTTCGGATGTTAATCATATTAAGAATGTTCTTCGTATGAAGCCGGGTGATGAGATTATAATTTGTGATGGACAAGGAAATGATTGTTATTGTATAATAAATAGTGTATGTGATCATGAGGTTATTGCTGATGTTAATTATACTAAGGATTCGGATTCTGAGCTTTCGGTAAGAATCACCTTATTTCAGGGGCTTCCTAAGAGTGACAAGATGGAGCTTATTATTCAAAAAGCGGTTGAGCTTGGCGTTCATGAGGTTGTTCCTGTAACTATGGCAAGGTCTGTTGTGAGAATTACTGATTATAAGAAGGAAGAGAAGAAATTATTACGATGGCAAGCCATATCTGAAAATGCTGCAAAACAGTCAGGCAGAGGAATTATTCCTATGATACGACCGGTTATGTCCTTTAATGAAGCTATTGTTTATGCGAAGGAATTAGACTGGGCTGTACTGCCTTATGAAAATGCCAAAGGTATAAAGGATACCAAAGAGGCTTTAGAGAAATTAAGGGATTGTAAAACTGCCGGAATTATTATTGGTCCTGAAGGAGGATTTGAAGCATCTGAAGTGGAGTTTGCCATAGAGAATAATATTCGTCCTATCTCGCTTGGACGCAGGATATTACGGACAGAAACTGCAGGTTTCACTCTTTTATCCATGATTTTGCTATATCTTGAAGAATAAATATATCGTTCATATGGTAATTTATTGATACAATGATATTTGAGAGTTATTGGGCAATAATTATTTTTATGTTATGAGGGTATAGGTATTTTGTATTGATTATGGTGTTTTGGGAGGTAGTGAATCTATGGAGATACGTTTATGGAGAGAAATACTTGATCCGTATGCCTTGGCAGTTGATGAACTGGTGGTTAAATTCAATCATATTATTGAAGAATACCGTAATGTCGGTGAATATTCTCCTATCGAACTGGTTACAGGCAGAGTTAAGACTATCTCAAGTATTCTTGAAAAAGCCCATAAAAGAAATATTTCTTTAGATGATATTGAAGAGGAAATTGATGATATAGCCGGAATCCGCATTATATGTCAATTTGTCGAGGATATATATAAGGTAGTGGATATAATCAGACAGCGTTCGGATATGATTATCAAGGCTGAGCAGGATTATATTGAAAAAGGAAAAGACAGCGGATACCGTTCTTATCATATGAACGTGTATTATGATGTTGAGACTCTTAAAGGAACAAAACGAATTCAGGTTGAGATACAGATTAGAACACTGGCCATGAATTTTTGGGCGACTATTGAGCATTCCCTGCAATATAAGTATAAACAAAATATACCTGAGCATATTAGAGAACGTCTTACATCAGCTGCAGAAGCTATTCTTATACTGGATAGGGAAATGAGCCAGGTCAGAGATGAGATTATGGATGCTCAGAAATCATTTACAGTTAAGGCCAACATAGTAGCTGACATACTTACAAATATTCAAAATCTCTATAAGGTTGCAAACAAGCAGGATGTCATAAAAATTCAAGATGAATTCTTTAGAATATACCAAAATGGTGATAATGAGGAACTTGAAAAATTCAGCAGGGATCTTGATTTGTTATCACAGCGCTATAGGGCTCAGAGCCTAAGATGATGGATGGTGTATATATGAATTTGCCAAAAAAATTTAAGGACAGGATGGAAAGTCTGCTGGGGGAAGAGTATAAGGATTTTCTACAGAGCTATCGTAAGCCTTATTACGGTGGGATGCGGGTTAATACCTTAAAGCTGTCTCCTGAAGAATTTGAGCATCTTAGTCCTTTTTCTGTTAGGAAAATACCTTGGGTGAATAATGGTTATTACTATGATACGAAAGAGCAGCCTGCCAGACATCCGTACTATCATGCAGGATTGTACTATATACAGGAACCAAGTGCGATGACACCTGCAAGTCTTCTTCCGGTGGAACCGGGAGATATGGTTCTGGACTTATGTGCAGCTCCCGGAGGAAAGAGTACTGATCTGGGTGCAAAGCTTAAAGGAGAGGGAATGCTTGTATCAAATGATATCAGCAATTCCCGGGCTAAGGCCTTGCTTAAGAATATTGAGTTGTTCGGTATTACGAATGCCCTAGTATTGTCTGAGGCACCTAATAAGCTGTCAGAATATTTTAATAATGCATTCGATAAAATTCTCGTTGATGCACCTTGCTCCGGTGAGGGTATGTTTCGCAAAAGCCCTGCCGTAATAAAAAACTGGGAACAGTACGGAGTTGAGTATTATAACAAATTACAGAAGGAAATAATTATATTCGCAGCCAAGATGCTAAAACCCGGTGGCATGATGCTTTATTCGACCTGTACCTTTTCTCCCGAAGAAAATGAGGGAACAATAGCGTATCTCCTTAAAGAATGTCCGGATATCCATCTTATAAATGCATTGCCAAGCAAAGAGGAGCAACATAAGCTTGGCATATCATTTGACAGTTTTGACCGGGGTAAGCCTGAATGGGTTGGCGGACCGGATGAGCTTAGACATTGTGTCAGATTATGGCCTCATAAAATCGAAGGAGAAGGGCATTTTATAGCCTTGCTTCAAAAGGACTTAAGGAGTTATACGGACAAGAGCATAGATGGCGTGGAATGTAACACCACAGAAAATAAAAGCTTGGAACATAAAAGCTTTGAACATAAAAATGAAGGATATAACAGCTTAAAGTTTAAAAGCCGAGAATATAACGGCTTAGATAATAACAGCTCAGGATATAAGAGCTTCAAAGATAAGGACAGGATAGTATATCCTAACAAAAATAAAAATATCATATCCGATGAAGCAGTTGAATTCCTTTCAGATATTATACCGTTTAAAGATATTGACAGCCTTATCAGTCAAGACAGAATATTAATACAGAATGAGCGGGTATATATGGTTCCTGAATGCTATAAAGATATGAAAGGTCTAAGAACACTTAGACAGGGACTGCTGCTTGGGGAGATGAAGAAAAAAAGGTTCCAGCCGTCTCAGGCTCTGGCGATGGCTTTAAAACCTTCTGATTATAAATCTGTTATAAATCTGTCATCTGAAGGTACAGAAGCCGTAAGCTACCTGAAATGTGAAACTATAACCGTAGATTCGGATAATCCCAAGGGTTGGCAGCTGATTACAGTGGACGGCTATCCTCTTGGCTGGGGCAAGCTGAATAACAGCACATTAAAGAACATGTATCTTCCGGGATGGAGATGGATGTAATCAGCGGTAGTCGAACCATTGAATAAGCAGTTAACTAATGACATGTCGGAATAGAGATTGATATAATGGATAAGCAGATAAACCGAATTGGAAATGCATGTCATGGAGGACATCATGGAGATGGATGTAATGGATAAGCAGTTAAGGCTTGATAAATATCTGGCCGATATGAATATCGGAACCAGAAGTGAAATAAAATCATGGATAAGGCAAGGAAGAGTAACCGTTAATTCATCACCTTGCTTAAAGCCTGAGGTTAAGGTCAGTACTGATGATAAGATTACATTTGATGGTCAGAAGATAATATATGAGAAATATATATATTATATGCTTAACAAGCCGGCAGGAGTTGTATCAGCCACAGAGGACAAGCATTATAAGACGGTATTGGATCTTATCACGACTAAAAAGCGTAAGGATATGTTTCCTGTCGGAAGACTTGATAAGGATACGGAGGGACTTTTAATACTAACTAATGACGGTGAACTGGCTCATAGTTTACTGTCACCTAAGAATAAAATCGAGAAGGTTTATTATGCCAAGATTAACGGAAGAGTTACTGAGGATGACGTGAATGCATTTTCATCGGGGATATCCATAGGAGAAGATAAGCCGTGCCTTCCTGCCAAGCTTGACATTATATTATCTGATGATATCTCTGAAATAAATCTAACCATATATGAAGGTAAATACCATCAGGTAAAACGGATGTTTAAGGCCGTAGGTAAGGAGGTTATATACCTAAAGAGGATATCAATGGGAGGACTTATTCTTGATCCTTTGCTTAATCCCGGTGATTATCGTAGGTTAACAACAGATGAGGTTAGACACCTTGAAAACATAATATTACAGAAGAAGGAGCAGATATAAACATGTTAAAAGACATTGATGCAGTAATATTTGACTTGGACGGTACGCTTGTTGATTCTATGTGGATGTGGGAAACTATAGATATTGAATATCTTGCAAAGTTCGGATTATCGTTTCCAACGGATCTGCAGGGTAAAATCGAAGGAATGAGCTTTTCAGAAACAGCGAGATATTTCAAAGAAAAGTTTAATATTCCTGACAGTCTTGAAAAGATTAAAAGTGATTGGAATAAAATGGCACGTGATAAATATCAGCATGAAGTACCGCTAAAAGAAGGTGTCAGTGAGTTCTTGGATTACCTGCGTGAAAATAAAATTCCCGCAGGAATCGCAACCAGTAATTCGCGGGAACTGGTGGATCTGATTATTGATAAGCATAACATAGGAGATTATTTTGTATCTGTCAGAACCTCATGCGAGGTAGAGAAGGGAAAACCGGCTCCCGATATATACCTGCTGGTTGCTGAGGATTTGGACGTAGAACCTTCCAGATGTCTGGCATTTGAAGATATTATTCAAGGAATAATGGCTGCAAAGAATGCAAACATGAAGGTTTGTGCCGTTCATGATAAATTCTCTGAAAATGATGAAAAGAAGAAAAGAAGTCTGGCTGACTATTATATTCGTTCGTTTTATGAGATTTTACCTTAAAGAAATGGGGCTATTATGAAACAGATTATTGTTGATGAGAATCAGGCAGGACAACGGCTGGATAAGCTCTTGATGAAAATTCTAAATAAAGTGCCAAAAAGCTTTATATATAAGATGCTTCGAAAAAAGAACATAGTCTTAAACGGTAAGAAGGCACAGGGTTCTGAGATTGTACAACCTGAGGATGAGATAAAACTGTATCTGGCCGATGATACAATCAGCAAATTCTCAGCTTGGACAGATACCGCTGTTGAAGGATATTATCTTGATATTATATATGAAGATAATAATATTCTGATCATAAACAAACCGGTAGGAGTTCTTTCTCAAAAGTCAACAGGAAGCGATATCTCTATTGTAGAGCATGTTATTTCATATATGCTTGCAGAGAAGCAGATAACTCATGAGCAGCTTCAGAGCTTCAGACCGGGTATCTGTAATCGTCTGGATCGTAATACCGGCGGACTTATAATCGCAGGTAAAACTCTTGTGGGATTACAGGAGATGGCAAGGATACTCAGAGAAAGAAAGCTTGAAAAGTACTATCTGTGTATTGTAAAGGGAAAGATATTTGATAAGAAAGAAATTGCAGGTTATCTGATTAAGGATACACAAAGCAACAAGGTTGTCATAACAACGGAGCAGATTGGAAATTCCAATTATATCGTTACACAATATGAACCTCTGGCTTACAGCTATGAGTTTACATTATTACAGGTTAAGCTGATTACAGGCAAGTCTCATCAGATTCGTGCACATCTTTCAAGCATAGGACATCCCATTATTGGAGATTACAAATACGGGGACAGAACGGTTAACAGTTTCTTTTTAAAAAAATACGGACTCAAGACTCAGCTTCTTCATGCTTACCGGTATGTATTCCCTCAGCTTTTGGGACCATTAAGCGATTTGTCAGATAAGGAATTTTTGGCACCTGAGCCTGAGATTTTTAATATTATAAAAAGAGATTTGTTTAAACAGAATAATTTGTCTTAAATGAACAGACACTGCAGTATTTAGGAGTAAAATAAATAACACAGCAGGGAGGCATTAATATGGCATCGTGGAAATCTAGGGGACTTCGCGGATCAATGCTTGAGGAAATGATTAATATTACTAACAGCAAATACAGAGAAAAGAAGCTGGCATTGATTCAGAAGATTCCCACGCCTATAACTCCGATTAATATTGATAAGGAAAGCAGACAAATCAGTCTGGCATATTTCGAGCAGAAGAGTACTGTGGATTATATCGGTGTAGTACAGGGAATTCCGGTATGCTTTGATGCCAAGGAGTGTGCCGGTGATACTTTTAGTCTGAACAATGTTCACGAGCATCAGCTGTTATTCATGAATGAGTTTGAAGAACAGAACGGTGTGGCTTTCCTGCTTATTTATTTTAAAAAACATGAGACATATTATTATATGCCCTATAAGGAATTGGCATACTTTTGGAAGAGAGCCCTTGAGGGCGGTCGAAAAAGCATCAGATTCGATGAATTAGACCCGTCCTATCAGATAAAAATTATGAATGGTGTATGTATCCATTATCTTGAACAGCTTCAGAGAGATTTGATCAGTAGGGAGAATAATACATAAATTATTTTTTTATATTGACATATATAAACATATAAATTATAATGTTTAGAACATTAGCATGGTAGCGAATTATCACGTTACCACATAAAAGTGATGACAAATGTGTTATGTCCGATGCCCAATAATATTTTACAACAAATCATTGAAATGGAGGAAAACATGAAAGATAAGCTTCTCCATACTCCGGAAGGTGTAAGAGATATATATAATACTGAATGTGCCGTTAAGCTTCTCCTGCAGAACAATCTGCATGAGGTGCTTAAGCGTCACGGATTTCGTGATATACAGACACCAAGCTTTGAATTCTTTGATATTTTCAATCATGAACGGGGAACGGTTTCATCAAAGGATATGTATAAGCTGTTTGATAAAGAAGGTAATACCATGGTGCTTCGACCGGATATTACCCCTTCTATAGCCAGATGTGTTGCAAAATATTACAAGGATGAAGAACTTCCTATTCGTCTTTGTTATATTGGTAATACATATATCAACAGCACCACTTATCAGGGAAAATTAAATGAAGTTACACAGCTGGGTGCCGAGCTGTTTAATGATGACAGTGTCGATGCTGATGCAGAGATGCTTGCTATCACTGTAGAATGCCTGCTTAATTCGGGTCTTACGGATTTCCAACTGGAGCTGGGCAATGCGGATTTTTTAAGAACCCTGATTAAAGAGGCCGGCTTTGAGAATCATGAGGAAATATCAAAACTTAAGGATATGATTGAAAACAAGAATATGTTTGGCATGGAAGATATCATAATTAACAAGAGCATTGGCAAAGAGCTTGAAGATATGTTCTTAAAACTGCCTGAATTGTTCGGCAATCTGGAGATACTTGAGTATGCCAAAGGAGTTGTAAAAAATCCTCGTGCCCTTAAGGCGATAAACCGACTGGAGAAGCTATATGACATTATGACGGAATATGGCTTTGAAAAGTATATATCCTTTGATCTTGGTATGTTAAGTAAATATGATTATTATACAGGACTTATATTTAAAGCTTACACCTATAAGACAGGAGAAGCGATAGTAACAGGCGGAAGATATGATAATCTTGTCGGTCAGTTTGGAAAGGATTGTCCTGCTATAGGTCTTGCGATTGAAATTGATAACCTTATGCTGGCATTGGGAAGACAAAAGCTTTTGCCTAAGATAGATTCTTCCGATACACTTATTATATACACTCCGGATTATAGAAAATCAGCTATAAAACTGGCGGGATATTTTCGTAAGGAAGGAAACAATGTAATTCTACAGCTGTCGAAAGATGGAGTGAATATTGAGGATTATCAAACCTATATGAAGAACATGAATATAGGCGGCTTATTATATATTGACAGTGATGAGGATTTTATACTTATGGAAGCAGAAAGCGGCAGCAAGAAAACAGTGAACATTAAGGAGCTTATTCATAATTAATGAAGGGACGAATATTATGAGATATATTACAATTGCATTAGCCAAAGGAAGATTGGCGGATAATACCCTAAGTCTTTTAGAAAAGATAGGTATTACATGCGAAGAATTAAAGGATAAGAAATCAAGAAAGCTTATATTTGTTAACGAAGAGCAGAAGCTTAAATTCTTCCTTGCCAAGGCTAATGATGTGCCTACATATGTAGAATACGGTGCTGCAGATATAGGAGTCGTGGGTAAAGATACATTACTTGAGGAAGGCAGAAAAATGTATGAGGTTCTGGATTTGGGCTTCGGCAAATGCCGGATGTGTGTTGCCGGACCTCATATGGCACATGATCTTCTTCACCACGGTGAGCTTATCCGGGTAGCTACAAAATACCCTAATGTGGCAAAGGATTATTTTTATAATAAGAAGCATCAGACTGTTGAGATAATAAAACTGAACGGCTCCGTAGAGCTGGCTCCAATTGTAGGATTGTCCGAAGTTATAGTGGATATTGTAGAGACCGGTTCCACTCTTAAAGAAAACGGACTGGTAATCCTTGAAGAGATCTGTAATATATCCGCAAGAATGGTCGTTAATGAAGTCAGTATGAAGATGGAGCATGAGCGTATATCAAAGATGATAAAAGATATAAAAGGATATCTGTCAATCAAGTCGGATTAAAGAATTATATTATGGAGGAAAGCATATGAGGATTATTGAGATAAATGAGACTACCAAGAAAAATATTATGGAAGATTTGTTAAAGAGAAGCCCCGGTCAATATGAAGAATATGCCGATAAAGTTAATAAGATTGTCAATGATGTTCGAAAAGATGGTGATAAGGCATTATTCTTATATACTAAAAAGTTCGATAATTTTGATATAAATGAGAACAATATCAGAGTCACTGAAGAAGAAATCGAAAATGCTTACAATGATATTGATGCCGGGGTTATAGAGGTAATCAGAAAGGCAAAAAAAAACATTGAGGCATATCACAATAAACAGAAACAAAACAGCTGGTTTGATGCTTCTGAGGATGGTATAATACTTGGACAGAAGGTTACTCCCATTGAAAAGGTGGGAATATATGTACCCGGCGGGAAAGCGGCATATCCCTCCACGGTTCTGATGGATGTTATACCTGCCAAGGTTGCGGGAGTAAACAGGACAGTCATAGTAACACCTCCCGATAAAGACGGCAAAGTATATTCGGGTACACTGGTTGCTGCTAAGGAAGCAGGTGTTACTGAAATATACAAGGCCGGAGGAGCACAGGCTATAGCCGCGTTAGCATTTGGCACTGAGAGTATACCAAAAGTTGATAAAATAGTAGGTCCGGGTAATATATATGTTGCTTTAGCTAAAAAAGCGGTATTTGGTCATGTCAGCATTGATTCCATAGCAGGACCAAGTGAGATATTGGTTCTTGCGGACGAAACAGCAAATCCCAGGTTTGTTGCTGCGGATCTGCTTTCACAGGCTGAGCATGATGAACTTGCTTCATCTATACTTGTTACTACAAGCAAAGAGTTGGCAGTAAAGGTATCTGAGGAGATTGATAAGTTCCTCATGACACTTTTCCGAAGGGAGATTATACAGAAATCCCTTGATAATTATGGATATATATTAATAGCGGATGATATGGATGAGGCAATAGAGGTGGCAAATGATATCGCCACCGAGCATTTGGAAATTATGACAAAGGATCCGTTCATGGTAATGACTAAAATCAAAAATGCCGGAGCAATATTTATTGGTGATTATTCCAGCGAACCTCTTGGCGATTATATGGCAGGACCCAATCATACTCTGCCAACCAATGGTACGGCTAAATTCTTTTCTCCTCTTGGCGTAGATGATTTTATCAAGAAATCAAGTATCATTTCCTACAGCAAAGAAGCATTGGAAGGCATCCACAAGGATATAGAAACATTCGCAAAATCCGAGGGACTTACCGCCCATGCCAATTCTATTGCAGTAAGGTTTTCATAAATCAATCAAAAGAAAGGATGATGCATTATGGAAAGCAGGACTTCTACGGTTAATCGAAAGACAAAGGAAACTGATATTAAGCTGGAATTTAACTTAGACGGAAAAGGCAACTCTCAGATAGAAACAGGCATTGGCTTTTTTAATCATATGCTGGACAGCTTTACGAGGCATGGATTTTTTGATATGAAGCTTACAGTAAAGGGTGATTTATATGTAGATTCCCATCATACTGTTGAGGATACCGGAATTGCTCTCGGACAAGCCATCAAAAATGCCTTGGGTGATAAAAAAGGTATAAGACGCTATGGTTCATGCATGATACCAATGGATGAAAGCCTGATATGCTGTGCAGTCGATTTATCGGGTCGTCCGTTCCTTTCTTATGATTTGAAATTTGATAATGACAAGGTAGGATATATAGATACGGAGCTTATTAAAGAGTTCTTCTATGCATTGTCCTATAACGCAGGTATGAATCTGCATATTAAAATGTTAAGTGGTGAAAACAACCACCATATAGCGGAAGCTGCATTTAAGGCATTTGCCAAGGCATTGGATGAAGCCAGCGGATATGACACCAGAGTACAGGACGTTCTGTCTACCAAAGGTATAATCTAGATGATAAGCCGACAAAGCAAATCAAATAATATAAATAGAGATAAATTTCACTAAGTTCATTAATGATAAATATATCTTGCTATACTATATTTTGAATTGGAAAGAGGGCTCAATATGAAATTATTCCCTGCGATAGATATTAAAAACGGTCAGTGTGTAAGGTTAAGACAAGGAAGTTTTCGGGATGTATTGGTATATTCGGATGTACCATATAAGGTTGCAAAGGAATGGGAGACAAATGGAGCTTCCTATATACATGTAGTTGATTTGGACGGAGCATTGGCTGGTCATTCTGTTAATGAAGAAGCTATTAAGAATATTGTGTCAAATGTCAGTATACCGATTCAGCTTGGGGGAGGAATTCGCTCTATCAAGGATATCGAAAATATTCTTAGCCTTGGCATAAGCAGGGTTATTATCGGAACAAAGGCTGCTGTAGATCCGGGATTTATGAAAGAAGTCATATCATTATTCGGCCCTGAACGCATCATAGCAGGTATTGATGCAAAGGACGGAATAGTTGCTGTTGAAGGATGGGAACGACTCAGCGGATATAATGCTGTGAACCTAGCACTTGAGATGAAAAACATGGGTGTAGAGACAATTGTATACACTGATATTGCCAAGGATGGAATGCTTCAAGGTCCAAATGTTCAATATACCTTGGAAATGGTTGAAGCTACAGGACTAAATATAATTGCCTCGGGAGGAATCTCATCCTTAAAGGACTTGGAATTATTGAATGAGAGTAAGGTATACGGAGCAATTATCGGAAAAGCACTCTATGAGAGCAAAATAGATCTTAAGCAGGCTATTGAGATGTTTGAGAAGTGATTTAAGGAGGTCATGTAAAATGACATATAAGAAGATAATACCCCTGTTAAATACGGAAGGTGAGGTTGGCGATAATATAGTTCGGCTTGCAGGAGAATACTCGGATATGGGTGCTGACGAATTGCTTATATTTAACTTCTCTAAGGATGAACACTCCGGGGAGGAGTTTTTAAAATTGTGTAAGCAGATTGCCAGAAGTATTGATATTCCTTTTATCATCGGTTATTATATCAGAAGCTATGAGGATGCTAAAAAAGCTTACTATACCGGAGCTTCAGGTATATTACTGCCATACGAACTTCTTAATAACGGTGGGCTGGTTAAGGAAATATCAAACAGATTCGGTGAGAGTAAATTATTTCTTGAGATTGATAATTCAGCATTTATTGAGGATGAAAGTATATTTGAAAAATGCAAAAGTCTGGGTATCGGCACCTTGGTTATTGATTATAACAGTGCATCAGATGCATTTATCAGCAAAGTCTCCAAATCTCAGATACCTGTTATTATCCGTGACAGTCTTAAAAGTAATGATATAAGAGACATACTTCAGATCCCAAATGTAGTCGGAATTACTACAGATTTCTTTATTAATAAAAATATTATGAAAGCAAAATATGCTCTGAAACAGGAAAATATTCAGGTTAACGTATTTGAAAGCAAGCTTTCATTTTCGAAATTTAAGTTAAATAAAGACGGATTGATTCCGATTATTACACAGGATTTTAAAACCGGTGAGGTTTTAATGCTTGCGTATATGAATGAGGAGGCTTATAATAGGACTATTACAGATGGAAGAATGACTTATTATTCCCGCAGCAGAAGTACTCTGTGGGTTAAGGGAGAAACATCAGGCAATTATCAATACCTTAAAGAGATGTTTCTTGACTGTGACAATGACACATTGCTTGCCAAGGTTATTCCGGCAGGTCCTGCCTGTCATACAGGCAGTAAAAGCTGTTTTTATACCGGTCTGTTAGAGAAGGAATACAGAAAGAGCAATCCCTACCATATACTTAAGGATGTATATGATGTAATTATGGATCGGAAGAAGAATCCGAAGGAAGGCTCATATACCAACTATCTTTTCGATAAGGGTATTGATAAGATACTCAAAAAATGCGGTGAGGAAGCGGCTGAGATTATTATTGCGGCCAAGAATCCTGAAACGGGAGAGCTGCGGTATGAAATAGCCGATTTTCTGTATCATTTGATGGTGCTTATGGTACAGAGCGGACTGGATTGGGAGGACATAACCACAGAGCTGGCAGACAGAGACGGTCGCAAATAAACAGATAAATTTAAAGCAATAACAGGAGGCATGAAAAGTGCGGACTTATGGTGTTAATGAACTAAGGAAAATGTTTTTGGATTTTTTTGAAAGCAAAGATCATTTGATTTTAAAAAGCTTTCCCCTTGTACCACAAAATGACAACAGCCTGCTCTTAATCAATGCGGGAATGGCTCCGCTAAAACCGTATTTTACGGGACAGGAGGAACCGCCAAGTAAAAGAGTGGCTACTTGTCAGAAATGTATTAGAACCGGTGATATCGAAAATGTCGGAAAGACTTCACGTCATGCGACATTTTTTGAGATGCTTGGAAATTTCTCTTTTGGAGATTATTTTAAAAGTGAATCATTGGCTTGGTCATGGGAATTTCTGACCGAAGTAATCGGACTTGACAAAGACAGACTTTATCCATCCGTATATGAAGAGGATGATGAAGCATTTGATATATGGCACAAAGAAATCGGTATAGCAAAAGAGCGTATATATCGCATGGGTAAGGAGGACAATTTCTGGGAAATAGGATCTGGTCCTTGCGGACCATGCTCGGAAATCTATTATGACCGCGGCGAAAAGTATGGCTGCGGTAAGGCTACATGTGAAGTGGGCTGTGATTGTGACCGTTTTATTGAAATATGGAACAATGTATTTACTCAGTTTTACGGAGACGGTAACGGTAATTATACTGAACTGGAAAAGAAGAACATCGATACCGGCATGGGTTTGGAAAGATTGGCTGTTGCCGTACAGGATGTTGAGTCAATATTTGATATCGATACTATGAAAGCCATAAGAGAGAAGGTTTGTGAGATAGCTGATGTGGAGTATCTTAGTGATCTAAAGAAGGACATATCAATTCGTCTCATTACTGATCATATCCGTTCGGTTACATTTATGGCATCTGACGGCATCATTCCTTCCAATGAGGGCAGGGGCTATGTCTTTAGAAGACTGCTTAGACGTGCAGCAAGACATGGCCGTTTACTCGGTATAAAGGACAGCTTCTTGGCCAAGCTGGCAATTACGGTTATTGAAGAATCGAAGGATGGTTATCCGGAGCTTGAAGAGAAGAAAGACTATATTCTCAAGATTCTTACGATTGAAGAAGAAAAGTTTGGCAAGACAATTGATCAGGGTCTTTCCATACTTCAGGATATGCAGAAGGATATGGAGAGTAAAAATCAGAAAATACTGTCCGGTGAGGATGTATTTAGGCTGTATGACACTTATGGTTTTCCTTTTGACTTAACAAAGGAAATACTCGAAGAGAAGGGTTATCAGATCGATGAAAAGGGCTTTATGGAAGCCATGGAGGTTCAGAGAGAAACTGCCAGAAGTGCAAGAGGTACCACTAATTATATGGGCTCTGAAGAGACAATATATCAGCAGCTTGATCATAATCTTACATCAAAGTTCGTAGGTTATGATACCTTGGAGCATTCTTCTGTTATTACCGCTCTTACTACGGAGACAGAGATTGTTAAAGAACTCGTTACAGGTCAAAGAGGAACAGTAATAGTTGAAGAGACACCGTTTTATGCCACAAGCGGAGGTCAATTGGCTGATATAGGTGTTATTATTTATGATTCTGCAGAATTCACGGTAGAGGATGTTGTAAATCTTCAAGGTGGTAAGATTGGTCATATCGGAACATTATCAAAGGGTAATCTGAAGGTAAGCGATAAGGTTACACTGAAGGTAAATTCTGAGCATAGAGCGGATACGGCTAAGAACCATTCAGCGACTCATCTGCTTCATAAAGCACTGAGAATGGTGCTTGGAAGTCATGTTGAGCAGGCAGGCTCCTTCGTATCTAATGACAGGCTCAGATTTGACTTTACACATTTTTCAGCTATGACCGATGATGAAATCAACAGGGTTGAAGATATTGTTAATAAGCATATAAGCATGAACCTTTCTGTAAATACAAAGCTAATGAGTATTGATGATGCTAAAAAAGAAGGTGCAATGGCACTTTTCGGTGAAAAATATTCAGAAAAAGTACGTGTTGTATCCATGGGAGATTTCAGCAAGGAGCTGTGCGGAGGTACGCATGTATCCAATACAGGAACTATTGCGGTATTCAAAATTCTTTCAGAGACCGGTATTGCTGCCGGAGTAAGAAGAATAGAAGCTTTGACAGGACATAATGTGCTTGCATACTATAAGGAGCTTGAGAACAGGTTGTATGAAGCCGCAAGGGCTGCCAAAGCCGAGCCGTCACAGCTTACAGACAGAATCGAAGGTTTGCATGAGGAGATCAAAGCACTCAAATCAGAGAATGAAAAGCTAAAATCCAAGCTTGCAAGCGAATCCTTAGGTGACGTCATGAATCAGGTTCGTGAGGTATCGGGAGTAAAGCTTTTGGCGGCTGATGTACCCGATATGGATATGAACGGATTAAGAAATCTGGGCGATAAATTAAAGGATAAATTAGGTGAAGGTGTGGTCATATTAGCTTCATCTACAGCTCCCGATAAGGTAAGCCTAGTTGCAATGGTAAGTGAAGAGGCTGTCAGAAAGGGTGCACATGCCGGCAACTTGGTCAAAGAGCTTGCTGTTTTAGTCGGTGGAGGCGGAGGCGGAAGACCTAACATGGCACAGGCAGGTGGAAAGAACGCAGCAGGGATACCTGATGCTATCGCAAAAGCAGCTGAGGTACTGGACAAGCAATTGCAGCAGTAAACAGAGTGTGTCTATACCATCTTTTTGGTGAGAAGCGGATATCTCATCAGGAAGATGGTTTTTTTATTGCTATTGCAAAGGATTAATTTAGAGTGTTAGGGACTTTCACTCACGTAAGCAACCGGCGTAAGATTCAAGTATTGAGTCTGTACGCCGGCAGCAATTAATCCATCAGCACATAAAGTATACTGATAAAATTCATATTCATTCCTGATATCGGGTGTAGGCAACACCCACATTTATTTTACATGCATTGATTTTTTTATATTTTTATTTATACAGTCCGAACAGTTTTAATAATCTCTGCCAGAAGGTAAGCTTTACCGGCTTGGCATCAATATGATTCTCAACGACAGGTAATTTAATTGACGGTGTTTTTAAAACGAACTGAACCGATGATGTATTTGTATTTTTCTCGGACGTAAAAGATCCAAGGCTTTCATCGCTTCCTAATATATCATCCAATATCTCGTTTATCTGTTCATCAATGCCGGTATCTATTCCGGAGGTTTTACTCCTGAACTCATTCGTACCTTCCTTGTAGGCAGCCATACCGTCTCTAAGCTCCTTAATACCTGAATGTATTCTGACAGCACCTTCATAGATTGCATCTGATGATGCTGTGATTTCGCCGACGGAGTCTTTGAATTTCCCGGTTCCTTCGGTAAGCTCATCTGCACCCGTATTTAGCTGTGCAACACCATCTGTATAGCTTTTTAGCCCTTGAACAAATTGTACGATTCCGTCGAGCTGAAGCTTAAGCACGTTAAGATCCTGTATGCCGGACAGAACACTTTCATAATTATCCGGTGTAAGAGCAGGAAATCCAAGACCCATCCCCTGAAGCTGTGCATTGATTGCATCAAAGGCCATGTTCTGTATTGTTACGGCACCATTATTTATGTTTTCATTTTGTTTGACAAGCTCTGATAAACCCGTACTTAATGATGATATGCCGGTATACAGATCATTTACCCCGGTTGAGAGCTGTTTTATTCCGTTATTGAATGCTTTTACTCCATCCGCATATTCTGATAATCCGTCAGCTAATTCATTTATTCCTGATAATAGCTCACCGGCACCTTCATCAAGACTTTTAATTCCTTCGATAAGCTCACCAAACCGGTTTGTAAATTCATTGCTGTCAATATCTATATCAAAAGCCAATCGGATTGCATTTATTGATATGGGGTCCATTTCAAAATCTTTCACATCGGCTGAAACAGTACCTTCAAATGGTTTCCCCGACAATACGGTGAAATTTATCTGCTTGCTGCCTGCCGCTTCAGCTATTGTGGCATTTTCAGCAATAATATTACTGCATAATTTATTATCGAGTAAAACAGCAATCTGTAAACCGAAATTGTCATAAAAAGAAGAGTTTACGGAAGGGTTTTTGCCAATTGATACTGCAATTTTAAGTTTACCGCTTTTACCCGCAAGTGCATCAGCAGCCAGTTCCTTATCATTCAGGTAATATTTAATATCAATATTCCATGGCAGCTCTTTTGAGATAAGATTACCCTGATAATAGAATCTGTCGGCTTTGGTATCGATGGTAATCATATCATTGTTTTGTATCAGTTGTTCATTTGTAGTCAGGTTGATAACTTTATCATAATCGCCATAATCTGTTATACTGCCGCCTTGAAAAATGTTAACCACATAGAGATTATCTACACTTCCGTCATGGTTCAGCAGTCCATATACCACCTCTTCCTTAAAGGATGAGGCTGTGGCAATGGGAGCAGCAGATGATATTAATATAATTGCAGTTAAAATAATTGCTGATATCTTTCTCATAATTTCCTCCTATTTCCAATTTATTTTCATTGTAGTTTTTTTAATAATCTTATCAAATAATACAAGCAGTGCCGGTAACACTAAGACCACCATCATCAGAGACAGAAGAGTACCTCTTCCCAAAAGCAATCCCAGCTCGGATATAATAGGATTATTTGATGTAATGGCCAGAGCGAATCCTGCTGATGCAAGAATAATTGCAGAAGTTAGGACAGCCACAAGATTGTTGCTTATTGTACTGATTATAGCATCTTTTCTTATCAGTTCTTTTCTGCTTCCCAGATATGAATTGGTAAATAATATGGCATAATCAACAGTTGCGCCCAGTTGTACGGTACTGATTATTAAATATCCGATAAAGTTTATCTTATTATCTAAAAAGTAAGGCACGGACAGATTTATCCATATGGCGGTTTCTATACAAAACACTAATATGAAGGGTAAACTAATGGAACGGAAGGTTATAAGCAGTACTATGAATATTCCAATTATAGCCACAATATTTACACGTCTTGTATCCGATGATACGGTACTTTTCATATCATATAAAGTAGCACTTGTACCGGTAAGATAATGAGTGTCATAGTATTTATCCGCAATGTCTGTTATTGTTTCTATTGTTTCAAAAGCAGCCTTATCCTCTTCACCATTATCAGTGTACAGAACAATTCTTGAAAAATTCTCTGAATAGAATTGGTCGTATGCTTCCTTGGGGACAAATTCATGAGGTATTATAGAACCCACACTTGTTTCATAGGAAATAACGCTTGTAACATGTGTAAGAGCGGATAATTTATCGCAAAGCTCCTTTTCCTTACCAACGTTTTCTTTGGGAATCAAAAGCACCAGCATGTTGTCTTTACCGAATTTTTCTTCTATAAGTCTTGAATCGGTTCCTGCTCTTGTAGATGCTGTAATATCACCTAATCCATACAGAAATTCGGTTTTTGACTGAGCTAAAAAAACCGGGATCACAATAACCAACGCCAATATCAAGAATGGTATTCTGATCTTCATAATGAACTTTCCTGAGCCTTTAAAATCAGGAATAAACTTACGATGTCGTGTTTTATCAATAGTCTTATACAAGAGCAAAGCTATAGAAGGTAAAAATACCATAACTGTTATAAAGCTTAGAATTACTCCTTTAAGAAGAGTTATACCGAGGTCGGCTCCTATACCGAATCTCATGAACATAAGAGATGCAAATCCAATTACGGTAGTGGATGCACTTGCCGCTACGGTAGATACAGATTCCTTTATTGCATTTTTCATAGCTGTTTCAGGATCTGTCTTAAGTCTGTGCTTATTGAAACTATGGAGAAGAAAAATAGCATAATCCAAGGATACAGCCAGTTGTAATACAGGACTAACCGTATTGGAAATAAAAGAAATCTCGCCAAAGATTATGTTGGTTCCCATGTTTATAACAATAGCTATGCCCATGGATGATAAAAACAACAAGGGCTCTGCCCATGAAGAGGTTGTGATGATAAGTATAAATATGACAATAGGAAGAAGTATCAGCATTGCATTCAGCACCTCTGATACAGACATATTCTGTGTCTCGGCAAGATTTATGCCTTCGCCGGATGCCGAATTATCTTTACCTATTATTTCATAGAGCTTGGCAACTGTATCTTGCTCTTTTCCGCTTTCTATGGATATTGTCAGTAGAGCACTGTTTTCTTTATAATAAGAATCTACAATTTCTTTATCCAAGAATTCCAAAGGAACTGACTGCAATGTGTTCAGACCGATAATATCGTCGAGCCAGCTAACCGAAGTAATTCCATCAATATTCTTAATCTTTTCTTTATATTCCAATGCTTCCGTTATAGATACATTGTTTATCATAACTCTGCCGCTTGGCATATCATCTGAAAATTCATCTTTAATAATTCTTATAGCTATTGTTGATGGTGAATCCTTTGGAAGATAATCTATCATCTTATAATTTATTGAAACAGCAGCAGTCATGATACCGGTGATGAGAGCAAAAATAACGAATATAATTATAATAATCTTCTTATGTTTAACAATCTCTTCTGAAAACCGATTCACAGAATCCCTCCTATTAATATTATAATGTCAGGTTTTAGCATGTTTTATTGCACTAGTACAATGGTATTGTATTATACACAGTGTTGACAAATAACTATATGTATAGTTTAATAACATTGTGATGATATTACAACATACAGATGTTTAATTAATGTTAGTTGAACAACTAATATGTTATTATGGTTGAAAAAACAACAAAAATTCAAAAGATGGAGGACCAATTATGAAGAATGATAAAGATGACAGGAGAGTAAAATATACGAAAATGGTTTTAAAGGAAAGTTTCATTAATCTTTTGGAGAAAAAGGATATCTCACTCATTACTGTTAAAGAAATCTGTGAGAATGCCGACATAAATAGAGCCACATTTTATTCACATTATACGGATGTATATGATCTGTTAAGAAAAATCGAAAATGAATTACTTGAAAATGTTAATGTATATCTCTCACAGCTTTATCATAAGGGGAAAAAGGTTAATGATATTGAACTTGCTGAGAAAATATTCGGATATATAAAAGAAAACGCTAAGCTTTGCAGGCTTCTTCTAAGTGAAAGAGGAGACTTAAGCTTTCAAAAAAAAGTTATGATTCTCGCATATGATAAAATAATAAACGACTTAACAGATAATAATAAGATATCCAGAGAGGATGCGGAATATGTATATTCCTTTGCAATTACCGGATGTATCGGCATTGTTCAGAAATGGTTTGATGATAATATGAAAAAATCACCTCGGTTCATGGCTGAGATGGTTATAAAGCTTACACTTGGTTTAATAAACATATCAAAACAATATAAAAATTAGTTATAATATGGCATTATATGTAATTGTAAGGCGCATTATTCTGTTCAAAAAAAGTTGACGAATTAGTTTTTTATGTTATAATCTATTGTAGTGCTATACAAAATAATACCCAAACAGTTGTCAGGCACAATTCACAACTGGAGGGAGGTTAGGTGTGAGACAATGTCAAATGTTATTGTTAAAGAAAACGAAACATTAGATAGTGCTCTCCGCAGATTCAAAAGAAACTGCGCGAAAGCCGGTATCCAACAGGAAATCCGTAAGAGGGAGCATTACGAGAAGCCAAGTGTAAGACGCAAGAAAAAGTCTGAGGCTGCAAGAAAACGTAAATATTAATAAAAAAGGACTTCCAATGCATACATTGGAAGTTTTTTATGTTCAATTAACCATATTAGTCTACATGATAGGGTAAAAACATATATTATTAACAGTATCTGTTGTTTATTTACGGATAAGCGAATTCAAATGCTTTACTGATTGTATAAATATCAGCTTCCTGTAGAAGGAGATTGTCAATGGGAAAGGGTATTAAATCATCACACAAAAAATTCAAGAAAGAGGCTAAGCATATATTATACAAAGGTATAGATACAAAAAAGAAAAAAGCAGAACCCGGTTTATC
>DUQV01000151.1 GCA_012837605.1 Clostridiales bacterium | reverse complement strand
GCGGAGGTGAGGTGATGGCAAATCGTAAAAGAAATGTCCAACTACATTTCATGGTAACGGAACATGAACGCAGTTTAATAGATGAAAAGATGGCCCAACTTTCTACAAAGAACATGGGAGCCTATCTTCGTAAAATGGCTATAGACGGCTATATTATCCACCTAGACCTATCAGATATAAGAGAGCTAGTAACACTCCTTCGTCGTACTAGCAATAGCTTAAATCAGCTTACAAAGCGTGTCCATCAGACAGGGAACATCTATGTTGAGGATATAGAAGCACTTAGAGAAAGTTATGACAGACTTTGGGATACAGCAGATGAAATACTGTTAAGACTTTCTACTATTTAAAATCCATATGATATACAATATCTTTTTTATTTGGTATGTTTTTCATATAAAGTATCAATAAAAAAGGGGGACTTGATGATGCGGATACTACTTAAAATATTATTATTTCCAATTACCCTGTCATTGACTATTATCTTGCTATTTTCTGAATTTATATGCCTATTTGGAACAATGTTTCTTTCCATTTTAGCGCTACTTTTATTTGCACTAGCCTTGGGGACTATGATTATCTTGAAAGATATGCAGGACGGTTTAAGAGCAATGGTACTTGCCTATCTTATTAGTCCCTTTGGGATACCTATCCTTGCCTCTTGGTTAATAGGAAAGATTGGGCAGGTAAATGAACGGTTAAAAGCTATTTAATTATTAAAAAGGGTGAAAGCATTTTTATGCTTTCACCCTTAATTGACATACAGCAGGAGTGCTATCAAAAAGCAAGGGCGCGTAGCCGTTTATCTCGACCCTTGCTTTTTGATGGTACACCTGCTATTTCAATTTGTATTTCTATGCACAATTTATCTTCATGTTAATCTAAAGAAATGTATTTTCGTACAACTTTATTGATTTTTGTGTTCATATAGGATATAATTTGTTATATTATATAATATACATTATCTATGAAAAGAGGTGCCCTAGTGACTGTAAGTTATAATAAGCTTTGGAAGATTCTGATAGATAAAAATATGAAAAAGAAAGAACTTAGTATGGTAGCAGATATAAGCCCTTCATTAATTGCAAAACTTGGGAGGAACGAAAATGTTACGGTTGAAGTTCTTGTAAAAATTTGTTGTGCACTTGAGTGCACACTTGATGATATTGTTGAAATAATACATGACAATTAATAATGCTGAAATGAGGGACTATTTATGAATACAGAAATTAAAGAGATATTAAAGCCATATATTAATAAGCTTTATGAGGGTGATTGCCTTGTTTATATGAAAGATTTGCCAAACGAATCTATAGATATGATTTTATGTGATTTGCCATACGGAACTACACAAAATGATTGGGATTGTTTAATTCCACTTGATAAATTATGGGAGGAATATAACCGTATTATTAAACCAAATGGTGCAATTGTACTTACATCACATGGAATTTTTACAGCAAAACTAATATTAAGTCAGCCCAAAATTTATAAATATAAATGGGTTTGGGAAAAGTCAAAACCAACAAACTTTCTTAATGCGAAGAAGCAACCTTTGAGAAAACATGAAGATATTTGTGTTTTTTACAAAAAACAACCAACCTATAATCCGCAAATGACACAAGGTGAGCCTTATGATAAAGGTATTAGAAAAGATCAATTAAGTGGAAGTTATGGAGACTTTCAGCCGGTTCATGTATCAAGTAATGGCGAAAGATATCCCACTGATATCATATATGTAAAAACAGCTGAAAGTGAGGGGGAAGTTATACATCCTACACAAAAACCAATTGAATTAGGCAGGTATTTAATTAGAACATATACAAAGCCTGGGGATGTTGTACTCGATAATACATTTGGTAGTGGTTCATTTCTGGTAGCCGCACTATTAGAAGGTCGAAACTTTATAGGGATTGAGAAAAATGAGGATGTTGCTTTGTTTAAAAAGGAAGAAATTGATTATATTGATGCCGCTAAACGTCGTTTATATTTGGCTTGGGAAAGTCTTGATAAAAAAAATAAGTCAAAAATAATAAATGAAAATCTTATTAAAGAATTCAAAGAGGGGTGGACGGATAATGCCTACAATAGTAAGGGATAACGAGCGTAGTTATGCTATTGATTTAATTTCTCAAATTAATGACTTGTCGCAAAGATATACTTTGCAGATAAAGAAGGCAGGTGGTGAAAGAACTATATCGACTAGCAGAAATGGACGAATGTTTCCCGATGTTGTTTTGTATGGAGATGCTGAAAGAACGAGAATTATACAAGGCTGGGAGCTCAAGCTTCCAGACACATTAATTACAGACGAAAATTTTATCAAGGATGCACAAAGGAAGGCAATTTCACTTGGATTAAACAGTTGCTTTATTTGGAATTTTACAGCTGGAGCTCTGTATATAAAAGATGAATGTGATAATTTTCAAATAGTGAAACAATGGAACGATACTAACCATATACGTTCACGTGCTGATGTGGAATTGTATCGTAATGATTGGGAACATACACTTGAAAATATTATAATTGATCTAAATCAATTTTTCTTAAATGGCGATATATATGGTTCATCATTGGGAGAAGTTGTATCTGATTCAATCGTAGTTACAATAATTGAACGAAATAAATCGTTAGTTGCATCTGAATTAAGAAACAATGCAAATACAAATACTATAATGGGAGCTAATATTGATGTTTGGTGGGATGAAGTCAGGACTGAATTTTCAGCTGATGAAGCAGATAAATACAGGGCTTATGCAAAAATCCTTTTGTTAAACTGGACTAATAGAATTGTATTTGCTCATCTTATAAAAAGACACCACAACGCAGGTACATATGTAAATGATATAAGTTTTGAAACAACACCACAAGATGCAAATGCAATATTTGATAGCATTTCAGCATCTTGTGATTTCTATAATGTTTTTTCAGCATTAGATTATAATACTTGCATTCCAAAAGAAACATGGGAGGACTTGATAGAACTTAATCAATTTCTTATTGATAATGGGATTTCTGAGATAGAACAAACATCATTGCAGACTATTTTGGAAAACTCAGTTTCAACTTCTAAAAGAGAGCTTGCAGGACAGTTTACTACTCCGACAAAATTAGCTGAAATATTAGCAAGAATAACAATTATTGATTGGAGCAAACCTTGTATTGATCCTTGCTGTGGTACAGGCTCTATTTCTCAAGCAATTTTAAATAATAAAAAAGCAGCTTTCGATATTGAAACCGCTGTTAATACTACTTGGGCATCTGATAAATATAATTATCCACTCCAAGTAGCAAATATTAGCTTAACTTCTTCGGAAACTATAAATTTGCCAAATCGCATATTTAAACACAATGTTTTAAATCTTGAATGTGGAGAAGCTATTGAAATAGTTAATCCTGCTAACGGAGAATTATTAGATTTAGAAATACCTTCCTTTGGAGCAATATCATCAAATTTGCCATTTATTCCTTTTGAGATTATAAAAGATGATGATTTACGTTTGATTGACGAAATAATAGAAGAAGTTAAAAATAACGCTGGTGTTAATTTAAGTCGTAGAAGTGATTTATATTGTTTTATTATTTTTGCATTATATAAGCTCATTGAGGATGATGGGAGAATAGGTGTTATAACTTCTAATTCTTGGCTTGGAACATCTTGGGGTAAAAAATTTTTCAAGGCATTGAATAAGTATTTTGAAGTCAATCAAATACATATAAGTGGTAATAAAAGATGGTTTGACAATGCACAAATTGTAACTGTTATTTTAGTACTTACTAAAAAAGCAGAAATTGTGTCTCCTGAAAACAATACTCTTATGTCATTTTATAAATGGAATAAGTCACTTTCACAAATAGAAAATGAGTCCGAATTTTTTGATATAATTGTCCGTTCCTCGTTGCTGGATAGAGAATTAAATTCGAATGTGATTGAATTATCTAGATATACATATCAGCAAATAATTGATTTACAAAACTTGAATATCTCCTTAAATGCTCTATTTCATAATGTGATGTGGTTACTGGATATCAAAGAAAAGCTTATCCCTCTAAATAAAGTATTTACTGTATTTAGAGGTGAACGTCGTGGATGGGACGGTATGTTTTATCCGGCAGGTGGGCACGGTATTGAACCAATTTTTATAAAACGAGTATTGAAAAATGCCCGTAGAGTCACATCATTATTTGCAGAAGCAGACAATGATGCCTTTTGCTGTTCTTTCTCAAAAGAGGAATTAATTCAGCAAGACCTTACAGGTGCACTTAACTGGATAGAACGTTTTGAAAATGGTGTGAATGGTACTGGTCGGCCACTTACAGAAGTTTTAAGAAGGTCGAATATGTATTGGTATGAAATGAAAGATACTGCAACTGCTGATATCTGCACAACTATGAATCCTGATCAAAGATTATTTTTTGCTAAGTTTGACGAGCCGACTTTTATTAATCAAAGGTTAATAGGATTGAAGCAGAAATCAAACTATCAAGACATAGAATTGTATCACGCATTACTGAATTCAATTATTGGTATGTTCTATATTGAAGCCATTGGATTCGGTCGCGGGTTAGGTGCATTAGACATTAACAATACAACACTTAAGAATGCTTTTATGCTTGATCCCAATCAAGTGTCTAATGAAAATAGATTAGAAATTTTAAATAAGTTTGCTATTATGGCCAATAGAGATATTATGAATACAATGCAAGAAATTGAGCAAGTTGATAGGGTTGAATTCGATATTGCAGTTTTAAGGGCTTTTGATATCGAAGATATCTATCCAGATATTAAAAATTCTTTAATTTATATGCAAAAAGCAAGATTATCTGTTAGGTAAAATGAATAATAAAGAAGGGGGTAATCGTT
>DUQV01000150.1 GCA_012837605.1 Clostridiales bacterium | reverse complement strand
CTGTAAGATTATTATCTGTAAATAGGAAGTATATATACAGGTAAATGTCCGCGAATAAGCAGATTAGTTCATGTTAAACAACGCATTTATATGACGTAATTTTTATGTCATATAAATGGGATGTTTAGCATGGATAAGTGCAAATTGGTTCGGCAAGCCGAACCATTAAAAAATGCACAGCATTTTGAGCTCCTAATCTGCTTATTTATGATATAATGTAATCAATATATAAGAGAGCAGGTAGCACAAGAAGATATGATTTCATTAAATATTGAAGAAGTCAAGCCTTTTATGGCGATGCTTCTTACTAATACTTTGTTTGACGATTTAATTTTAAAGGAGATGGAGATACAGACTTTTACCGGCTTTAATGTATCCGGACACTTTTATGAGAATTTCTTCTCCAAGGAGGAATTGGAGGAAAGAGGTGCAGATAAGGCTGTATTATGGAGTGAGATAAGAAGAATTGCATTTTCTGTTATTCGCGGCAGTAAACCGCCTTTGGCGATGAAAATAGTGTTTCAGCTTCCGAAAAATCTGACTGATAAGCTGGTAGACAGTCTTGGCGGAAAGCTTAGAACGGAGGATGTGGGCGGATTATATCTGAACATCCGCTTTGAGAATAATGAGCTACGAATTATTACCGGTACAGCCATAAAGACCTTTACTATGGACAAAACACTTGACATTGAATGGGATGGCTGGGTTAAGAGATTTCTTGGAAGTAAGGGTATAATATTTGAAGAAATATAAGAAGAAATTTAAGAAGAAATATAAGATTAATTGTTAGCACTCATATCAAGAGAGTGCTAAATTTTTCTTGACTTTTTATACCAAACATATTATGATATTTGAAAAAGCCAAGCCTTATAAACAACACTACATTTTTTACTTGCATATGAATAACATTTGTAAGGAATGGCTTTTAAAAATAATGATTTGAAAGGAGATAAATATGAGTACTGAAAGAGGTAGTCTGTCAATTAACTCAGAAAATATTTTTCCAATAATTAAGAAATGGCTATACTCGGACCGTGATATATTTATCCGTGAAATGATATCAAATGGAGCCGATGCCATAACAAAACTAAAAAAGCTTGAAATTATGGGAGAGGCAGATATTCCGGAGGATAACCTCTATAGAATTGTGGTTACTGTGAATCCTGATGAAAAGACAATTTCATTTTCTGATAACGGCATCGGAATGACTGCTGATGAAGTAAAGGAATATATAAATCAGATAGCATTTTCAGGTGCACAGAAATTTATTGAAACCTATAAGGATAAGACCAATGATGACCAAATAATCGGACATTTCGGACTTGGTTTTTATTCTGCTTTTATGGTTGCTGATAAAGTCACAATCAATACATTATCATGGCAAAAGGATGCTGCTGCGGTATATTGGGCATCCGATGGTGGAATAGAATATGAAATGGGTGAAGGCACCAGAACTGAAAGAGGAACGGAGATTACGCTTTATCTCAATGACGAGAGCTATGAATTCTCAAATGAGTACCGTGTAAAGGAAGTTCTTAATAAATACTGCTCTTTTATGCCTGTTGAGATATACTTTAGAAATGCCAATGATCCTGAAATACCTACAACCGTTGATAAGGATAATGTAGTTGATTTGGAAGCCGATTCTGACAAAGATGCTGCGGCAAGTGACAAAAAGAAGGATGACAACAAGAAAGAAGATAAAAAGGAAGAGGATAAGAAGCCTAAGCCTATAAATGATACAGCACCTCTATGGACAAAGCATCCCAATGACTGTACCGAGGAAGAATACAAGAAATTCTACAGAGAAGTATTTCATGACTATAAGGAACCGTTGTTCTGGATCCATCTGAATATGGATTATCCGTTCAATCTTAAGGGTATATTGTATTTTCCGAAGATTAATACGGAATATGACTCTATCGAGGGTATAATAAAGCTGTATAATAATCAGGTGTTCATAGCGGATAATATAAAAGAGGTTATTCCGGAGTTTCTGATGCTTCTGAAGGGTGTTATCGATTGCCCGGATTTACCTCTGAATGTATCCAGAAGTGCACTTCAAAATGACGGCTTTGTGAATAAAATATCTGATTACATCACAAAGAAGGTTGCGGATAAGCTTATTGGAATGTATAAGGTTGAAAGAGAAAATTATGAGAAGTTCTGGGATGATATCAGCCCATTTATCAAGTTCGGCTGCCTTAAGGATGATAAATTCAGTGATAAGATGAAGGATTTCATAATATACAAGAATCTCGAAGGCAAATATATAACCCTGAAGGATTATATAGAGGCTGTTAAACCTAAGTCATCAGCGGATGAGAAAAAGGATGCAGAGGACGGGAAGAAAACAGAGGAAAAAGCAGGACAGGAACAGACTGATGCTGAGGATGCAGCAAAAGAAAAGGAAGAAACAGAAGCAGAGCAGACTGACGCAAAAGAAAAGGAAGAAACTGCTTCAGCAGACAGCTCTGCAGAGAAAGCTTCCGATTTTGATGAAGATGATGAGTTTGAGGATGATAAGGAAAAAGAAAAGGTAGTTGTATATTATGTAACTGATGAGAAGCAGCAGAGCCAGTACATCAATATGTTCAAGGAAGCCGGCATGGATGCGGTTATTCTTCGCCATAATATCGACCAGCCATTCATAACTCATGTAGAGTATAAGAATCAAAAGGTCAGATTCCAGCGTATAGATGCGGATATAACTGATAATTTCAAGGATGAAACGCAGAAGAAGGATAAGAAGATTCTCAAGAATAATACGGACGCAATGACAAAGCTGTTCCGTAAGGTGTTAGGAAAGGATAAGCTTGAGGTCAAGGTTGAACGACTTAAGAATGATAAGGTGTCCTCTGTAATTACACTGTCAGAGGAAAGCCGCAGAATGCAGGACATGATGCGGATTTACAATATGTCGGGTATGGATGCGGGTTCATTCGGAGGTGAGACACTCGTACTTAATGCCAATCATAAGCTGGTGCAGTATATCATCACCAACGAGAAATCTGAGCATACACCTATGATATGCGAGCAGTTATACGATCTTGCATTACTAAGCCACAAGCCTCTGGAGGCAGAAGCGATGACAAGATTCATCCAAAGAAGCAATGAGATTATGATGTTATTGACAAAATAGAGAAGAACTCACAAAGCTGTATCAATCAATGGAGGGCTTAGATACCCCCTGTTGGCTCAGCAAATGCAGCAGAGGTCACAAAGTAAAACCCTTTGATTATTGTTGGTTAAACTGATATGCCCCCTGTCTACTTGACAGGGGGCATATCATTATTGGTTTGCCGGGGTCTTAATATTTTGTGCAGTAAGTATCCTTTTATTTTCTTATCTGGCATTGGTTTTGTTTTATGACTTTACTTTTTCTTT
>DUQV01000017.1 GCA_012837605.1 Clostridiales bacterium | reverse complement strand
TCGGCAGTATATTTCTTCGTAAGCTCATCAATGGACTGATCTCCGGATGAACGGTTTAACTCAGCCATGGCATTTGCCTTATCAAGAGCCTTATCAGCCATATCCTCATATTTCTTAAAGCTGGCAATCGAATCATTGGCATTTGCAACGGAAGAGCTCATCTTATTGATACGTTCCTGAGTCTTTGCGACAGCAAGCTTGCCCTTAATCATATCTCTTCTGGATTCAAGCTCTCTGATATCCTCCACAAGTTTATCATGCATTTCTCTCATGCGGGCTGCATTTGTTCTTGCGATCTCATATGCTTCGGAAAGACCGGGTTGCTTGGATAAAAGCGAGACCTTCTTTTCAAGAAATTTACGGGCATCATCTTCATTGCCTGCTTCCAAAGCTTTTGCAGCATACCTTTGCATTTCGTTAATTTCATCATTGCATTCATCCAGTTCTCTCTTGGCTCTTTGCTCCTCTGCCATGATAGCGGCTGTCTCTGACTTTACCTTACCAAGATCGGAATTTAAGTTCCTTAAGCATTGATCTATCATTTTCTCGGGATTTTCAGCTTTATCTAACAGTGCATTAATATTGCTCGACATAATGTCTTTAAATCTTGTTAATATTCCCATCTGTTACCCTCCTTATGTATATTATACGGTTTGTTTAGCTGCAATTTACTTATTACAGTTATAAGTCTATTACTTAGAAGTGATAAAATCAAGTTAAAAAACGGTTAGAATCATGAGAAGAAATTAAGATAATAAATTGGTTTTTTATAAAAAATATTTAGTTGTCAATATGCCTGTACTGTTTTATAATTATTCTTATTTAATAATTAACAGGTAAATTTAGACTAAAAAAGGGAAAGGAGTGAGGCAAGACCATGTGGATTGCAAAGGAATGGAATGATTATGAAGTGCTTGATGCATCTAAGGGAGAGAAGCTGGAGCGATGGGGCAAATACATCCTGGTACGGCCTGATCCCCAGGTTATCTGGGATACTCCAAAAAATCATAGGGGCTGGACAAGCATGAATGCCCATTATCATAGAAGCAGACAGGGCGGGGGTGCGTGGGAGTTTTTTAATCTCCCCAATAAATGGTCTATTAAATATAAGGAGTTAACCTTTAATCTGCAGCCCTTTAGCTTTAAGCATACGGGACTGTTTCCTGAGCAGGCGGTAAACTGGGATTGGTTTTCGGAAAAGATTAGAAGTGTAAATGGAAGGCAAATTAAGGTTCTTAATTTGTTCGCATATACAGGGGGAGCCACACTTGCTGCAGCAAAGGCAGGTGCCGCAGTAACCCATGTGGATGCCTCCAAGGGAATGGTTACATGGGCGAAGGAAAATGCCATAGCATCCGGTCTGAGTGAAGCACCTATAAGATATATCGTGGATGACTGTGTGAAATTCGTGGAAAGGGAAATAAGAAGAGGGAATAAGTATGATGCCATTATTATGGATCCCCCATCCTATGGCAGAGGACCAAAGGGTGAGGTTTGGAAGATAGAAAGCAATATATACTATTTCATACAATTATGTACTAAGCTTCTAAGCAATGAACCACTTTTCTTTCTTATTAATTCATATACTACCGGTTTGCAGGCGGGAGTCTTGTCTTATATGATTTCCAAGGAGATCGGAAAGAAGTATGCAGGCAATGTAACTGCTGATGAGATAGGGCTTCCGGTAAGAGATAACGGGCTGGTTCTTCCCTGCGGTGCTTCGGGAAGGTGGGAGAGATAAAAAACAAAAAAAAATACTTGCAATTGAATTATGCATAGTGTATAATATCACGTGTTGTGACGTTGATAGCGTAGAAGCGTGAGGTTGCTACTGGTTTTCAGTAGGTTATTTACGTGGAGCGAAGGTCAAGTTATGAAACTGGCGACAAGTCACTGTACAAATTAACGTTCTGTATGAGCAGATAAACCGTGTGAAAAATCTAAATAGCATAATTAATCCGGAACAGTAATACAGAAGTAATTACGAAGCCGAGATTATATTAAATCCTGCAAAGCAGGATTTGTATTATGGGAAATGAAGATACACACGGATGAGTGTACAGTCACCACTTGTCGTACTGAACTTAAGTGCGAAAAGGAGGCGGCTATTTTTATGGCAAGTCAAGTAATGAGAATCACATTAAAGGCATATGATCATCATCTGATAGATCAGTCTGCAAGTAAGATTATTGATACTGTAAAAAAGACAGGATCTAAGGTAAGCGGACCGGTTCCATTGCCTACAAAGAAAGAAATTATCACAATTCTTAGAGCTGTTCACAAATATAAGGACTCCAGAGAGCAGTTCGAGCAGAGAACTCATAAGAGACTGATTGATATCATTACACCGACTCAAAAGACGGTTGATGCATTATCAAGACTGGAGATGCCTGCAGGTGTGTATATTGACATCAAGATGAAAGTGAAATAACAGACATACTAATTATATTATTAATAAGAAGAAATCCTTAGGGTTTATTATAATGGACCATCTAGGATGATTGCATGTTGCAATCCGCTGTAGATTAACAGGAGGTAAGAAATGAAAAAAGCGATTCTAACTACGAAAGTCGGAATGACTCAAGTTTTTGGTGAAAACGGAGTACTAATTCCTGTAACCGTATTGCAAGCCGGTCCGGTCTATGTAACACAGATTAAGACTGAAGATAATGACGGCTACAATGCAGTACAGGTTGCTTATGGTGATATTAGAGAAACTCTGGTTAACAAGCCTTTAAAAGGACATTTTGCAAAAGCAGGTGTCAAGAGTAAAAGATTTATCAAGGAATTTAAGTTTGATAATGTTGCTGATTATCAGGTAGGTCAGGAAATAAAGGTTGATATTTTTGCAGCAGGCGACAAGGTTGATGCTACTGCAAAATCAAAAGGAAAGGGTTTTCAGGGAGCTATTAAGAGACACGGTTTACACAGAGGACCTATGAAGCACGGTTCCAAATATCATAGACACGCAGGTTCAAACAGTGCAGCTACCAGCCCGGGAAGAGTGTTTAAGGGTAAGAAGATGCCGGGACAAATGGGTAATGTTAAGGTGACAGTGAAGAATCTTGAGGTTGTCAGAGTAGATGCTGATAAGAATCTCATTCTTGTAAAAGGAGCAGTTCCCGGACCGAAAAAATCCTTAGTTATACTGAAGGAATCAGGAAAAGCGAACTAGAGCTGAGAAAGGAGGAACAAGGAGATGGCAAGTGTTGCAGTTTATAATATCGAAGGCAAGAAGGTTGATACAATAGAGCTTAACGACGCGGTCTTCGGAGTAGAGATAAATGAGCATTTAGTTCATAAAGCAGTTGTTAGTCAGTTGGCAAACAAGCGCCAAGGAACACAAAGTGCTAAAACCCGTGCTGAAGTAAGAGGCGGAGGAAGAAAGCCTTGGAGACAGAAAGGGACAGGTCATGCAAGGCACGGTTCAATAAGATCTCCTCAGTGGAGAGGCGGTGGTGTAGTATTTGCACCTAAGCCAAGAGACTATTCTTTTAAGATGAACCGAAAAGAAAAGGAACTGGCTATCAAGTCGGCACTGACTTCCAGAGTAAATGAAGATAAGCTTATGGTTCTGGATCAGTTTGGATTTGATGAGATAAAGACAAAAAAAATGAAAGAGGTACTTGAAAATCTAAAGGTGAACAAGGCACTCATAGTTCTTGACAAGAATGATGACAATGTAACCCTTTCAGCAAGAAACCTTCCTAATGTCAGAACTATTTTATCTAATTCCATTAATGTATATGACATCCTAAAGTATGATACTTTGGTGATTACTAAGGATGCTGTGGCACAGATTGAGGAGGTGTACGCATAATGGCAGATTTAAAATACTATGATGTAATTCTTAAGCCTATCGTAACAGAGAAAAGTATGAATTCTATGAGCGATAAGAAGTACACATTTTCAGTTCATCCGGATGCTACCAAGTCACAGATTAAGGAAGCAGTTGAAAAAATGTTTGCCGGAACAAAGGTTAAGAAGGTAAATACGATGAATCTGGAAGGTAAGACACGCAGACGCGGATATACAGTAGGAAAGACATCCAAATCCAAGAAAGCTATTGTACAGCTTACAGCTGACAGTGCTGACATTGAGATTTTCTCCGGACTATAAACTGTACGTCTTATCTATAGTCTAGGTTATAGTATCCGAGTATATAATTTAACTATTGCTGATATAACATTTGAAAGGAGTGTAAGTAATGGGAATTAAAACATTTACCCCATATACACCTTCTAGAAGACACATGACAGGTTCCGATTTTACTGAAATTACAGCAACTAAGCCGGAGAAATCACTGGTTGTTTCTTTAAATAGAAAAGCAGGTCGTAATAACCAAGGTAAAATCACAGTCAGACACCGTGGTGGTGGCTCTAGAAGAAAATACAGAATAATCGATTTTAAGAGAAGAAAAGACAATGTTCCCGCAACAGTGGCAACTATCGAATATGATCCTAACAGGACAGCAAATATAGCATTACTGCATTATGCAGACGGTGAAAAGGCATATATCCTTGCACCTTATGGGTTAAAAGTAGGTACTACTCTTATGAGTGGTGAAAATGCAGAGATAAAAGTAGGCAACTGCTTACCGTTGGCAAACATTCCTGTAGGTACGGAAGTTCATAATATAGAGCTTTATCCCGGTAAGGGCGGACAGCTGGTTCGTTCAGCAGGAAATGCTGCTCAGCTGATGGCAAAGGAAGGCAAGTATGCAACACTTCGTCTTCCCAGCGGTGAGATGAGAATGGTTCCCTTGGACTGCAGAGCTACTATTGGTCAGGTTGGCAATATCGATCATGAACTTATTACAATCGGAAAAGCCGGACGTAAGCGTCATATGGGTTATAGACCTGCGGTTCGTGGTTCGGCTATGAACCCCTGTGACCATCCTCATGGTGGTGGTGAAGGTAAAACAGGTATCGGTCGTCCCGGTCCCTCTACACCTTGGGGTAAGCCGGCACTTGGACTTAAGACAAGAAAGCCGAACAAGAAATCCAATAAACTGATAGTAAGAAAGAGAGACGGAAGTACTTATAAATAAGTATTAAGGTTAAGTAATCATTGGATATCTCAATGATCATTAATTCTAAGGAGGTTAGAATACATGGCTCGTTCACTAAAAAAAGGACCATTTGCTGACGAACATTTGCTGAAAAAGGTAGATGAGCTCAACAAAACCGGCGATAAAACAGTTATTAAGACCTGGTCACGCCGTTCTACCATCTTCCCGCAGATGGTTGGTCATACAATTGCAGTTCATGATGGAAGAAGACATGTTCCTGTATATATAACAGAAGATATGGTTGGACACAAGCTGGGTGAGTTTGTTGCCACCAGAACCTATAGAGGACATGGAAAAGACGAGAAGAAATCAGCTAGAAAATAATCAAAAGTTTTTGAATGGAAGGAGGTTCATCCATGTCAAAAGGACATAGATCCCAGATAAAGAGAGAAAGAAACGAAGTAAAGGACAACAGAGCAAGAGCCAAGTTATCCTATGCAAGAGTGTCTGTTCCTAAGGCTTGCTTCGTATTGGATGCTATCAGAGGCAAGGATGTAAAGACGGCACTTGGCATATTAGCATATAGCCCAAGATACGCTTCAAGAATAATCGAGAAGCTGTTAAAATCAGCAATTGCAAATGCTGAGGTTAAGAATATGGATCCGGACAAATTGTATATCGAGGAATGTTATGCAAACCAGGGTCCTATTATGAAGAGAATTCAACCAAGAGCAAGAGGCACCGCTTATCGTATTGAAAAGAGAATGTGCCATATTACAGTAGTGCTTAATGAGAGATAAGGAGGGCAATAATGGGACAAAAGGTTAATCCCCACGGCTTAAGAGTCGGTATAATAAATGATTGGGACTCCAGATGGTATGCAGAAGGCGATTTTGCTGATAATCTTGTAGAAGACTATAAAATAAGACAATTTCTTAAGAAGAAATTATACAGTGCAGGTGTGCCCAAGATTGAGATTGAAAGAGCGTCCGATCGTTTAAAAATAATCATTTATACAGCAAAACCGGGTGTTGTTATCGGTAGAGGCGGAGCAGAAGTAGAGAAATTAAAAGCTGAAATTCAGAAATATACCGGTAAGAAGTTGAACTTGGAGATTAAAGAAATCAAAAGACCTGATTTAAATGCTCAGCTTGTAGCGGAGAATATTGCGTCTCAGCTTGAGAATCGTATTTCCTTCAGAAGAGCTATGAAGTCTACTATGGCCAGAACTATGAAAGCCGGAGCCAAGGGTATTAAGGCAGCAGTAGGCGGACGTCTTGGCGGTGCAGATATTGCCCGTACAGAATTTTACAGCGAAGGAACTATCCCGCTTCAGACACTTCGTGCCAATATAGATTATGGTTTTGCTGAGGCTGATACCACTTTTGGTAAATTAGGTGTTAAGGTTTGGATATATCATGGTGAAGTGCTTCCCACAAAAGGAGCAAAAAAGGAAGGGAGCGATAAATAATGTTAATGCCGAAGAGAGTTAAATATCGTAAGCAATTTCGCGGCACTATGTCCGGAAAAGCTTCCAGAGGTAATACCCTTGCTCATGGTGAGTATGGTATTGTTGCCTTAGAACCTGCTTGGATAAAATCAAATCAGATTGAGGCTGCCCGTATAGCCATGACCCGTTTTACAAAGCGTGGAGGTAAGGTTTGGATAAAGATATTTCCCGATAAACCGGTAACAACAAAACCGGCTGAAACCCGTATGGGTTCAGGTAAAGGTACCTTAGAGTATTGGGTAGCAGTTGTTAAACCGGGACGCGTAATGTTTGAAATTGCCGGTATTCCTGAGGAGACTGCAAGAGAGGCTCTTCGTCTTGCGGCTCACAAATTACCGGTCAAGTGTAAAATAGTATCGCGTGCAGACTTAGAAGGCGGTGAATACAGTGAAAGCAAATAAATATGTAGAAGATTTGAGAACAAAATCATTAACAGATTTAAATGAAGAATTAGTAGCTGCTAAGAAGGAGCTATTCAACCTTAGATTTCAGAATGCAACCAATCAGTTGGAAAACACCAGCAGAATAAAAGAAGTCAGGAAGAATATTGCCAGAATTCAGACAGTTATAACTGAGATGAAGAGGGCTTCCAAATAAAAGGGACTTTTCAGCTGAGTATTTTGGTGGTTAAATTCCCGGAAAGGAGTATCGAATGGAAAGAAATTTAAGAAAAGTGCGGATTGGAAAAGTAGTCAGCGATAAGATGGATAAGACTATTGTAGTAGCATTAGTTGACAATGTAAAACATCCGTTATACGGTAAGATCGTAAAAAGAACTTCTAAACTGAAGGCACATGACGAGAATAATGAATGTAGAATCGGTGATCGCGTAAAAGTTATGGAGACAAGACCTTTATCAAAGGATAAGAGATGGAGACTTGTTGAAATAATTGAAAAAGCAAAATAAATATGTATATTGTTTTCCTTATATTTTAGGATAAGTTGGATTTATTACAACTGAAAGGAGTATTATCATGATACAGGTTGAGACAAGACTTAAAGTCGCCGATAATACTGGTGCAAAAGAGTTATTATGTATCAGAGTATTAGGAGGAACCCGCAGAAGATATGCTAATATAGGCGATATCATTGTTGCTTCGGTTAAAGATGCAACACCAGGCGGCGTTGTTAAGAAGGGCGATGTTGTTAGAGCTGTTGTGGTACGTACTGTTAAGGGTGCACGCCGCAGGGACGGTTCTTATATTAGATTTGATGAAAATGCTGCTGTTATAATCAAAGATGACAATAATCCAAGAGGAACACGTATCTTTGGACCGGTAGCGAGAGAATTAAGAGAGAAACATTTTATGAAAATCGTTTCTTTAGCACCGGAAGTATTATAAGGAGGTGTCGACCATGGCAACGATGAAAATTAAAAAGGGTGATACCGTTAAGGTTATTGCCGGTAAAGATAAAGGTAAAGAGGGCAAGGTTCTTGAGGTTTTAGGTAATAAGGTTATAGTAGAAAACATCAATATGATCTCCAAGCACACTAAGCCTAACCAATCAAGTCCAAAGGGCGGAATTTTACGCCAGGAAGCGCCTATTGATTCTTCTAATGTCATGTACGTTCATAAGGGCACAGTAACCAGAATTGGCTTCAAGACAGTTGAAGGCAAAAAAGGTCCTAAGAAAGTACGTATTGCTAAATCAACAGGCGAAGTGATTGACTAATTAAGAGAGGAGGTTTTGGTTAAGGTGGCTAGACTAAAAGAGTTTTATTATAATGAGATTGTTCCCGGCATGGTTAAGAAGTTCTCATATAAGAATACCTTGGAAGTGCCGAAGCTTGATAAAATCGTCATCAACATGGGTGTTGGCGAGGCAAAAGAAAATGCCAAATTATTAGAGTCTGCGGTTAAAGATCTGGAAATTATTGCAGGACAAAAGCCGATAATAACAAAAGCAAAAAAATCAGTTGCTAACTTTAAGTTAAGAGAAGGCATGTCTATTGGATGTAAGGTTACCTTACGCGGCGAGAAGATGTATGACTTTATTGATCGTCTGATAAATCTGGCATTACCCAGAGTTCGTGACTTTAGAGGTGTTAATCCTAATTCATTTGATGGTAGAGGGAATTATGCGTTAGGAATTAAAGAACAATTGATCTTCCCCGAGATTGACTATGATAAGGTAGATAAGGTTAGAGGAATGGATATAATCTTTGTTACCACAGCAAAGACGGACGAAGAGGCTCGTGAACTGTTAACAGGGTTTGGAATGCCATTTAGAAAGTAAGGAGGAATTTCCATGGCTAAAATGTCAATGAAAATAAAGCAGCAGCGTAAACAGAAATTCTCAACCAGAGAATATAACCGCTGCAGAATTTGTGGCCGTCCCCATGCTTATTTGAGAAAATACGGAGTTTGCAGAATTTGTTTTCGCGAATTAGCATACAAAGGGCAGATACCAGGCGTTAAAAAGGCAAGCTGGTAAGAGGTTAAGAAAGGAGGCAAATCAAATGACAATGAGCGATCCCATTGCAGATATGCTTACAAGAATCCGTAACGCAAACACTGCAAAACATGATACAGTAGATATACCTGCTTCTAAAATGAAAATTGCTATTGCCGATATTCTTTTAAGAGAAGGATATATCAAAAATTATGAAGTTGAAGAAGTCGGAAACTTTAAGAATATTCATATTACTTTAAAGTATGGTAAGGACAAGAATACAAAAATTATTACCGGTCTTAAGAGAATCTCAAAACCGGGGCTTCGTGTTTATGCCAATAAGGACCAGCTTCCAAAGGTTCTTGGTGGTCTGGGTATAGCTATAATATCAACAAATAAAGGTGTAATTACCGACAGAGAAGCCAGAGAACAAAACGTAGGTGGAGAGGTACTGGCGTTTGTTTGGTAGTCGGAAATTGCCGGAGTATATATATCGAACATTTGAGTTCAATAACAGATTAGTGAATATCAGTCGTAGGTATTCAATAGAAAAATAGGAGGTGCGGGCATGTCACGTATAGGAAAAATGCCTATCGCTATACCTGCAGGTGTAACTGTGGATATAGCAGAAAATAATAAAGTGACCGTAAAAGGACCAAAAGGAACATTAGAAAGAGTGTTGCCTTCCGAGATGGTTATAAAGGTAGAAGGATCAGAAATAACTGTATCCAGACCAAATGATTTGAAAAAAATGAAATCACTGCATGGACTTACAAGGACATTGGTTGCCAATATGGTAACAGGTGTAACAGAAGGATATCAGAAAACCTTAGAAATCAATGGTGTTGGTTACAGAGCAGCTAAATCAGGTAAGGAATTAACGCTGACTATCGGTTATTCACATCCGGTAGTTTTGAAGGATCCGGAAGGAATTGAATCAGTTTTGGACGGACAGAACAAGATAATTATAAAAGGTATAGATAAAGAAAAGGTTGGCCAATATGCCGCTGAAATCAGAGCAAAGAGACCGCCTGAACCGTATAAGGGCAAGGGCATTAAGTATGCTGATGAAGTAATCAGACGCAAGGTTGGTAAAGCCGGTAAGAAGTAAAGGAGGAGTGAAATAGCATGGTTAAAAAAGAATCAAGAACTGATATCAGAAGAAAAAAGCATAGAAAAATCCGTAACCGTTTCACAGGTACTCCTGAGAGACCGCGTTTGGCTGTATTTAGAAGCAATAATCACATGTATGCCCAGATTATTGATGACATAGCAGGGAATACTTTAGTAGCAGCTTCTACATTGGAAAAGGAAGTTAAGGCAGAGCTCGATAAGACCAACAATATTGCAGCAGCAGCTCACCTCGGTACCGTAATTGCCAAGAAAGCTTTGGAAAAAGGAATAAAAGCGGTTGTATTTGATAGAGGCGGTTTTATATATCATGGAAAGATCAAAGCACTGGCAGATGCAGCACGGGCTGCTGGTCTGGAATTCTAGGTAAGGAGGAAAATCATGAAACGTTCAATTGTTGATACAAGTCAACTGGAATTAGAAGATAAAGTAGTATCAATCAAGCGTGTAACTAAGGTTGTTAAAGGTGGACGTAATATGCGTTTTACAGCACTTGTTGTTGTAGGAGACAGAAATGGACACGTTGGTGCAGGGCTTGGTAAGGCAACTGAGATTCCCGAAGCAATACGTAAGGGGAAGGAAGATGCTATTAAGAAATTAATCAGCGTTCCTATTGATGATAACGGTAGTATACCTCACGACTTTATCGGATATTTTGGCAGTGCTGAGGTACTCCTTAAGCGTGCCCCTGAAGGTACCGGTGTTATTGCCGGCGGACCTGTACGTAGTGTGCTTGAGCTTGCAGGGTATAAGAATATCCGTACAAAGTCTCTTGGATCTAATAATAAGCAGAATGTAGTTTTAGCTACAATCGATGGGTTAAGCCAGCTTAAGACCCCTGAGGAAGTAGCAAAGCTTCGTGGTATTCCGGTAGAGCAGCTCTCAAGATAAGAGTAATATCCAGTAATTAATTATGGAGGTGTCAAGATGGCAGACAAGTTAAAAATAACATTAGTGAAGTCTACGATCGGTGCCATTCCTAAGCATAAAGCAATAGTAGAGGCTCTCGGTTTGAGGAAGCTGAATAAAACCGTTGAAATGCCTGATAATGCTGCTATTAGGGGAATGATTGATCATGTAAAACACTTAGTTAAGGTTGAAGAAGTATAAGACTGAAAGAAGGAGGTGCACGTAGATGAATCTATCAGAACTAAAACCGGCAGAAGGCTCAAAGCATGAACGATTCAGAAAAGGACGCGGACACGGCTCAGGCAGCGGAAAAACAGCCGGCAAAGGACATAAGGGACAAAAGGCACGTTCCGGAGCTCCCAGAATAGGCTTTGAGGGCGGACAGATGCCGTTATACAGAAGAATTCCAAAACGTGGTTTTACTAATCGCAATACAAAAGAAATCATAGCAGTTAATGTAGATGTATTAAATAGATTTGATGATGGTGCAACAGTAACGGTTGATTCATTAATTGAAGCAGGAATCATTAAGAACCCTAAAGATGGGGTAAAGATTCTTGGCAATGGAGAACTTACTAAGAAGCTGGATGTCAAGGTTAATGCATTTAGTGCTAGTGCGGTTGAAAAGATTCAAGCTCTTGGTGGAAATGCTGAGGTGATTTAAATGTTTAAGACATTGCGAAACGCATTAAAGGTTAAGGACATCAGGACAAAATTATTATATACATTAGGTGCATTGATAATAGTTAGGCTGGGAACACTGCTTCCTGCCCCTGCTGTAAGCAGAGAGGCAGTTGAACAGGTATTTTCCGGTATTAATCTTGGTTTCTTTAACAATCTGACAGGTGGCTCCTTTACCAAGATGTCGATATTTGCATTAAGTATTTCTCCTTATATTTCTTCATCCATTATCATTCAGCTCTTAACAATAGCAATACCTAAGCTGGAAGAGCTGCAAAAAGAAGGAGAAGACGGAAGGAAGAAGATTGAAGAGCTGACCCGTTATTTGGCTGTTGGACTTGCTGTGATTGAATCAGTTGCAATGGCAGTAGGCTTTGGAGGAAGCTCAGGTGTATTGGAGGGAGGTCTTACATTTACAAATATTGTACTTGTAGCCGCATCCTTTACAGCAGGATCCACCTTCCTAATGTGGCTTGGAGAGCGGATTACCGAAAACGGTGTCGGAAACGGTATTTCAATTATTCTTTTGATTAATATTGTATCTACGATGCCGGTAGATTTTATAAGACTGTTTTATCAATTTGTATATCAGCAACCTGTATGGAAGGCAATTATTGCAGTGGTAGTTATCTTAGCAGTTGTTCTGTTTACTATTGTGTTTGTATTAATACTGCAGAACGGCGAAAGAAAAATACCTGTACAGTATGCTAAAAAGGTTCAGGGAAGAAGAATGATTGGTGGACAATCATCCCATATTCCTCTTAAGGTAAATACAGCCGGTGTAATACCGGTAATATTTGCCAGCTCGTTAATGTCATTTCCGGGGGTAATATCATCATTTTTTGGTGTATATCCTGCAAGAGCATATATTTGGCCTAAGGTACTTAAGGTATTGGATCAGGGCAGTTGGCTGAAAATCGATTTTAAGAACTTTGATTTCGGGGAATTTAAGTATTCTGTAGGATTGCTGATTTATATCGGACTTATCATATTCTTTGCATATTTTTATACTTCAATTACATTTAATCCGATTGAGATAGCAAATAACATGAAAAAACAGGGTGGCTTTATACCGGGTATTCGTCCGGGTAAACCGACAACAGAGCATTTAAGCAAAGTACTTAATTATATTATTTTTATCGGTGCAATTGGACTGGTGGTTGTATCTGTGATACCTATATTCTTTTCAGGAGCATTTGGTGCCAGTGTAAGCTTTGGAGGTACATCAATCATCATTATCGTTGGTGTTATAATAGAAACAGTCAAACAGGTTGAATCACAGATGCTGGTTCGTCACTACAAAGGATTTTTAAATGATTAAATATTTACTTGGCAGTATAACGAATGCTTAAGCACAATTATTAGCATTCGTTCTACTTGCTTAGTATGAGGATAAATCAGACTAACAGACTAAATAGGGAGAATGTTTATGAAAGTAATATTGTTAGGGGCACCGGGTGCCGGCAAGGGAACGCAGGCTAAAAGAATAGCAGCCGATTATGATATACCTCATATATCAACCGGTGATATATTCCGTGAGAATATTAAGAATAATACACAGCTTGGTTTACGAGCCAAGGAATATATGGATCAAGGGCTTTTGGTACCGGATGAATTAGTACTCGAGCTGATAATGGATCGCTTCAAAGCACCTGATTGTAAAAATGGCTATGTACTGGACGGATTTCCCAGAACAATTCCTCAGGCAAAGGCACTTGATAAAGCGCTCGAAGAGAATAATGACAGTATCGAATATGCTATTAACGTGGATGTAGCTGATGAGGTTATAATTGACCGGATGGCGGGAAGAAGAGCTTGCTTAAGCTGCGGCAGAACCTATCATATTAAGACATTAAAACCTAAAACAGAGGGCATCTGTGATTATTGTAATTCAAATCTGGTACTAAGAGACGATGATAAACCGGATACTGTCAAAAAGAGACTTGCGGTATACCATGAACAGACACAGCCGCTTCTTGAATATTATGATAAGAAGGGTATCCTGTACAATGTAGATGGTACCGGTGGTATTGATAAAATATATAATGATATTATCCGTATAATTGAGGCATAAATTGTGGGCATAATCTGAAAGGAAGAGTTAGATGCCGATAAGCATTAAATCTGATAAAGAAATTGAACTTATGCAGGAATCCGGTAAGATTCTTGCTAAGGTATTGGAGGAACTGGAAAGCTATGTGAGACCGGGGATATCCACTCTTGAAATTGACAGGAAGTGTTATGAAATTATTGAGAGCTATGGTTGTATCCCGTCTTTTCTGAATTATAATGGATTTCCTGCTTCTCTTTGTATATCGGTAAATGATGAGGTTGTTCATGGAATTCCGGATAAGAACCATATTCTTAAAGATGGTGATATTGTCGGCTTAGATTGCGGCGTAATATATAAGGGATATCATACTGATGCTGCCAGAACCATACCTGTCGGTGAGATTACCAAGGAAGCAAAAAAGCTTATTGAGGTTACAAAGCAGAGCTTTTTCGAAGGTATTAAGTTTGCAAAAGAGGGCAGACATCTGCATGATATCTCGGAAGTAATTCAAAGATATGTAGAATCCCATGGATTTTCTGTGGTAAGAGATTTAGTGGGGCATGGAATTGGGAAGAATCTTCATGAGGAGCCACAGGTGCCGAATTTTAAGCAAAAGAACAGGGGTCCCAGGCTTCAGGCAGGTATGACATTGGCTATTGAACCAATGGTTAATGCAGGAAGATATGATGTATATTGGATGGATAATGATTGGACAGTTGTTACCGAGGATGGTTCTCTGTCTGCACATTATGAGAACACCATCCTTATAACAAAGGATGAACCAAAAATTCTGACGATAAGTTAGTGGGGTTAATAAATGCATGATTTAATAGGTTGTTTTGTAGAATCAAAAGCCGGAAGAGATGCCGGTAAATACTATGTAATAATTAATACCCATAATGAATATGTATATTTAGTGGATGGTAATATTAGAACCCTAAATAATCCAAAAAAGAAAAATGTTAAGCATGTAAGAAAATTAGGTTATGTTGATTCTTCGCTTTTAGAAGCGATTAATAATAATAGCGTTAAAAATGAAGAGATCAAAAGAGCAATTAAACTGTTACAAATTGAAATCTCAAATAAGGAGGTCTAGTAATGTCAAAGTCCGATGTAGTTGAAATCGAGGGTACTGTGGTTGAGAAGCTTCCGAATGCGATGTTTCATGTAGAACTGGAAAACGGTCACAAGGTGTTGGCTCATATCAGTGGCAAGCTGCGCATGAATTTTATTAAGATAGTGCCCGGGGATAGAGTCACTCTTGAACTGTCACCCTATGATTTAACCAAAGGAAGAATTATCTGGCGAGACAAATAGACTTTAGTGAAAAAAATTGCTTGCTATTAATTTTAAGCGGTGATATAATAATAGGCGGACTTTTTTGAAAGGGGTGAATTACTGTGAAAGTAAGGTCATCAGTAAAACCGATTTGCGAGAAATGTAAAATTATCAGGAGAAAGGGACGTATCAGAGTTATCTGTGAAAATCCCAAACACAAACAAAGACAAGGCTAATATACAATAGTACGATGATTTCTATTGTTTTATATATATAGTTCTTGCTTTTTGTGTTACAATTATCTGTCATTAGACAGAGAAAATTGTGATATTGTGGGTGGAGAATATCTGCCTTAAGGTTAGTGACCGTCATCACTAAATCTTAGCTTGCATATAATTTATGCTTGTTACAATTTAAAGCGGCTGCAAATGCAAACCAAGGTTTGCTACCAAGTAAAACAATAATATTTTGGAGGTGTACCAGGCACATGGCACGTATCAGTGGCGTAGATTTACCAAGAGATAAGCGCATAGAAATTGGACTTACCTATATATATGGTATAGGAAGATCAAGTGCAAATCGTATTCTTGCACAAGCAAATGTAGATCCCAATACCCGCGTCAGAGATTTAACCGATGATGAAGTTGGCAGAATTCGTGATGTTATCGATGAGACACAGATGGTCGAGGGTGATTTAAGAAGAGATATTGCGCTAAATATTAAGAGATTACAGGAAATAGGATGTTATAGAGGAATCCGTCATAGAAAAGGTCTCCCTGTTCGCGGTCAGAATACAAAGACCAATGCAAGAACTAGGAAGGGTCCTAGAAGAACAGTTGCTAATAAGAAGAAATAATCTTTTAAGCATGAGTATTATTAAAGTATTTAGAAAATCCAATAGGAGGGTTTGTTTAAATGGCTAAGAAAATAGCATCAGCAAAAAAAGGGACGAAAAGACGTGTCAAGAAGAATATTGAACGCGGACAGGCACATATTCAGTCATCCTTTAACAATACAATTGTTACGCTGACAGATGCAGAAGGAAATGCCATTTCTTGGGCTAGTGCCGGTGGATTAGGCTTCAGGGGCTCAAGAAAGTCTACTCCTTATGCAGCACAGATGGCAGCGGAAACAGCAGCAAAGGCAGCACTTGTGCATGGTTTGAAATCTGTAGAGGTTATGGTTAAGGGCCCCGGTTCAGGCAGAGAAGCTGCGATTCGTGCACTTCAGGCATGCGGTATAGAAGTAACAAGTATCAGAGACGTAACACCGGTTCCACATAACGGATGTCGTCCGCCAAAACGCAGAAGAGTCTGATAAGGAGGTAGAATGAAATGGCTAGAGATATGGGTCCAGTATTAAAGAAATGCAGATCTCTTGGTTTAGAGCCGGCTTTCTTGGGAATAGATAAGAAATCTAACAGATCCTTTGCCAGAACAGGTAAGAAAACCAGCGAGTATGGTCTGCAGCTTAGAGAAAAACAAAAAGCAAAATTTATCTATGGTGTATTAGAGAAACCATTTAGGAATTTATTTGACAGAGCTCAGAAAATGAAAGGCGGCACTGCCGGTGAAAACCTTTTAACTCTGTTAGAGCTCAGATTAGATAATGTAATATTCCGCTTGGGATTTGCCAGAACCAGAGCAGAGGCCAGACAGATTGTCAGTCATAAACATGTATTGGTTAATGGTAAATGTGTGAACATTCCATCTTATACAGTAAAGGCCGGAGATAAGATCGAAATTAAAGAAAAGGCTAAAGGCGCTCAAAGATATAAGGATATCTTAGAGGTGACCGGAGGAAGAACAGTTCCTGCATGGCTTGAGGCTGATCAGGAAACATTGTCAGGTACAGTTGTTGAAGCTCCTACAAGAGACCAAATCGATGTTCCGGTTAATGAGATGTTAATTGTAGAGTTGTATTCCAAATAATAATATTTTTATTATTATTAGAACATTGATCAACTCAAATAACCCAGAAGGAGGGTCCTGTTGTGTTTGATTTTGAAAAACCCAGAATAGAGATTGCTGAAATTTCCGAAGATAAGAGATTTGGTCGTTTTGTGGTAGAACCTTTAGAAAGAGGATATGGAACAACCCTTGGTAATTCTCTTAGAAGAATTATGCTTTCCTCATTGCCCGGTTCCGCAGTAAGCCAAATAAAGATTGACGGAGTAGTACATGAATTCAGTGTAATCCCTGGTGTTAAAGAAGATGTTACCGAAATAGTATTGAATATTAAAAACCTTGCAATCAAAAATAATAGTGATACGAATGAGCCTAAAATTGCTTATATAGAGCAGGAAGGCGAAGTAGTAGTTACAGCAGGGGATATACAGTCCGACCCAGATATTGAGATACTTAATCCGGATCAGGTGATTGCTACCTTGTGTGGCGGTCCTGAGAGCAGATTATATATGGAGCTTACTATTACAAATGGGAGAGGTTATGTCAGTGCAGACAGAAATAAGAAGGATGAACTTCCAATCGGAGTTATCCCGATTGATTCCGTATATACTCCGGTAGAGCGTGTCAATCTTTCTGTCGAGAATACTCGTGTAGGACAGATTACTGACTATGACAAATTAACCTTAGATGTATATACCGATGGTACATTAGCGCCGGATGAAGCACTTAGTCTGGCTGCAAAGGTCTTAAGCGTTCATCTGGATTCCTTCATTGATTTATCTGAGCACGCTAAGACTGCGGAAATTATGGTAGAAAAGGAAGACAACGAGAAAGAAAAAGTACTTGAGATGAGTATTGACGAGTTGGAATTATCAGTTCGTTCTTATAACTGCTTAAAGAGAGCAGGAATTAATACGGTTGAAGAGCTTACTAATAAAACAGCTGAAGATATGATGAAGGTTCGAAATCTTGGACGCAAGTCTTTAGAAGAGGTATTGTCAAAACTAAAAGAGCTTGGCTTATCCCTAAGACAGAGCGACGACTAAATTAATTGATAGAACAGTGACTACATCGAAAGGCTGCTATGTAGTTATTTATGAATAATTCGAAGGAGGGAATGACATGGCAGGTTACAGAAAGCTTGGCAGAACATCAAGCCAGAGAAAAGCTTTACTTAGAAACCAGGTTACGAATTTATTATATCATGGTAAAATCGTTACAACCGAAGCCAAAGCAAAAGAAATCCGCAGAATTGCGGAAAAAATGATTGCACTTGCTGTAAAGGAAAGAGACAACTATGAAACCGTTACAGTTAAGGCTAAGGTTGCCCGTAAGGATAAAGATGGCAGAAGAGTTAAGGAAGTAGTCGACGGTAAGAAGGTTACTGTATATGATGAAATTGAAAAGACTATAAAGAAGGACAGTGCCAGTCGTATTCATGCCAGAAGGCAGATGATGAAATATTTGTATCCTGTTACTGAGGTACCTGAGGAGAACGCCGGCAGAAAGAGAAATACAAAGTATATCAACATGTCCAATGTGCTTTTTGATGAGATAGCACCGAAGTATGCTAACCGCAATGGTGGATATACCAGAATAGTGAAAATTGGACCTCGTAAGGGCGATGCTGCAATGGAAGTTCTAATTGAGCTGGTATAAATGATAACTTACACAGATATAAGGGGACGTAAAACTTATCAAAGTTAGCGTCCTTTTTTCAATAAATTTAATTTTTACTTTACAATTCGTTTTATAAACATTATATTGTATACAGTATTAATATCAGGCAGTATATAATACAATTGTATACATCATTAATATCAGACGGTATTTTGTACAATGTTATGCGTGGAGGAAAGTTATAATGGAAATGATTAAGGTTCGCGACCTTGCATTTGAATATATAAGAAGAAACGAAGAGGGTAATGTGGAATCCATTAGCAGGGCTATTAATGGTGTGAACCTTGATGTTAAAAAGGGCGATTTTATAGCCATTATCGGTGCTAACGGTTCGGGTAAATCCACCCTTGCCAAGCATATTAATGCAATTTTGTATCCAACGGAAGGAACCGTATGGGTTAATGGCTTAAATACCTCAAAAGAAGAAAATCTATGGGAGATACGCAGAACAGCCGGCATGGTATTTCAAAATCCCGACAATCAGATAATTGCAACAGTAGTAGAGGAAGATGTGGGATTTGGTCCTGAGAATCTTGGTGTACCGACGGAAGAGATTTGGCAAAGAGTTGAGGACAGTTTAAAGGCAGTTGGAATGCTTGAATACAGAACGCAGTCTCCTAATAAACTGTCAGGAGGGCAAAAGCAAAGAGTAGCCATAGCAGGTATTATGGCTATGAAGCCGGAATGTATAGTACTTGATGAACCGACAGCCATGCTTGATCCAAGCGGACGCAGGGAGGTTATATCAACCATACATTGGCTAAACAAACATGAGAATATAACAGTTATATTAATAACCCACCATATGGACGAGGTAATTAATGCTGATAAAGTATTTGTTATGGAAGACGGAATGATTGTAATGCAGGGAACCCCAAGAGAGATATTTTCAAGAATTCCTGAGATTAAAAAGTATCGCCTGGATGTTCCGCAGGTAACTGAACTGGCTTATGAATTAAAAAAGACCGGATTGGATATTCCGGATGGGATATTATCGGTTGATGAACTGGTTCAGGCTTTAGAGAAGCTTAAGAACAGCTAATAACAAGGATATAACGGATGGCAGGTGATACATTTGCAGATAGTATTTGATCATGTGGATTATATATATGGAATGGGAACAAGCTTTGAAAAGCATGC
>DUQV01000149.1 GCA_012837605.1 Clostridiales bacterium | reverse complement strand
ACTTTCCGGCACTTTCTCAGATAAGAGATCCTAATCGTTTTAATGAGTATATAGAGGTATATTATGAAACAATCAGGCGTATATCTGAGAATTCCGATTTGAAACGCAGATTTGATAAGAAATATGTTAATTATTATACGAGAGTATATGCTCCAAGACTTAAGAGAAGTAAAAACGACAAATGGCGCAGTGAGAATTTTATTCTGATAAGCAAGCTTTTTAATCAAATAGACAAGGAGGTAATCAGAGGGCTTAGAGGATATAAAAGACGGCTGATTAGGGCACTTCTAAAGCAGGATGTGGAAAAATCCATACGTATAGTCAAAGTGCATTTAGGGTATAAGAAATTTAAAAAAATCATTCGCAGTAAGAGGGCTTTTGGTAAGTTCTTATACATTCATGTACTTTTAAAAAGACCTGTGGCTAAAAATTGGATTTTGTTTGAAAGCTTTTTTGGCAAGAGCTTTTCGGGCAATCCAAAATATATTTATGAATATATATGTGCCAATCTGCCGGGGATATACAGATGCATATGGATTATTAACAATAAAAAAACTGATATTCCTTTTAGGCATAAGAAAATCAAACGATTCAGTATAAGGTATTATTATTATCTGGCAAGATGTGAGTACATGGTATTTAACAGCAGGCAGCCGGTATGGACAGTAAAAAGAGAGGGAAATGTTTTTCTGCAGACTTGGCATGGCACACCCTTGAAGAAGCTGGGCTTTGATATAGAAGATATAAGCTCTGCAACACCAAAATACAAGCAGCATATATATAAGCAGTCCAGGGCATGGGATTATCTTATAGCTGCCAATGGCTTTAGCAGCGATACATTTCGCCGATGCTTCATGTTTGAAAACACCATTCTTAATACCGGCTATCCCAGAAATGACATACTTTATTCAATCGACCGCGATCAGATAGCCGCCATAATAAGAAGAAACCTGGGTATACCCAAGGATAAAAAGACAATTCTCTATGCTCCGACATGGAGAGATGATGAATTCTATGGTAAGGGTAAATACAAATTCAAGCTTCATTTGAATCTGGAATTAATGAAAAGAGAGCTTAAGGATGATTATGTCATACTTATCAGGACACATTATTTTATAGCAGATTCAATCGATGTCAGTGATTTGTCCGGCTTTGCTTATAATGTAAGTAAATACGATGATATATCGGAGCTTTATCTGATTTCGGATATATTAATTACAGACTATTCATCAGTATTCTTTGATTTTGCCAATCTAAAAAGACCCATGCTGTTTTTTACCTATGATTTGGAGAAATACAGGGATGTTCTTCGAGGCTTTTACATTGATATTGAGAAGGAAGTACCGGGACCTTTGGTATTTACTTCAGAAGAGGTTATCGATGCCATTAATAACATCGATTCAGTGGAAAAACGTTATAAAGAAAAATATGAGGAATTTTATAACAAGTTTTGTGGATGGGAAGATGGACAGGCATCAAAAAAAGTGGTAGAATCAGTATTTAGATAAGTGTAAATCGGAACGGTAATAAACCGTTAGAGCAAACGCAGTTTTATAGTTTACTGTATTCTTATTAAATAAAAGTGGATGGAGATAGATTTGGATAGAGTATTTAAGAATTTTAAAAAGTACAGATATCTTTTATTTGAGCTTACAAAGAAGAATATTAAGCTGAAATACAGGCGTTCCTATCTTGGTATATTGTGGACGCTGCTTGAGCCTATTCTTACTACCTTTGTACTGACAGTAGTTTTTATAAATCTTCGGGGCAAAAAGGATTTATCATTCCCGGTTTATATCTTGACAGGCAGACTGCTGTATTCGTTTTTTGCACAATCAACTAAGCAGGCTATGAAATCAATCCGCAGTAACAGCGGTATGATTAAGAAGGTCTATGTACCAAAGTACATATATCCATTGTCAAACATTTTATCAAACTATATTATTTTTCTAATATCAATGATTGTATTATTTGGATCAATGATTATTTTTAAGGTATACCCTACAAAGTATATATTTAGTGCTGTTATTCCCTTGCTTTTGCTTTTGATACTAAGCCTTGGTATGGGGTTGATATTGGCAACTATGGCAGTATTCTTCAGGGATATGGAATATTTGTGGGGAGTTGTCCTAATGATGATTATGTATACCGCCGCCATATTTTATGATGCCGGTTTGGTAACTTCACAATGGATTTTTTACTTTAATCCTATTTATCATATAATAGTAAATTTCAGAAACAGT
>DUQV01000148.1 GCA_012837605.1 Clostridiales bacterium | reverse complement strand
TAAATCTAAAATTCTTAGAGCCCTCAGCGACCGCAGCGTCATAGGCCAAATCCACATATGACACTGTCATGGAATGTGCAGACCGCTCAACAATTTCAAGCTCGGCAAAAAGAACCGCATTGTATAATGTTGTAGTCACCTGACAGGCTCCCCCGCCAATAGTCTGTTCAATTCTTCCGGCATTATAAGAACCTGCCATATAATAACCGTTTTCTATAGAGAATGGAAGAAGAAAATCTAAGCTTGAAAACACATCTCCGGGGTAAAGCACCGCATTATTTATAAGCCTTGCTCCATTTGCCAAATTGGCAGCTCTGTCCTCACTGGAGCTTTTATATTCTGTAGTAAATTCACCTAAGATTGATGTACACTTTTCTAAGGACTCTTTGGTAAATTGAGGGTCTACATCAACCATGAAGGCGTGTACTACAAAATCCTTACGATTCCAGTTGTCCAGCTTCTCCTTGATAGCAAAAAATGTTGGTTCTACATCCATCCTGCTGCCAAGCTCATGATCTGTGAATTCAAATTTACCGTTCTTCCTGGTAAATGATGCGTTTTTGGGCTGTATCTTATATTTTTCAGCAGCTTTCTCAATTAATTGTCTAAGCTTATCTTCATTGTATGAATATGTAAGGGGATATACCTTTTTTCCATGCTCTATGTCCTTATTATCCTTGTATCTCTTTATAAGATTGCCTGATTTTCCTAATCCAATGGCATGCTTAATATGATTATTCGGCTCATATGTATAATCAAGCTCTCCCATAGTAATAACAATAGTGCTGTCACCTATTAAGACAGCGAAACTCTTGCTGCGAAGCTCTTCAATATGCTCCTTTAATGCAGATTGTGCTTCCTGTACTGTCATTCCACTAATATCAACAGTATCAATAAATACTCCTTTAGCAATAGTGTCCTCTTTTTCGGAGGCATATGCACTATCCGGTCTGCAAAAAGGAATAAAGAATATTGACGTAAGGAATATAAATATATATTTAGTTAATTTACTCATATTATCAATCTCCATTCTGTAAAAACCCTTAACTGCAAGCCAACCGTATGCATAAATATTTTATCATAACTTGACCACATATCAAGATACTTTCACGTTTTATTCCTGTAACAGCAAGTTTCATTCATAAAGAATACCTAAAATTTTAATATACTTAACGAAATTTTTTCTATGATATATCCGGATATTTATTTAACCAATTTTCACCATCATACTCTTTAATCTGCTTAATTATTTGGTTCAAAAACCTTTTTAGCAGCTCATTTTCCTCAGCAGCAAACCAAACATTAGATTGTCCGAAACCATATGCCGCTCCGGAGGTTCTTCTTGGTACAGACCATTTACTGTACAGACTCCTTTCCCTTCTCGGAAGCAAAACACAATCTTTTGCCTTGGCTATTGCGTTATAATTCTGAACATACAGCTCTGCTTCATCCGGATTATCCGAAGAAAAATTCATCTGCTGGTAGTATCTATATACGATTGCATGATTGTACCACCCAACTACGGTAGTAAAATTATGTGCCGGATGCTTAGCACAATAAATCACTAAAACATCCTCTACACTATCTTCACCGGCTAATTCTTCACATCCGCGGATTCTTTCTATATGTAGCTGATTCTGACTTGTTTTGGTTGTCTTTGTTTCAACAAACCCAAGACAATATTTTTCATCATCGCCATATATTTCAATCGCCTCAAAATTATACTTTTCATGGGCATCACCGGTTTTCTTGACATAATCTCCCCCGCCTACAGGTTCATCGACACCCTCATAAATACCTTTATAATAATCCAGCCAAGCAATATTACAGAATAATAACTTCATTATACTTTCTCCTTCCGATATATTATTAAAAGCAATCAGATTCATGTTATATCTAATTGCTTATTATTTACATGATTAAGATATAAATAAATAAAACATCCCCAATGATGGTATTCTTTCCGACCTTCATCCTTAAGTAAATATTGTTTCTTCTTCTATTATAATACAATAATTGAATATTTACAAATAAATTCGGTTTTATTAACTGTAAGACAGAACAACAAAGAGGCGCAAAATTCAGATGTTTTGAACTTTACGCCTATATTAATTAGTACATAAGTACTATAGCCATGTTGTACATGTTCTCTTTGCGAAAAAGCATCTATCCAAATATTATTTATTACAAGTTATAATGATAGTAACAGAAACTAATAAAATTCTTATTTTTTTTCTTCATAAAAATTATATCTCAACCTACTCATCCCAGTTATGATACACTTCCTGTACATCATCGTCCTCATCCAGCAAATCAAGGATTTTATTCATGTTCTTGATGTCCTGTTCATCGGTAAGCTCAACCCAGGTCTGGGGAATCATTGTAACCTCGGCCTGTGCCATAGGAATACCCTGTTGCTCCAGATTTTCCCTGACCTCGCTGAATACATCGGGATCGGTTATAATCTCAAAGCTGTCCTCTTCTTCTATAAAGTCCTCTGCTCCGGCATCCAGTGCTATAAGCATCATATCATCACCTTTTATGTCGCATTCCTCTTTGTCAATAATAATCTGACCCTTACGGTCGAACATAAAGGATACGCAGCCGGTGGTTCCCACATTCCCACCGCCTTTTGTAAATGCATTTCGAACATTGGCAGCTGTTCTGTTCTTATTGTCTGTCAATGCATTAACTATAATTGCTGTCCCGCTTGGACCATATCCTTCATATGTCACGGTCTCATAATTAACCGCATTGTCGTCTCCTGCCGCCTTCTTGATACTTCTTTCTATGGTATCATTAGGCATATTATAAGATTTTGCTTTGGCTATAACATCTCTTAAGCGGCTGTTGGTATTCGGATCGGCACCGCCCTCCTTAACAGCAACCGCAATCTCACGTCCAAGCTTCGTAAATATCTTGCCCTTAGCAGCATCATTTCTTTGTTTTTTGTGTTTTATATTAGCAAACTTTGAATGTCCGGCCATGTTAATTCTCCTTACCTTTTACTTTTCTAATAACATTTTTTCATATAACAATAAATCACCCGTTAACGGTCCATATATACATTACTGATATTCCGACCAATATGTAGCAGGACATTATAGCTGATGATTTTTTATATATATAGTCAATGAAATAGTTCGACCTATTCCACATTTTTAATAATTTTATTAAGCCTCTCCATAACTTTAACTGTATCCTGAGCTGTTCTGATGGCACACATTATGGTGTCATCACCTGCAATACATCCAACTACATTGTCCAAATGAAGGGCATCAAGTGCAGCAGCCACAGCCATCGCCATACCCGATACAGTCTTAATAACCAATATGTTTTGTGCCATATCCATAGATACGAATCCTTCGCGAAGTACCCGTGTGTATTTTTCGCTCATGCCGGGTTCGGTCTTATGAATAGAAATGTACTTTTGCTTACCTCCATCCATCGCAACCTTGGTAAGCTTAAGCTCTCTTATGTCCCTAGATACCGTTGCCTGAGTTACGTTATAGCCTTCCTTCATTAGCCAATCGGCCAACTCCTCCTGAGTCTCAATATCATACCTGCTAATTAAATCAAGAATTTTGCTTTGTCTGCTTATTTTCATGATCTTTACCAGTGCCTTTCTATAAGTTTTATAAATCACTGCCGCTTGTCAGCTTGGAACGCAATATTTCATATATGCCGGTCTTACTCAGTCGAATTAATTTTGTTTTATATTGTGCCTTTTCAATATATATCTCATCATCTGTTCTAAGATCAATAACAGTCTGTCCGTCAAATGTTGCTATTGCTTCGTCATATTGAGTCTTCTTACTTCTTCTTACAACAACCTTGACAACATCATCAGCAGATACCACCACACTTCTTGGACTTAAGGAATGAGGGCAGATAGGTGTAATAACCATAACATCAGCCTTTGGGGTTATAATCGGTCCGCCTGCCGACAAATTATACGCTGTCGAGCCTGTAGGAGTTGATACGATTACACCGTCTCCTCTATAATCATCAACCAGCTCATCATTTACATATATCTGCAGACTGATTATTCTGGAAAGACCTTTCCTTGTAATGACAATATCATTTAGTGCATGGCATGATAATGTATCATTATTATCCGGCGGCTTTCGGTTTGCTTCCTTACGCAGTTCTCCCCGAAGCATAATCCGGTTCTCCACCTTATAGTCATCTGCAAACAATCTGTCAAGTGCTTCAAAAATATGGTTCTTTTCTATCTCTGCAAGAAAACCTATTGTTCCAAGATTTATACCGAGGATGGGAATATCTAAGCTCATTAAATAAGCTGCACAACGAATCAGGGTTCCATCTCCGCCTAAGACGATGGCACACTCTACATCCACGTCAGGGTTAATCCCTTTATCCTCTAAATCAAGTAAACCCATAAGCGTACACTTTCTTCCTGAGGCATTGATATAATCCTCAATTTCTTTTGTGATGGCATTATCCCTGTCTTTTCTTTCATTTGTAATAACCAAAAATCTATCCATAATTTTTACTCCTAATTAACGTTAAAAGTGTATCATATAATACCAAGAAATTCAAGTAACCATTCATTAATTGGAATTTTTTAGCTGTTTGTGTGCATTGTTAACGACAGTTTTTATGACCTCTTCTTCAATACAGTTTCCCGGTGCATTTTTCAGATACAGCAAATATTCAATATTACCTTCAGGTCCCTTTATCGGTGAATAATCAAGACCCAGACAGTCAAATCCAATTTCATTCGCATAAGATGATACCATCTTAATAACTTCAACATGAATCCCTTTATCCCTGACAACACCTTTTTTGCCGACATTTTCTCTGCCCGCTTCAAACTGAGGCTTTATCAGGCATACAACCTCTCCTTCCTCAGTCATCAGCCTCTTAACAGGCAGCAGTACCTTTGTTAAGGATATGAATGATACATCAACAGATACAAATGATATCTCATCATCTGTCTCCTCGGGAGTCAGATAACGGATGTTGGTCTTTTCCATAGAAATTACCCGCTCGTCCTGCCTTAGCTTCCAAGCCAGCTGATTGGTTCCTACATCAACTGCATATACCTTTATGGCACCGTTTTGAAGCATGCAGTCTGTGAATCCTCCTGTTGAAGAGCCTACATCCATGCAGGTTCTTCCCTCCAACCGAATAGAAAACACTTCTATCGCCTTTTCCAGCTTGAGTCCGCCCCGACTGACATATTTTAGCCTGTTACCTTTTATCTCTATTGATACATCCTTATTAAACATGCTTCCGGCTTTATCCTCACGCTGGCCATTTACAAATACATTCCCCGACATGATGATAGCTTTTGCCTTCTCTCTGGACTCGGCCAGATTTCGGTTTACTAAAAGTACATCCAGTCGTTCCTTCATAATATTCTCCATTCATAATAAACTTACAGCATACTCTGCATATAATTTTACTCTTTATCATCATTTACAGTTCATTAAGTATTCTATCGGCAATACTTTTCGCATCTATCTTCATTTTTTCATGCAGCTCTCCTATTCCGCCCTGCTCGACAAAGCATTCCGGTATAGAAAAGTTAATGTGCCTAATACCCTGCTTATTATATCTGCAGATATAATCTGATACCTGTTGACCATAGCCTCCGGTCCTTACATTCTCTTCAACAGTAATAAAAACACTATGCTTTTTAGAAAGCTCTTCAAGCATCTCATAATCTACGGGAGACACAAATCTTACATTGACTAATGTGGCTTCCTTACCCTGCTGCTTAAGCATCTTAGTTACATCAACTGCGGTCTTTACCATACTTCCCACCGCCAATATTGCTATATCCTCTGCTTTGTGGATAATCTCGCTCTTACCGTATATTATAGGCTCTTTATTCCCGAAAAGTCCTTGGTATGCCTCACCCTTAGGATAACGTATTGCTGCAGGTCCGTCATATGAAAGGGCAAATTCCAGCATCTTATCCAGTTCCCATTTATTCTTTGGTGCCATAACAACCATGTTAGGGATGTGGCTTAGGTAAGACAAATCAAATGTTCCTTGGTGAGTTTCCCCGTCACGACCGATAATTCCGGCTCTGTCAATAGCGAATACCACCGGAAGATTATTGATGCAGACATCATGAACAATCTGATCATATGCTCTCTGTAGGAATGTAGAATATATCGCAACCACCGGTCTGAACCCTTCTGCTGCCATGCCTGCTGCAAATGTTACAGCATGTCCCTCTGCTATTCCCACATCAAAGAATCTGTCAGGAAAATGCTTCTTAAAAGCACTTAAACCTGTACCATATGGCATGGCTGCGGTAATTGCCACCACCTTATCATTTTGCTTGGCCAATCTTATCAGTGAGGATGAAAACACCTGTGTATAGGTTGCCCCGTTATCCTTGCTTACCGGTTTTCCGTTATCTATGCAAAAAGGTGATATGCCATGAAATTTACTGGGATTGCTCTCAGCAGGCACATATCCCTTGCCCTTCTTAGTAATGACATGAACTACTGCTGCTTTCTTTGTCTTGCCCGCAGTTTGCAGTGCTGACAACATGTCATCGATATTATGTCCGTCGATTGGACCAATATAGGTAAGACCCATATCCTCAAAGAACATGCTTGGCAGCATAAAATACTTAACAGCATCCTTAGAACGCTTTAGAACATTTACCAGTTCCTTTCCGCCGGGTATGCTTTTAACGAGCTTATTTTCCATATTCTCTTTAAATTCAGTATATCTGGTACTTGTCCTTAGCTTCGCAAGATAATTTGCCATCCCTCCGACATTCTTCGATATGGACATATTATTATCATTTAAAACTATTATCATATTGGATTTTAATCTGCCTGCGTTATTTAAAGCTTCAAAGGCCATGCCTCCGGTCAAAGCTCCATCTCCCAATACGGCAACGACCTTATTATCCTCACCTTTAAGATCTCTGGCCTTTACCATCCCAAGTGCCGCGGATACGGCAGTAGAACTGTGTCCCGTATCAAATGCATCACTAGTGCTTTCCCTTCTCTTTGGAAAACCGCTGATTCCTCCTATCTGCCTAAGAGTATCAAACTGTTCCTTACGTCCCGTCAACAGCTTATGGGTATAGCTTTGATGCCCCACATCCCATATAAGCTTATCCTTGGGAAAGCTTAAGAAAAGATGCAGTGCCATAGTCAGCTCAACTACGCCCAGATTAGAAGCCAGATGCCCTCCTGTTCTGCTGACCTTTTCAATCAAAAAAGAACGGATTTCTCCGGCTAGTCTTCGATAATCCTGTGGCTTTATATTTTTTATGTCATTGGGTCTATTTATATAATCCAATAAATCCGGCATTTTTTCACCACCTCTTAATATCTCATATCGCACAACCGGCTGAGATATTATATCTATTTCTCCCTGCTTATTAATTCTGTTATCAATTCTACCAGAAATTCATTTCTGTAGGGCAGTGCTTCGTAAGCCTTCTTTGCCCTGTCCGTAATAGAAGCCACTTCCTCCTTTGCCTTCTCTACATCCATTATTGATACATAAGTAGGCTTGTCATTCTTTTCATCAGAATGTGTTGGCTTTCCAAGAATGTTATCACTGCTTATTACATCAAGAATATCATCTCTTATCTGAAATGCCAATCCAATATCTGCTGCTATATCCCTGATAATATCAACATATTCGTCCTCAGCTCCGGCTATTATCGCCCCAATCATCATTGAAGCCTCGATTAAAGCACCTGTCTTCAGAAGATACATCCTGTCAAGCCCCTCCTGAGTAACAGTTTTCCCGACGAACTCGATATCGATAACCTGTCCTCCGATCATACCATGAACTCCTGATTTAGATGCCAAAACCTTGTACGCCCTCATAATCCGCTTATAAATGCTGAGTGCATCCTTAGAATTCTCATCCACCTTCTCATATGCTCCTGCAGCTGTTTCAAATGCAAGCGTTAAAAGACCATCCCCCGCAAGAATAGCCATGGCTTCTCCATATTCTACATGTGTTGTCTTTCTGCCTCTTCGGTATTCGTCATTGTCCATGGCAGGCAAGTCATCATGAACGAGAGAATAGGTATGAATCATTTCGATTGCTGCCATAAAAGGATACAGAACATCATAATTTCTGCCATTAAAAAGGCAGAAGGTCTCAAGCATCAGCATCGGACGAATCCGCTTGCCTCCTGCGGTGATACTGTAATTCATGGCTTCCAATACCGTCTTGTAATAACCTTCTTCCTTGGGCAGATAGCCTGTAATAATATCATTTATCCTATATAATCGTTTCTCCAGCTCTAACTTAAAGCTCATCGGTTTCTCCATTTTCACTTAATATTATCAGCTCTTTTTCCACCTTGTCGATGGAAGCATTGCTTTCCTTTAACAGCTTCATGCCTTCCTGATATAATGCAAATGACTGCTCCAGACTTATATCAGGCTTTTCAAGCTCTTCAATTATTATATTCAGCTTATCAAAGGCTTCCTCAAGTTTGAATTCCTTCTGCGACATAGTAACCTCCCTCTCAATCTCAATATATGTCTTTATCTGTCTGCGTTAATTTCTTTCTATGTCCGGATCTTTCTAACCTTTTCTATCCCTTTCTATCTCTATCTTATCTTCAACCCGTGATATTATATCCCCGTCAAGAAGAGTAACCATAAGTAAATCATCTTTATCAACACTCTTTATGCTTTGGATAGGTTTACCATCATCACCTCTGACCATGGCATATCCCTTCTTAAGCTTGGCAAGCGGGGACAATCCCTCGAGCTTTGTTACATATAATTCCAGCTTATGCCGTGCATCCTTTACTTTCCGGTCCATGCTGTTAGTCAGTCTTTGCTCCATATCAACAAGCTGTTGTCTCTTCTGTTTAATCTGATAGGAAGGGCTTGCATAATAAAGCCTTAACCTCAGCTCTCTAAGCTTGGATTTATGATATGTAACATTATGCGTGACCGCCTTATAAATACGCCTTTTATAATCCTGTATAAGATTAGTCAAGGCTATGTAATCATTTACCGCAAGCTCTGCTGCTGCCGATGGCGTCGGTGCCCGCAGGTCTGCCGCATAGTCGGCTATGGTTACATCTGTTTCATGACCAACTGCTGATATTACGGGTGTATTACAGGCATATATTGCCCTTGCCACTATCTCTTCATTAAAAGCCCATAAATCCTCTATTGAGCCTCCGCCTCTGCCAACTATTATGACGTCAAGATTAAGCTTGTCCAATGCTTTTATACCACGGACTATGCTTTCACCGGCACCTGCTCCCTGAACCAAGGCAGGGTATAATATCAGCTGAACATAAGGGTTTCTGCGTTTCGATATATTTATTATGTCTTGAATTGCCGCTCCTGTGGATGCTGTTACGATGCCTATCCTCTTAGGATATGGAGGTATCGGCTTCTTATGGCTCTTATCAAACAGACCTTCAGCTTCCAGAGCTTTCTTAAGCTTTTCAAAACGCTCATATAATACCCCCAGCCCGTCCAATACAATTTGATTGGCATATAACTGGTATTTTCCGTCCCTTTCATATACACTTATACTGCCCAGAACTATTACACTCTGTCCTTCTTCCAAACGAAATGACAGACCTCTTCTTTGTCCGGCAAACATAACACAGGTCAATTGTCCCCGGGTATCCTTCAATGTAAAATAAATATGTCCTGAAGAATGATATTTGCAGTTTGAGACCTCTCCCTTTACATAGATATTGTTAAGGTATGGATCCTTAATAAACATGTTCTTGATATATTGGTTTATCTCAGTAACCGTATAAGCCTGTCTCATTTATTACCTCATTTCCCCATACTCATGCAAGCTTCGCCAGTACCCCGTTAATAAATCCGGGGGTATCATCTCCACCGAATATCTTCGCAAGCTCTACTGCTTCATTAATAGCCACTTTGACAGGAATGCTATCATCAAAGCGCATTTCATATACAGCCAGTCTTAGTATTGTCAGCTCAACCTTACCCATACGGTTTAAGGTCCAACCACTGGCCGCCTCTGAAAGTATATCATCAATAACATTAATTTTCTCTAATATAGCCTTAATTCGCTCATAAATATATGACTTTTCTTCTTCCGTAGATTTTTGCAGTTGTGATAGATGTATATCCAATTGCTCCATTAAATCCCCGTTATCATAAAACTCCTTACGAAACAGCAGCAGAAAAACATTCTTCCTAATCTCTCTTCTGGTCATAATTCCTCCTAATAAAACTACAATCTATCACAGTATATAACATCCTTCACTAATTCTAAAAAGGGGTTGCTGCTAATACCGCACTATGCAGTATCTTGTGATAACGCTTGCAACATCCCCTTATATGGTACAACTATTCTTTAACTATATTTACCCCGGCTATTCTAACGTTTACTTCTTTAACCGTAAGTCCTGTCATATTCTCTATAGCCAGCTTAACCTTTTCCTGTACTTGCTTGGCTGTTTCAGGTATTCCATATCCATAATCTATAGTAAGAGCCATATCTACCGATACGCAGTCCGGACCAACCAGAACCTTAATACCCTTAGACAAATTTTTCTTTCCAAATTTGCTTGCTATTTCATTAGTAACATTACTGCCTGTTGCTGCTACACCCTTAACCTCGGAAGCTGCAAGACCTGCTATAACCGCAACAACCTCATCTGCAATCTGTACTTCGCCTATCTTCCCATTTTCATGTATTTTATATGTGTTCCTGATCTCCGGTTCTTTATTCACAGCATATACCTCCTATGTTATATATTATTCGGTCTTCCTATATAACCAAGCTTCATGTTGCATTTGTTATATAGTATTATACCAAACTTCGTATCTTTTGCAATTAATTAATAATAATTTATTCGGACACAATAACAGGATTTATTGTGATTTTATCAATTGTAGCATTGGTTTCATTCATTACTATATCTTCTACTATTGCCAGCTGTTGATCTGACAGGGACGGTGTGTTGATAACCACATTCACATCTCCGTCCGCATTCATGGTCACCATGGCATCTGCAAAGCCTTTGGCTTCAAGCATAACCTCAGTATTATTTTCAATTTCGGCTATGCGTGTAAGTTCAATCATTCTGTCTATGATGGGTTGCTTGGAGGTTTCAGATATATTGGTACTTTCGATCAGTGCTTTAAGATCTGCCCTGCTTCTTGCCCTATCCTGCTCTCTTTCAATCTTCTTACTGATGAAGAAACCGGCATCCAAAACTGTACTTGCAAGAACCGCTTCTCCCGGAATATCCTCAATCTCTAATTCGCCTGTATCCGATACCTTGTTAGCTGAAGCCAGTAAATCATCATCAGAAATATCACCCAACTCCTGTGATTCCAAATTTACAGGTGTAGTCTCATCATTTTCATCATCTGTCGCATCCAACACTCCGGTATCAGTGTTGTCATCAGCAGTTTCATTATCTGTATCATCGGTAATATCCGTAGTATCATCAGTAGTCGTATCTCCAATATCGGTTGTGTTCTGGGCATATTCCGTTATCATATCTTCGGTCACGACTTCATAATCCGTACCTGCCGTATCCACTGCAGCTGCATCATCCGGTTTATCATTATTAGTAAAACTCAAATAACCGGCAATCACAATCATAATTGCTAGTGCCGTAATTATGATCTGATTCTTTTTGAATATATTTTTCATTATAAACCTCCTGATTATTTAATACCGTCACTCATCTTCATTACCTTTACTTTATGCGCAGGAATATTAAATAATACCTCCGCTGCCTCTATAATGTCTTTAATTATCATAACATTATCGCCACCCTCGGCTATGACAAGGATACCCTCAACCTCAGGTTCCCGTTCCTGTAATATGTAAGGTCGGGTATTTCCATCCCCGTCTGTAACCAGAATCGTACTTTCTTCCTTCTGGATACGGTTATTTGTTCTGCTTCCGCCCTCCCCGTCTATTTCATTTAAGCCTTCCTGAGTATACGGTACATCCTTAAGTGGAATTTGCTGCTTGGAAGTCTTTAGGGTTATCATTACCTTTACTTCCCCTATGCCGTTCACTTTACGAAGGATGTTCTCAAGCCTGCCTTCTAATTCTGATATATAGGTATTCGAATCACAGCTTGTCGTATTCGTATCATTTTGCCAATCTGTGGATTCTGTGACGATCTTCTTATCCTTATCCTTATTATCACCTCCGAATAAGCCCGGAAATGAAAGAAGAATAAGTAAGACACCTGCCGCAAACATCATGACCAGTTTTGGCATTCCAATATCTTTCAGGGATAGCTTCTTTTTTTCCATTTTTACACTATTCTCCCTTTATACTAATATTTATATTATCTTGTTCCACATTATAGAAGTCTGACAGTCTTTTTTTTATATGAATTTCCTCAGGTAATGGAGGTTTCAGAGTACTGTTTTCTCCGTATTTGATATAAGATTCTTCATTATTGTCTTTAAGAATATCTGATATCTCAATTTTCCCGATATCAACTTTAAATACCGGAATCTTTGCATCCTCCAAGTATCCTGCAACTATAGAAATCGATTCTATTTCTCCAAAACAGTTGCTGCTGCTTTTACTGTTGATATTTTTTCTGATATTGTTACTTTCACTGTTATCATCTTGATTTATAACTACATTAAAATCATACAGATACAGATTATAGTTAAGTAATATGTCAGCTACCTGCTCCTTAATTCTATCTTTTAAGCATGCAATAACCACATCCTTTTGCTTATCCTCCATAAGTCTTAGCTCATTTTGAAAATCTGATACATCAGATTGATATATGTTTACGTTCAGGTAATAATCAATGATGTCATCCACATGCATAAGCTTAAGAAGCGGAGATACGACAATCAACAGCATAATCATGCCTGATACGATACTTACATACTTTTTGTAGCTGCTGTTGCCTAAAAGGTTCATAATTATCGTGTTCAATATCAGATAAATTACTATGTTCCTAACCCATGAATATATCTCACCCATCCTTTTAATCATACCTCCATAAGCCGGTAAACCTGATTTGACACTGGTTTTTTGATCATATTACCCTGCCGGTTGATATAGCAACTATTGTAATTGACAGAATAAACAGAATTGCCCCGACTATGACACATTGCAGAAGCATCTGAGATGATTTTGCCGAGGCACTTATACATTCAATAATTCTTTTGTCTGAAATCGGTTGAAGTGCCGCACTGCTGAATTTATAGATCAGGGTAACAACAATTAACTGCATTATTGGCACAGAACATATAATAATAATAACAACTAATCCTGCAACACCAATTGCATTCTTTAGCAGCAGTCCTGCCCCGATTACGGTTTCTGCAACGCTTCCTAAAGCATTGCCTACACCGGGAAGAGCAGATGAAACCTTAAGCAGTGCAGATCGCTTTACCTGATCGGCTACAGGCATTATCAGTCCTTGAATTGCCTGAAAGCCTACAACAGCAGCCAACAGGCTTCTAAGAGTCCATTGTATTATGATTTCCAATAGTCCTGCCAGCTTTGACAGCATGTCCTCCTTTGACAGGTTGTTGGCAAGAATAATTATCAGATAAAAGCTTACCAGAGGTATAACCACCTTCATAATAATAAAATCCACTAAAGTGATTATTATTAAAGCCGCTTTATAAAAAGCAAACGAGGACATACTTCCTGATGAAAATGCAACCGACATATAATATGCCGGAACCAAAGCCTTCATAAAATCCAGTACCTGCCCGATAACATTCGATGCTATATTGGATGCATTAATAAATGAACTGATAAGCAGTCCAAACAGAAGCAGATATGTAACATAATATCCGGTTTCGGATACCTGATGATATTTGAATGCCATGGATAGATTCGTAAATATTGCTGCAATTAGAGAGATAGATATTAGGCGTCCGAAACCGGCAATATGGGCGCTAATCTCCCCATTAACGGATTGAATCAGCTTACTTCCTATTGCTGCTAATGAGAATGCTTCCTCCCCGGACATCAGCTTGTTTACATAATCACCAAAATTTATAGCATCCTCCCGCTTCATAATATTATCTATGACCTCCTGAATATCATCATAATTAATATCATCATTCACAGAATATGCATCTATAGGATATGACTGCATAGTATGTACTTTCATAAAGGATGATTGTATAGTATGTGCTTTCATAGAGGATGTTTGTATGGCTTGTGCTTTCATAAAGGGTGTTTGTATAGAATATGTTTGAAAAGAATCTGCATTCATAGCGTATGCATAGGCTGTGCATAATCCGTTTATCTGAAAGAATACAAATGCCTGCATCATAAGAAATCCAAATATAAATACGCGGTGTATATGCTTTATTGACTTATGCAATATAATCATCACCTTTTCTTATTTAATTACACCTTGGCATACTTTCATGCCAATTTCATATCAAACTGTCATCCCACTGATGATACAAACTTCTTTATATATCTACTATCTGACTGTCAGAAAGTTATTTATCGTATCAAGCAAGGCCAGAAGTATCGGCATACTGATGGCTAATATAGAGAGCTTGCCTACCAGCTCTACCTGCTCACCTATGGACTGGTATCCCGAATCCTTGCATAATGATGCAGCAAACTCAGTTACATATGTAATTCCTATTATTTTTATCAATATATTAATGTATGCTTTATTTATTTTGATATATCCTTGGAGTCTGTTAACAGTATCCAAAATAACCTCAAGCTTACCTATACCAAGCAGCAGAATAATAAAACAGGCAGCAATACTGATATACAGGGAATACTCTTCTCTTCCCTTTTTAAAGGTTATAGCCATCAGTACAGAGATAATGCCGATAACAGCCACATTAATCATATAATTAACCTTGTCCTTCCCAAATGTGCAGAATAAAACATTAAACATTCTACAGCATACTGAACAGATCTTTTATTGTAGCAAATAATTCTGAAATATATGGAAGTATCCAGAACAGAACTAAAATCAAACCGGCAAGACTTGTCATAAATGCCAGCTCGTCCCGATTCGATTGCTTCAATATTTGATTTAATATGGAAACTAATATTCCCACAACAGCAATTTTAAGAATCAGATAGATGTCCATTCTTACCCCCATATTTTTCTGTAAAATACGTTCCGGCATTCGAGCCTGCCGATTTCGTATCATATGTTTTTATAGCAGTATTATCGATACAAATATCCCTGCCATGATTCCTAAGGTACTGTACAGGTAAGATTTCTCCTTTGCTGTTTTTGACAGCTCGTTTATCTCATCCTCCAGCTGTGTAAGAAACAAATCAAGGGTATTAATCTGCATCTCCTTATCCAGATATCCAAGGTTTTCACCAAATTGTATCAGCCCGGACTTGTCCTTCTTATTTAAGGACGTATTAAGAAGCTCTGAATTTACCGCTTCCATCCATACCTGAGCAAATGTATTGCCTGAATGCTCGCCTAATTTTTCTGATAACCTGACAAAAAAACCCTTGAAACTTCCCTCATGTCTTCTTGCAATTGCACAGATTGCCTCCGGAAGCGGTGTATTGCCATACCTGATATCCCCTCTAAGCAAAACTATCAGCTTTCTTAACTCCTTAAGATTATTAACTCTTGATTTAAGCTCATTGCTATAATAAAACCCCATCAGGGTCGAGGACAGGATTATTAATATACACCCAACAGTCTTTGTAATCAGCATCCTCTTGCCTCCATTTCTTCCGGTTAATAGTCGGTGTAATATATTCTGCTGCCGGATGTATCATAGATTTCTTCAAGATGTCCAATTTTTTTTATATTGCTAAGTATTACATATCGCTCAAAAACCTTATTATGAAGAAGCTCACCGAGAACCGGTTTGCTCTTTATATCCTCAATTGAGCTTCCGTGCACAGTGGCTATCAGCTTGCAGCCACAGCTAATCACATGGCTGATTGCCTCCAGATCCTCTTTTGAGCCGATTTCATCTACAGCTATCACCTGAGGTGACATGGACCTTATAAGCATCATCATTCCCTTTGCCTTTGGACAGCAATCCAGAATATCGGTCCGTATTCCAAGCTCATTCTGCGGAACCCCCATATAGCACGCTCCTATTTCAGAACGCTCGTCCACCACCCCTACATTCATTCCCTGCAGATATGAACTGCCGTTAGAAATCTGTCTGATGATATCGCGAAGCAGGGTTGTCTTACCGCATTTCGGCGGAGAGATTATCAAGGTGTGATATATACCTTGTGTTTTACCATTTACCAGATACGGAAGTACTATGTCCGCACAGCCCTTCACTTGGTGGGCAAGCCTGACGTTAATATATGAGATATGCTTCATCCCTTTAATAGAATCCTCGTTAATTATGGTTTTTCCGGTTATTCCAATCCGGTGACCTCCGCTTATTGTTATGAAGCCCTGACGTATCTCCTCCTCGAAAGCATACAAAGAGTAATTACTTATATACTCCATGGTCTCTTTAATCTCGTTTTTTGTTATCATAACCCCATGGGATGGATTGCTTACCAGACTTGCACTCTCCGATACGAAATATTCCCTGTTATTATAATTAATAACAAGCGGACAGTTAATTCTTAGGCGGATTTCCTGTAGGGAATCGAAATCAATCTTAACCTTACTAAGTATAGTCCGCAGCTTTATAGAGAATATTTTAAGAATCTCGTCTTTAGTCTTCATTACTTGTACCTCCAAATAAAGCTTATCCACCTTCTTCTAAAACAATATATTCCTTCAATATAAAATTATGACGGGGTTTTAACAGAATCTTATTATTGCATTTTTTTGTTATTCTTATATAATAAAACCACTAATAGAAATCAGCATGCATGCACCCCTGAGCATTCATACCGGAACGCATTTGAGCAAAAGCATACCTGATGTAATTAATTATGAAAACTGGAACGGAGAAGATTATGAGATACGGTTTAATCGGTGAAAAGCTTGGACACAGCTATTCCAAGTATATTCATGAAAGAATGGCAGATGAAAAATATGATTTGATACCTCTTAATAAAGATGAGTTTCATGTATTTATGAGCAAGAAGGAATTTGCAGGTATTAACGTGACTATACCCTACAAAGAGAAGGTACTTCCCTATTTGGATGAAATACATCCTCTGGCAGGGCAAATCGGAGCTGTGAATACCATAGTAAATAATCAGGGCCGACTTACAGGCTATAATACTGATTTTTACGGTCTACTATACCTTATAAGTAATAATAATATAAATGCAGAGCATAAAAAATGCCTTATACTGGGAACAGGCGGTACTGCAAAGACTGCATCGGCAGTATTAGAAAAGCTCGGTGCAGATGAAATCTGTTTCGTAAGCAGAAAACCCCTAGGGAAAAACCACATCTCCTATGAAGAATGCTACAGCAAATACAGCGATTCACAGATAATAATTAATACAACCCCGGTAGGCATGTATCCGAATATGGATTCATCACCTCTTGATCTGACATCCTTTACACAGTGCATGGCTGTAGTAGATGTTATCTTTAACCCTATACAGACAAAGCTTACAAAGCAGGCAGAATCTTTAGGAATACAGGCAGTTACCGGTCTTGCTATGCTGGTAGCTCAAGCAAAACAGGCAGAAGAATACTTTAGAAGCATTAAACTTGATGATAAAATTATAGATGAAATAACGCAGGAATTACTGGAGCGTATCTGAAGAATGGTTTTAATAAAAGTTATGTACCCCGACTTGTAAAATCAAAAGTGACTCTTAATATCGATTTTGACTCACAAAACGGGGCACATATTCTTGTTAGGGTGTGTGAAATATGCCCATACACCTCTTATATTATATGGAAAACGCCATTTACATTAATCTTTCTACACTCTCTTCATGTATTCGCCGGTTCTCGTATCTATACTGATTATGTCCCCTTGATTTACGAACAAAGGAACATGTACGGTTGCTCCTGTTTCAACAGTTGCAGGCTTTGTAGCACCTGTAGCAGTATCTCCTTTAAAACCCGGTTCAGTATCTGTAACTTCCAGCTCAACAAAAAGCGGTGGCTCAATGGCAAAGACCGCTCCATTATGAGAAAGCATCTTGACCATTTCATTCTCCTTAATAAATTTAAGAGAATCTCCTACAGCTTCCTTATTCATGGCTATCTGGTCATAGGTTTCTACATTCATAAAATAAAACAAATCACCGTCTCTATACAAATACTGCATCTCACTTCTGTCTATATGTGCCGGAGGGAATTTCTCCGTAGGGCGAAATGTTTTCTCTGTTACACCGCCATTTTTAATATCCTTTAATTTTGTTCTGACAAAAGCTGCTCCTTTTCCGGGTTTAACGTGCTGAAAATCAATTATCTGGTACACGATGCCATCTATTTCGACTGTCAACCCATTCCTAAATTCGCCTGCTGAAATCATACAATTATTCCTCCTTAATATTAACTACACCTAAGTGTATAATAAACAGACATTATTTGCAACAATTTTTTCCCATAAAAGAACAACTTGCTATGCAACTTGTTCTGCAACTTGCTATGCAATATACTCTGCATTTTGCTTAACAATATGCTCTGCATTTTGTTTTGCAGTAGTTCTACAATTCAATAAGTGATTTATCAGAATGAGTGTAATTCTCATATCCGTCTTCAGTAACTGCTACAAGATCCTCTATTCTGACACCGCCAAAACCTCTGATATATATACCGGGTTCAACAGTCTCCACCATTCCCGCTTCAAGAACATCTTCCTCAACGGGTGAAAGTCTGGGCTCTTCATGAATAAATAATCCGACGCTGTGACCGAGACCGTGTCCAAAGCAGCCTTCATAACCTGCACTATATATAATGTCTCTGGCCACTTTATCCACATCCTTGCCCTTAAGACCCGGTTTTATTGCTTCCAAGGCCGCCAGCTGAGCTTTAAGAACCAGATTATATATTTCCTTCTGCTTATCCGATGCTTTTCCAACTACTATGGTTCTTGTCATATCAGAGCAATAACCCTCATACACACAGCCAAAATCCATTGTAAGGAAATCTCCATATTCTATTTTCTTTTCAGTGGGAACAGCATGCGGCATTGATGAATTTATTCCGGAAGCCACAATAGCAGGAAAACTGGTTCTTTGTCCTCCGTGAATTTTTAGCAGATATTCGATTCTTGCGGCTACTTCCAGTTCAGTCATTCCGGGCTTAATAAAATCTAATATCTCTGCGAACACCTTATCACCGATACTTTCTGCCTGTCTGATATATTCCAGCTCCTTAGAAGTCTTAATTCTTCTTAATTTTGTAATCTCATCGTTTATCGGAATTAATTCATCAACATTTAGCTTGTCCTTCAAATCCTGATATCTTGAATAAAGCATATCCTTAGCTTCAAAGCCAAGACGTTTAACATTATCCTTTTTCAATATATCATTTATAGCCTCTTCATAGCCTCCGCTGCCGATAGTAACGATTTCATACCCCTCAGCCTCCATCTCAGCCTGATAGGTATAACGAAAATCAGTTATAACCGTATGGTGTTTATCTGAGATATACAGATATCCGGTTTCACCTGAAAAGCCGCTGATATAACGCATATTATGACCGTTTGATATCAGTACAGCATCAAGCTTCAAATTCTTATTAATATCCTGTACTCTTTTATAATTGTCCATATCTATCCTTTCTATCCGAATGCATGTATTTCTGCTATTTATCACTGCAAAGCTTTACCATTTCCTCCATAGCCATCAGATAACCTTCCAGCCCATGTCCCATAATCTGTCTGTCACATACCGGTGCGGTTACTGAAATTTTACGAAATTCTTCTCTTTCATTAATTTTTGAGATATGAACCTCAATCTTTGGCATACTAAGGCTTGCCAAAGCATCTCTAATGGCATAGCTGTAGTGTGTATACGCCGCCGGATTAATAATGATGCCATCCACCTTATCATAATAAGCCTTTTGAAGTCTATCAATGATTTCGCCCTCTCCATTACTTTGAAAGGTCTCGACATCAATATTCAGCTCCTTGGCTTTTTGCTCAATCATGCCAAGCAGTACAGAATAGTCCCTGTTACCGTATATGCTCTTTTCCCTAATGCCCAAAAAATTCAAATTAGGTCCGTTGATAATTAAAAGCTTCATACGTTCTTCCCCCAAAATTATGTTATTATTATTATTTCCTTAACAATATCGTCAATAGACTTTCCATCAGTATCAATTATTATATCAGCTGCTTTCTCATAAATGGGTGCTCTTGCATGAAGAAGCTTCTCTACTTTTTCCTCAAGGTTTCCTCCTTCAAGCAGCGGTCTTGTAGTATCGCCGGATAATCTGTTAACAATTGCATTCTGCGACGAACGAAGGTATATGATTTTTCCCATAGCATGCAAAAGCTTGACATTACTCTCTCTCACAGGCATACCCCCACCTGTAGAAAGAACTGTCCTGTCCAGATTGTCAATCATAGACAACAGGAGTGATGACTCCAAATCGCGAAACCGCTCCTCCCCATACTTTTTAAATATTTCCTGTATCTCCATACCTTCTTTATCCACAATTATTTTATCGGTGTCCATAAAGCGATATTTCATTTGCTTGGCTAAACGTCTGCCGATTACACTCTTACCGGATCCCATAAAACCTATTAATATAATATTATCCGCTCCCATAACTTACCCCTTTAAAGCCCTGTTTTTTCTTTTCAAATCCCTTCTGTAATACTTGAGTACTATCCTTTCAAGCTTCCGTTTGAATATAATCTGTATCTCTTTTTCAGGTCCGATAGGCTTTACAAAATAGGACATCATACCTATCCGATTTGCACCATATATATCTGTAAACAGCTGGTCGCCTATAAATACCGTATTACCAATGCCGGTTCCCATGAACTTAGTTGCCTTGATAATATTTTTCTTGGCGGGCTTGTTGGCACTATGAATGTATTTTACCTTAATATCCTTATTAAACCTTGTGACCCGCTCCTTATTATTATTCGAAATCAGGCATACCCTAAAGCCCTTTCTCTGCAGCCTTGCTATCAGCTCAATCGCTCTATCCGAAGCATCAGCTCCATGCTCAACAAGGGTATTATCAATATCAAAGATAATACCCCTGTATCCTTCTTTATACAAACTGTCATAATCAATTACATAAGGTGAGTCTGCTATTCGCTTTGGATAAAATCTTTTCAGCATCACTTATCTCCATTTCAATGGTCTTTTATCATGATTAATTCTTTCTGCTTACAATTTCAATCAACTCTTTGCTGCAAACAGCAGAGTCTCTGTCAACCATAGGAAAGCTCATTAATTTATATGTCCATACTGCTCTGCCTATCCCATTTTCAATGAGTATGTCACTTAAGTCCTTATGCCATCTGAGCCTGCTTTCCATTGGAGCATGGTGTATAACACCGTATTCTCCACAGTATAGAGCAACATTTCTCTCCTTGGCAAAGTTAAGTGCGGGCTGAAGATACTTCCTAAGGTAATTCTTATCAACGACTTTGTCAAATGTATATCGCTGTCTTAATTCCTTTGGATAATATACTTCATACATATCCTCTGTCGACGGGTATGTAATCTCAATTTTAAAATTCTTAAGCAAAGGCTCCCAGCCGGCCTTTTGATGGGTAAATATGTGCGGCTCATAAAAATGAAAGTTATATACCAGATTATCATCCTCTATCCTATCAAGTTCATGAAGAGTATGAACGCTGTTGTAGTTATTACCGCCGATAATGATTATACGTTCCCTGTCTATTTGGCGTATTCCTTCCACTGCCTTCTTACAAAGCTTATTCCACCTGTCACTGTTAGGCTCAACAATTTCATTAAGAAGCTCAAACACCAGATTGTTTCCAAAGCTTTTGTATCGCTTGGCAAAATACTGCCACAGCTTTATATATCTGAGCTGCATATGCTCATCCTCGAATAAGGTGTTCTCGCTCAGAGAATAGAACGAATATCCCGGTGCTCTATGAAGATCCAATACGATATTTAGGTTATTCTTTTCGCACCACTTTATGCAGCTGTCCACATAATAAAAGCCTTCTTCCTTATATTCGAATGGATTATCATCATCTTCAAGCACCATATAGTCTATGGGAAGTCTTACATGATCCATTCCCCATCCCGCAATCTGCCTAATATCCGCTTCGGTTATAAAAGAATCAAAATGCTCCTTTCCTGCGTTGCGGTATTGAGATATCCAGCCTCCGAGATTTACCCCGGCTTTAAAACCGTCAAATTTGCTCATATCAGTATCCTTTCTATTATTTATCTACATCGGCTGTACAATGAGAGCATTTTGTAGCCTCAATATGAATATCCGAATAACAGTAAGGACATTTCTTTGTCGTAGGAGCTGCAGGTGGTTCGGGTCTCTGCAGCTTATTAATCCATCTTACAATTAAAAATACTACAAATGCCATTATAATAAAGTTTAATACATTTGATAAGAATAAGCCATACTTAATTACAGCCGCTTCCGCTTCTTCAGCAGCAGTTAAGGTATCATAAGCCTTTCCGTCAAGCGATAAAAACAAATTGCTGAAATCAATTTTCTTTGTAAACAATCCCAGTAACGGCATAACAACATCATTAACTAATGAGTTCACAATTGAATTAAATGCTCCGCCAATAATTATACCAACTGCCAAATCAATCATATTGCCTCTTAAAGCAAATTTCTTGAATTCCCTTAACATAATCATCCCTCATTTCTTGTAATGGTGTCAGGCACCATTACAAAATTGTTACATCAGTTAATACTTTTGTAATAGTACCTGTCACCGTGTCAACCGCTTCATCTCAGTTCAATATTTTTGTTCTTCAATACAGCCAGCAGTCCTTCAACCATGTTTTGGACCTCATGCCCTTCTAGGGTTCGCTCCATGGATACGAATTCAAACCGCACCGTAACACTTTTCTTCCCGGGAAGAAGCTTCTCGTCCTCGAATATGTCAACAAGGTAGTATTTATCAAGATACCGGCAAGGATACAAATCGATATACCCGGATAGTGTTTCGTAGCGGATTTCTTTATCCATGAGAAGACTTAAATCCACAGTAACTCCGGGGTATTTGGAGACTTCTTTGTATTCCAGTACTGCTGCATCTGTCTTCTCCATATCATATATGTCGATTTCTGCAAATGCCACATTTAGCTTTTTATCAATATTATCTCTGATTATGGGATTAAGGACCGACATGTATCCGATTTCCTGAGCCTTTAAATGTATGCTTGATGAATTTACAGGATGCACATAATTGTATTTTTTATATATGTTGTTCTCTGAAAATGCAGGAGCTATGTTTTTAATGCTTAGGATCAGATACTCTATAGCCTCCTTCAGCTTGAAAAATACTTCCTTCTCACTTAGCATTTTGCTTGCAATTACAACACCTAAGCGTTTCCTTTCATTACATAAGCCGTCCTCTTTCAATCCGGCGACAACACGGCCTATCTCATAAATTCCCATCTCAGGATAGTTATCTGCGTTCTTGTATACAAAACCAAGCAGGCTTGGAATAATAGTAGAGCGAATAGTGTCATTTTCTGCAGTAACAGAGTTTATAATTCGTATATTCGGCTCAGTTTTAATACCCAATTCCTTGTTTATCTTGGTTTCGTACCAGATGTAGCTGTGAACCTCATTCATATCATACTTATATGATAGCATAGTTTTAATTTTATATTCATTGTCTCTTTCCACACTGTGGCGTATTGGTGAAAGAAGACTCTTTGTAGAGTATGCATCAAAATTATCATATCCGTAGATTCTTGTGATCTCTTCGACTATATCGGCCTTTATTGTAACATCCTTAGTGGCACGCCATGAAGGTACTCTTACGCTAAATGCATCACCATTTCTTTCTACCTTAAAACCTAAAGCAGTTAGGGTCTCTTCCATCATGTCCGAGGATATGTCTATACCTGTATATTTATCCACATATGCTTTATCAAAATCAACTACAATATCTTTAAAACGCTTAACATATGAATCTGTCAGACATGAGGTGACTTTAACACCCGGGTCAATGTCCTTAAGAAGCTTCATGAAGCGTTCTATGGCAGTCACTGTCATCTCAGGATCAAGTGTCTTCTCATATCTTGCACTTGCATCTGTTCTAAGCCCCAATCTTGTAGCAGATTTACGGATACTCGTCGCATCAAAATTAGCACACTCAAGTAATACCGAGGTAGTATCATCAGCTATTGAGGACAGCTCTCCACCCATAATACCTGCTATTCCTATAGGTTCGTTCGAGTCACAAATCATCAAAGTATTAGTATCTATTTTTCTTGATACCCCATCCAATGTTAAGAATTCAAAAGGCTCCGAAAAGGTCTTTACCCTGATGTCTTTTACCTTCCTATTATCGTAAGCATGCATCGGCTGCCCCATCTCAAGCATTAAATAGTTGGTGAGATCTGCAAGAAGATTGATTGGACGCATACCGCAATATGTCAGGCGAATTCTCATGTTTATCGGAGATTTTTTCTTCCGAATATTATCCATAGTAATACAGCTGAAACGATATGTCTTTTGGTTGTCATCAACCCGAAGATCTATTGGTGCCAAGTCTTTATACAGACTTGAATCTACTAATTCTAAAGGCTTTAACTGTCTTTTGTTCAGAGCCGCAATCTCTCTTGCTATACCATAATGTCCCCATAAATCAGGACGGTTGGTAAGTGATTTATTATCCACTTCAAAGACAATATCCTCCAGCTGCATGAACTCCTTAATATCGGTACCAAGAGGATAGTTCTCTTCTATAATCATTATCCCTGAATGATCATCGCTTATTCCAAGCTCCTTCTCGGAGCAGCACATACCGCGGCTGACTACGCCCGCTATAGAGACCTCTTTTATCTCCAAATCACCGACACGTCCTCCAAGCTTTGCAAATGGTACAAGTGCCCCGACATATACATTTGGAGCGCCGCAGACCACTTCTACTACCTCTGAGCCTATATCCACCTTTACAAGATGCAGCTTATGTGAATTCGGATGGTCATTAACCTCTATGATTCTTCCCACAACAACATCTTTAATATTATTACCCATCTCATATATGTCTTCAACCTCAGCAGTAGATAAGGTAAAACGGTTAATAAGCTCCTTTATATCCACTCCGTCCAGATCGGTAAATTCTGAAATCCAATTCATTGATATTAACATAATAATCCTCCATTCTTATATGCAAATCTATCTGGTAAACTGTTTAAGCTGCTTTAAATTGCCGCTGTTGAACAGACGAATATCCTTGATATTGTATTTCATCATGGCAAGCCTTGTCAGACCAAGACCAAAGGCAAATCCTGTATATCTGTCCGGATCAATTCCTCCCATTTGAAGCACGTTCGGATGAATCATTCCGCAGGGCAAAAGCTCCAGCCATCCGGAATTCTTACAGGTTGGACATCCTCTTCCACTACAGATAGCACAATTAATATCCAGTTCAAAGCCGGGTTCCACGAAGGGGAAGAAGCCCGGTCTTAACCTTACCTTAACATCTCTTTCAAATACCTCGGATAATAATACCTTCATGAAATATATAAGATTTGAAATGGATATATCATCGCCTATCATCATCCCTTCAAGCTGAAAGAACGTATTCTCATGGCTGGCATCGATATTCTCATTTCTAAAACATCTGCCGGGAAACAGCACCTTTAGAGGCTCACCTTTCTTGGGTGCACCATACTTTCTCATAATGGTGTTTTGAGCAGCCGAGGTATGAGTCTTTAACAGCTGACCATTTTCCAGATAATAAGTATCCTGCATATCTCTTGCCGGATGATCCTTTGGAATGTTAACTGTTTCAAAATTATTATACTCAGTCTGTATCTCCAGCCCGTCCTCTATAATAAAGCCCATAGTCTTAAATATATCTTCAATCTGCTTCTGAACAATCGTTATCGGATGGAGCGTTCCGGCATCTCTTCTGGTCGGAATCGTATAGTCATAACGTTCTGCATTCTCGATTTCCTGTAAATACTCCTTTTCACGCAGCGTTGTCTGATAATTGACTATAGCCTGTTCAATTTCATTTTTTAGGCTATTCACTTTCATACCGGCTGTTTTTTTCTCTTCAGGGCTCAGATTACGCAGATTTTTCAACTGTTCTGTAACTAATCCCTTCTTGCCTAAAAAGGATACCCTTATTTTCTCAAGCTCAGTCTTTGAATTAACTGCGTTAAGCTCCTCATAGAACTGTTTTTTAATCTTATCCAGATTTTCTGTCATCGATAAACCTCCTAAAAAATATTGTTTCAACAAAAAAGCTTTCATCCGCAGGGACGAAAGCATCGTGGTACCACCCAATTTCAAGCCTTTATCTTTAATCATAAAGACTCCTCTAATGTGTTAACGGTACAACCGGCCTTTCTTTTATCGCACTTTACCGTACGATATCTTAAAGGCAACTCCGGTGCCGAATTTCGAGATAAGTCTGAACCTCGGATGTGCTTTCAGCCGATGACACATCCTCTCTGTGAGGAAGAAATACCCTACTTAATCACCTTCATAGTTTTTGTCTTTTGGTTCATTTTAGATATATTAACTGACAAAATAGGAAAAGTCAATACCATTTTCTTTTAAATAATCAGCATCGCATCACCGAAGCTAAAAAATCGGTATCTCTCCTTAATAGCCTCCCCGTATGCTTCCAAAATTTTTTCTCTGCCTGCAAAAGCAGATACAAGCATTAAAAGCGTGGACTCCGGCAGATGAAAATTAGTTATCAGACCGTCCATCACCTTAAAACGGTAACCCGGATAAATAAAAATTGATGTATCACCGCTGCCTGCCTTAACATAACCGTTCTCATCAGATGTGGTTTCAATGGTACGGCAGCTTGTAGTACCTACACATATTATCCTGCCACCGTTTTCCTTTGCAGTGTTTATCTTGTCTGCTTCGTCTTTTAATACCTGATAATATTCAGAATGCATATGATGTTCCTGTACATTTTTCACCTTAACCGGGCGAAATGTACCCAAACCCACATGCAGAGTCACATAAGCAATATTAACACCTATAGACTGAATCTTTGCTAACAGCTCAGAAGTAAAATGAAGTCCGGCTGTTGGAGCTGCCGCAGAACCGTCATATTTTGCATATACTGTCTGATATCTGTACCTGTCTGTCAGTTCATGTGTAATATAAGGAGGTAATGGCATCTCACCAAGCCGGTCAAGAATCTCCTCAAATATTCCATTATATGATAACTTCACTAACCGATTGCCATCCTCAAGAATATCAATGATTTCTCCATGCATCAAGCCATTACCGAAGGATATTACTGTTCCCGGTCCGGCTTTTTTACCGGGCTTCACTAAGGTTTCCCAGATATCATTTTCTCTTCTTCTTAGAAGCAAAAGCTCAATTCTGGCTCCATGACCGTTTCTGACTGCTTCTTCTCCATGAATACCCACCTTCTCTCCGATTAAACGGGCCGGAATAACCTTAGTGTTGTTTAACACTAAGCAATCACCTGCTCTGAGATATGATATTATATCTCTGAATATTCTATGCTCACATTCACCGGAGGACCTGTTCAAAACCAAAAGTCTTGAATCCGCTCTATTTGAAAGAGGATCCTGTGCAATAAGCTCCTGTGGTAAATCATAATAAAAGTCATGTGTTTTCATGAATGTTCCTCATATTAAAATAATAAATCCGATTTTTTCCTAAGCAGCTTTGCACCGTTTACAATAAGAAAAATACCTGTTACCAAGCCGGATAATATGAACAGAATGCCAAGCACCAAATTCCATACTCCTACGGATTTCATCGTGTTATAAATCTTCTCCATCATGATAGCTTCCTCCTCGATTATTATTTTTCACAACCATATAACTCATAATATTCATCTATTAATTTCTTTAGATTATCATCAATAATGATTTTGCCTTTATAAGGTTTGTTGTAGAGGTGTTTCACAACCTCCTCCATAGTCACGATGGCTGTTGCTGCAAAATTATAAGTGTCTTCCAACTCCTTAAGTGCACTGCATGAGCCCTGTGCCCGCTCCATTCTGTCAACAGATACGACCAGTCCTAATACCTTTACCTCCTTATGTTCACCGGCAGCCTGAGCCTGCATAATCGGCATGATTTCTCTGATGGATGTGCCTGCCGTAGTCACATCCTCAATGATTACTACTCTGTCACCCTCATTTATTGGGGATCCAAGCAGAATGCCCTTGTCACCGTGATCCTTTATCTCTTTCCGATTGGAGCAATACCTGATATCTTTATTAAAATGCTCACTTATAGCCATAGATGTGGCAACACTTAGTGGAATTCCTTTATAGGCCGGACCGAATAATACATCAAAATCCAACCCAAACTTATCATTAATTGCTCTTGCATAGTATTCACCCAGTTTACGAAGCTGTGAACCGGTTTTATAGAATCCTGTGTTGATAAAAAACGGAGTCCTTCTTCCGCTCTTTGTTACAAAATCTCCGAATTTCAGCACACCACAATCAACCATAAACTCAATAAATTCCTTCTTATATTGCTCCATGTTTACCTCCCATTGTTTATCTTACGCATCCAATTAAGTCCTTTATATCCTTTATATTCTTCCTCATCATATATGCTTCTATTCCATCAATCACTTCCTCTGTAGCTTTTGGATTAATGAAATTTGCTGTGCCGACAGCCACCATCGAAGCTCCTGCCATTATGAATTCCAAAGCATCCTCACCATCCATTATCCCTCCCATTCCTATTATGGGAAGCTTCACAGCATTAGCAGCCTGATATACCATCCTGACTGCTATCGGCTTTATGGCAGGACCCGATAACCCACCTGTTTTATTGGCAAGGAGAAAGGTTCTTCTTTCTATGTCAATCTTCATACCCGTAAGTGTATTAATAAGGGATATGGCATCGGCACCGCCGGCTTCTGCTGCCCTTGCTGTTTCTGCTATATCTGTAACATTAGGACTAAGCTTAATGATAATAGGCTTCTTGGAATATCTTCTCACCTTTGATGTAATCGCTTCAACACGGGCGGGGTCCTGTCCAAAAGCTATACCGCCTTCTTTAACATTGGGACAGGATATGTTGATTTCCAGCATGTCAACATCATAATCAGAAAGTCTTTCAACCACTTCACAGTATTCTTCTTCAGTTTTACCGACTACATTTACAATTATCCTTGTATCATATGACCTTAGAAACGTCAGGTCACGCTGTATGAATACATCTATACCGGGATTTTGTAGCCCAATGGCATTTAGCATTCCGCCATAAGTCTCTGCTACTCTTGGTGTGGGATTTCCTTCCCAAGGGGTGAGAGATACTCCCTTAGTTGTGACTGCACCAAGCCTTGACAAATCTACATAATCGCTGTATTCCATGCCCGAACCAAAGGTTCCCGAGGCTGTGGTAACCGGGTTCTTAAAGGTTATGCCGGCTATTGTTACTTCTGTGTTTATATCTTTCAAGCTTTTGTCCACCACATTTCTATTTATATTAATATATTTTGCTGATATCTGTGCTGTTAATCTATATTATATATCGTGCCAAACATCCGGCAACCATATATTCGGTAATCATGTCCCACGTATTCATGTGTATGACATTACAGTATTATCTCATCGGCATAAAATACAGGGCCTTCTTTACATACCCTTTTATTATGCACATTAGAATGATGATCTACCTCGGTTGATTTACATACACATGCCAGACATGCACCTATACCGCATGCCATCCGCTCCTCAAGAGAAAGCTGAGCCTTTATCTGCTTAGTCATTGCATATTCTTTTATGCCCTTAAGCATTGGTACGGGTCCACAGGCATATATGATATCGGCAGTTAAATCATTGGCTTTAATAGCATCCAAAACATTTCCTTTGATTCCGGTACTTCCATCCTCTGTAGAGATATATACTTTACCGTATCTTTCAAAATCTTTATTTAAAAAGGTTGCGTCCCTGTATCCCAACACGATATCTTTATCACATTTCAACTGTTTGGCAAGCTCAAGTAAAGGAGGTATTCCTATTCCCCCTCCGACTATTAGTGCCTTGCCTTCTTCCAGGGTAAATCCATTACCCAAAGGTCCTATGCAGTCTGCCACATCTTGAGGCTTAAGTTCGGAAAGCTCTTGTGTGCCTTTTCCCACTACTCGGTAAACCAGCCGAATACTTCCGGCTTTACTGTCAATTTCACATATACTTATCGGTCTTGGAAGCAGCCTGCCTTCATGCCTGCAATACAAGGATATGAACTGCCCCGGCTTTGCATCTGCTGCCATATCCTCAGCTTCCAAAAGCAGATCATATACTCCCTCTTCAAGTCTGTTATTTTCCAATACCCTGATGCTTTTCTTAATAGCAGCTGACATTTTCTTCTCCTTCCGGTAGTATAATGTTCAAGTACGCCCCGGTGTACTTGTACGCTAATAAAATGCTTAACCTTCAATAATCTTCACATGAACCTTCCGCATCCTGGGTCCGTCATACTCCGTCAAATATATACCCTGCCAGGTCCCAAGAATTAGTCTGCCCTCATCTATAATTATAGTCTCGGAAAATCCCATTAAGCTGGATTTTATATGAGCAGCAGAATTCCCCTCAATATGATGATACCCATCAGAAAACGGAATTACTTTATTAATTTCCATTAGAAGATCTCTTACAACATCCGGGTCGGCATTTTCATTAATAGTAACCGCTGCTGTGGTATGAGGAACAAATACAACACATAATCCGTTTTCTACCTTACTTTTCATAACCGCTTCCTGCACCTGTCTTGTTATATCTACCATTGCAGTAGTCTGCGGAGTCTTTATACTAAAGGTAAATACTTTACTCATATTATCAAAATCCTTTCCTTGGCCTGTGTAAAATGTGTAAAATAAGTATCTGTCTGTTCACAGTACTGATTGTCTACCCATAATTATAAACCAAAAAATATTCAAAATACAAGCACGGTTTATCTACCTGTCTCTTACGTTCTTCTTCTTCATCATTATTGAAGACAGTATCATGAATAAAACACCACTCGCAAACATAAGTACAAATTGCATCCAAGGGGTGGATACTGTATTTCCGATCTTTAAGTCCATGCCGGTCATTTTGGAGTATTCAGATATCGCCTCCTTCGGCAAACCTGCAAAGGCTGTATGTAGTGCATCTACAGTAAATACCTTACGCATCCATGCACTCCCCTGAGACATGGGTATGAATGCAAGAATCTTTCCAACAATGTCAGGCATAATTCCTATAGGAACATACATTCCTGTAATAAATCCTGACAGAGTATATACAAATGTAGATATACCGCTATATGCACTCCTAGTTCTTGCCATACTCGTGATAAAGAACAAAAATGCTGTGGTTGAAAAGGCATTTAACACAATCAGACCAAGTACCTTCAGTGCCATGGTTAGAGATATAAGTGTTCCTCCGGTAAGCACTACGATAATCTCTGATACTATTACGGTTATTACACTAAAAATCACGCTTAAACTAATAGCTGATATCACATATCCTGATACTAGAATAAAACGGGAAATGGGTGCTGCATAATATCCTGCCAGCTTACCGCTTTCCTCGTCCCAGCTCATCATGCTCAGCATTCCCATAGAAGCAGATATTCCGTTAACAATAGTTATACCTGCTATTATCATGGAGAATACAAGTGTTCGTGCATTGGCATCATCAAGTGCAGGATTTCTGACACCCGGTACCAGACGCTCGGCGGGTATGACGGTATCTTTCATTATATTGTCCATATAACGAATAATATCCTTAACCATATCAATATTCATATCACCGAGGAAAACAAGCATAAGCGTTATAATAATCAGCATGGATAAAAATGTATAGAATACATTTTCTTTATCCTTGCAATACACAAGTAAATTCCTTTTTATAATAGAATTTAATGCTCTCATAATATTCTCCCTTCCTGCGTCGCTTTGCGAAATCCCGTTTATACTGTTTCCACAAGCTGCTTTCCCGTAATGTTTAGGAATACATCATCCATAGTTCCCTGAACAACCTCATAGGAGTTGATATATGGCGAAATCTCATTAAGTATCGGTATGGCAGCTTTTGTATCAGGGACAAATATTGTTATATGATTGCTTCTTTCTTTATAACTCAAATTGTATTTTTCAGCTGTCATTATAACCATATCGTAGCTGTCTGCAAATACCCTGATGCGATCCGAAGCGTAGGTTTCTTTCAGCTTTGAAGGTGAACCATAGGCTGTAATCCTGCCGCCGTCAATAACAGCTACATTCTGAGCCCTTGCAGCTTCTTCCATATAATGAGTAGTAAGGAATATAGTCATATTTTGCTCCCTGCGAAGCCTCTCCACACTTCTCCAAACCATACGCCTTGTCTGAGGATCTAAGCCCGTGGTGGGCTCATCAAGAAACAATATCTCAGGTCGGTTCATAATTGCTCTGGCTATCTCACAACGTCTCTTTTGCCCGCCGGATAATTTGCGGTATTGTCTGTCCAGTAAGTCTCCGATGTCAAGGGTATCACATACCATGTCCAGATTCTTCTTAACAACATATGTATCCTTTTCATATAAATATGCTCTGCTAAAAAGATTCTGTCTGACACTTAGCAGCGGATCCAAAGTATTATGCTGGAATACCACCCCCAGCTTAGAACGAATGGCATTGTTGTCTCTGCCCAACTCATATCCGCATATTTTTACATCTCCTGCATCAGGTGCATAGAGAGTGCATAGCATATTTATAGTTGTCGATTTGCCTGCTCCGTTAACGCCCAGATAGCCAAACAACTCACCTTTACCAACTGTGAAGCTGATATCATCTACTGCCTTTATGTCGCCAAAACGCTTGGAAAGTCCACTAACCTTAATAATCTCATCCATAGGTATATCACTCCTCTCCTTATTTCAACCTTTTATTACTATAAAAGAATTGTAATTAAAATGCAATCTATTTATTTCAATAGTAAATCATATTACACAGCCGAATGATAAGACCTTGACAATAATCTTAAGACTGTGTTATATTAACCACCGATACTAAATGTACGGAATATAAATAATCCAACCAGAAAGGAAAAAGATGGCAAAAATGAACCCTATTGTAACAATCGAAATGCAAAACGGGGATATCATGAAGCTTGAGTTATATCCCGATATTGCCCCAAATACAGTTAATAATTTTATCTCTCTGATTAACAAGGGCTTCTATAACGGATTGATATTCCATAGAGTTATCCGTGGTTTTATGATTCAAGGCGGAGACCCTAATGGCAACGGTACCGGCGGACCCGGATATTCTATTAAAGGAGAATTTACCTATAATAATTTTGAAAACAAGCTTAAGCATACTGCCGGAGTTATCTCTATGGCAAGATCTCAAAGACCGGATTCCGCAGGCTCACAATTTTTCATTATGCATAAGGATTCACCGCATTTGGACGGCTCCTATGCCGCATTCGGTAAGATAATCGATGGCATAGACGTGGTTAATAAAATTGCCGATACCAAAACTGATTATTCGGACATGCCCCTTGAACCCCAAGTTATGAAAAGTGTTACCGTAGACACTTTCGGCATAGAATATCCTGAACCGGAAAAATGCTGACTGAGAAACAAAAACTGTATGAGGCTGTATCACGATATGTCGTGATACAGCCTCCCTCAATTAATTCTTACTCCAAGCCTTTCTTAAATCGTCCTTCATATCAAGTACGGCCTGTCTTGAGGCATCCGCATAAGCTGCCTCACCATAGCTTGCATATTGAGGCAGTTTGTATGCAGTAATAATTCCTCTGGAGGAATTTACAACAGCTCCTTTTCCGTCTTTATTAAAGTAATGCCTAAGATCCTCAGCCTTACCACCTTGAGCACCGTAGCCCGGAACTAGAATTAAGGTGTTGGGCATAAGCTTACGCAGGTTTTTTCCCACCTCAGGATAAGTAGCACCTACCACTGCACCTATATAGCTGTATTCAGAGCCCATAAACAACTCTCCCCATTGTGCTACCTTTTCACCTACCAGCTCATATAAAGGGCGACCGTCTATAAGCCGATCCTGAAACTCTCCGCTGGAGGGGTTTGAAGTCTTTACAAGAATAAACAACCCTTTGCTCTCCTGCTTACATACCTCTATGAACGGCATTATACCATCCGAACCCAAATAAGGATTTACTGTAATAAAATC
>DUQV01000147.1 GCA_012837605.1 Clostridiales bacterium | reverse complement strand
TACTTATTACATTCCCTATCATATCAAGGACCGGAAATTTATTTTTTGTGTCTATAAGCCAGTTGAGAATTCCTGCCTTCCAGTTATCAATCCGTAACGACTCATGATGAGATAGAAATTCCTTCTGACTCTCTGCCAGAAGCTTTCCCACCTCTTCATCCACCCTAAGTGCCATTTCTGCCAATGTATTAATCTGTGCTGCAAAATCTGAGAACTCTCTGGATTTTTTCTCAGCTGTTCTATCTTTGCATTCACATAATAGCTTGCATCCTCTAAATATCCGGAAGATGAACCGGTAACATTCGAGAGGGCGTTCGCTATTCTGCCAGTCAGTTGATCTGCATATTCGTCAGCTTGTCTGCTCAATAAATCTGATGTCTTTGCTATTTCTTCCAATATACCATAGTTTAACACAAAACCGCTCATATTTACAATCCCCCGTTTATATATCAAACCATTCTCAGATCATAACGACCACTCCATCTCAATCATAGTCAGAACCTTGTCATAAATGTCAAGAGCTGTATTATATTTTTATAGACATTCTTTTACCGGTTTTTTCTTTCAAAACACAAATATAAAGGGATTGTCTCACAATATATATTGTAAAACAATCCCTTGGATTTTCCAAACAAGTAAATACTAACGCTTTGAGAACTGTGGTGCTCTTCTCGCTGCCTTCAGACCGTACTTCTTTCTTTCCTTCATACGAGGATCTCTTGTTAAGAAGCCTGCCTTCTTTAATACTGGACGGTAGTCCGGATCTGCCTGTAATAATGCTCTGGATATACCGTGGCGGATAGCTCCTGCCTGCCCTGTGAATCCACCGCCTCTGACATTAACCATTACATCAAACTTATCCAGATTTTCTGTCAATACTAAAGGCTGACGAACAATAACCTTTAATGTATCCAGTCCGAAATACTCTTCCATATCTCTTTTATTTATTGTAATTTTACCTTTTCCGGGTAACAGATATACTCTGGCAATACTGCTTTTTCTTCTTCCTGTTCCGTAATATCTTGCCTTAGCCAATGTTATTTCCTCCTTTCAACCTTCCTATTAATACTTGATCTCTAATGCTTCCGGCTTCTGAGCTGCATGAGGATGCTCAGGTCCTGCATATACATGTAGTTTCTTCAGCATGGCTCTTCCTAAAGGTCCCTTCGGAAGCATTCCCTTTACTGCAAGGGTAATCACGTCTGTCGGCTTCTTAGCCATCATGTCAGCTAATTTGGTTTCTCTAACACCGCCGACGTGACCGGAGTGGTTGAAATATATCTTTTGCTCTAATTTATTGCCTGTTACTTTGATCTTGTCAGCATTTACAACTATTACATAATCACCTGTATCCATAAAAGGTGTGAAAGTAGGCTTATGCTTGCCTCTTAATATTTTAGCAATCTCGGATGAGAAACGGCCTAATGTATGTCCTGCGGCATCAACTACGTACCATTTCTTCTCTATCGTCGATGGACTAGCCATAAAACTCTTCATGGGTTTTCCTCCTTATGAAAATGCATTATCTTATTTTCATTCAAAATCGCAGCATATATTCTATAGCTGCATAATCTGATATATAATACGCTTTAAAAAGCTTTCTACCGGGGCTGTGGAGAAAGAATTTTATCACGTCACATTTCTGTATTATATTACATGTTCCCGGGCGTGTCAAGGAGTTTAAAAAATTATATTTCCTCGGCAAAATCAACTCCTTCTAAGCTGCATAGCTTGGCGATGACATCTACCCTTGTCTTCTTCTTCTTTAATTTGAGTGTCATGATTGCAGCAAGCTGGGCATTTGTACCATAATTAGGCTTTACAATTTCTATAGTTTCAATCTCTGCTTGAAGGCTTTTCAATGCTTCAAGCACTGTAGGAAACGGTACCGAATTCGAGAATTCTACATATAAATCCAATGTCCTGGATTTTGATACCAATAAATTATCGACCCTGTGCAGGATAAATGTTACGAATGTAATCATTATACATGCTACCACAGCTGCCGTATAAAAGCCTATTCCTATTGCAAGACCCATACAGGCTGTTGCCCACAGACCCGCGGCTGTAGTAAGACCCTTTACCTGATGTCTTCCCGTGACAAGTATCGTACCTGCACCCAAAAAACCGATTCCGGATATAACCTGAGCAGCCATTCTGGTTGGATCACTGACACCAAAAGTCTCAAATATATATTGATTTGTCATCATAGCAAGTACTGCACCAAGGCAAACCAGTATATGAGTTCTGAGTCCGGCAGGTCTGCCTGCTCTTCCCCTCTCAAATCCTATTATTCCTCCCAGTAGTACGGCCAGTGCAAGTCTGAAAATGACAGATGAAGCATTAATCGTATTTAGATCTGCAGAAAAATCAAACATATATATTATCTCCCCTTTCTTAAGACACTACCCCAATGTACCGGTTCACCGATTTCGTACCGAACAGTCAGAACCATTAGTTCCGTGAAAGATTATACCCTATACTGGTAAAGCTAATCATATTCTATACCTAATAGAGTCAATCCATGTGCAGGAGCGGTAGGACCGGCTAATTCCCTGTCAAGTCCGTTCAGTATTTTAACTATATCCTCGGGAGCAATGGCTCCTCTTCCAACCTCTATCAAGGTTCCAGCTATTATTCGTACCATATTATACAGGAAGCCGTCTCCTGTAATTCTGATTCTTATCATATATCCGTCTTTTTCTACATCAAGGTTATATATTGTTCTTACTGTATCCATGACCTGAGTCTTTACAGAGCAGAAACTCTTAAAATCATGCCTTCCGATTAAGAATTTTGCTGCCTGTTTCATAGCATCTGCATTCAAATCATAATACACAAAGTATGAATACAGTCTTTTTGTCGGAAGTGAAATCTTTCTGTTTAATATGTTATACTCATATATCTTCTTGCTTTTAACCTTTCTGGGATGAAAATCCTCAGGTACTTCTATAGAGCTTTGAACCCTGATATCCCAAGGAAGATAGCGATTTAATGCATAGCAAATCTTCTCGGCAGGTATTTTTGATTCTGTATCAAACACAGCAACATTTCCTTTGGCATGCACACCGGAATCTGTGCGGCTTGCACCAATTACAGTGATGTTCTCTTGCATAAGCTCTGATAATGCCTGATTAATTACTCCCTCTACGGTGATCATTCCCGGCTGAATTTGCCAACCGTGATAATTCGTACCGTCATATGCAATTTCCAATTTTATTCTTCTCATGTTCTACCCACTATCCAATCTACCCGTTTTTTCAAAAAGGCATGGATTAACGTTTGAAAGCAAAATAGGGTAAATACTTTTCAAATATACTAACCATGATAACAACGGTAAAATATAAAAATAAAATTAAGTAAGCCACTACATCCCTTCGCCGGTAGTGTAAGGGTTTCATCTTCGTTCTTCCCTCACCGCCGCGGTAGCATCTGGCTTCCATGGCCATAGCAAGATCATTTGCCCTTCTAAATGCCGATACGAACAACGGTACCAATAAAGGAACCAGCCCCTTTGCCCTCTTTATGATACCACCGGAATCAAAATCCGCACCCCTTGCCATCTGTGCCTTCATTATCTTATCTGTCTCTTCCAATAATATAGGTATAAACCTCAGTGCAATCGACATCATCATGGCAATCTCATGGACCGGCACCTTAATACGGCGAAGTGGCCATAGGAGTTTTTCCAGTCCATCCGTGAGCTGATTCGGTGTTGTGGTAAATGTCATAAATGATGAACCTAATATAAGATATGTCAGTCTTAATCCATTAAACAAAGCTGAATGAAGACCCTGCTTAGTTATCCTAAGGAAACCAAGCCTGATTAATTCATCGCCTTGCGTAAGAAACAGATTAAAGGTCATGGTAAATAAAAGTATTACAACTACTGCCTTAAGTCCTCTTAAAACAAATTTAAACGGAACTTTAGACAGTTTTATAATTGAAGCTATAAAAATGGTTACAGCAATATAGCCATAGAAAGTATTAAATAAAAATATAGAAACAATAAAAAACAATGTTCCATTAAGCTTCAATCTGGGATCCAGACGGTGCAGTACAGAATCTGCGGGATAATATTGTCCGATTGTAATATCTCTAATCATACTCTATCTCTTAAGCCCCTTAATTATCTCATTCTTTGCCTCTGCTACAGTAGTTACATCTGTATTAACAGAAAAACCTTTTTCCTTAAGTGCATTCATTATATAAGTCACCTGTGGAGCTGCCAGATGGATTTCTTCAAGCTCCCTGTATCTTGCAAATACGCTCCTTGTCTCTTGATCCATCACTAAAGCTCCATTATTCATAACCATAACCCTTTCAACATAATTAGCAACATCCTCCATGCTGTGTGTAACCAATATTATGGTAATATTACTTTCTTTATGAAGATTTGCTATCTGGTCCAATATTTCATCTCTTCCTCTTGGATCAAGTCCGGCTGTAGGCTCGTCAAGCACCAATACCTCAGGTCTCATGGCAAGAATTCCTGCTATTGCCACTCTTCTTTTTTGCCCTCCTGACAGCTCAAATGGAGAGACATCCAATAAATCTTCTCCTATCCCTACCATTTTTAAAGCCTCATAGGTGCGAAGATCCGCTTCCAGCTTATCCAATCCCAGATTCTTTGGACCAAAGTTAACATCCTTATAAACAGTGGTTTCAAAAAGCTGATGCTCAGGATATTGAAAAACCAGACCTACCTTACTTCTAAGCGAGCGCATATTATAGTTCTTGTCATATATATCTTCACCATTATAAAATATCTTCCCGCTTGTAGCTCTAATCAACCCGTTCATGTGCTGAATCAATGTTGATTTTCCGGAGCCGGTATGTCCTATTAATCCTATAAATTCTCCCTTATCAATCTTGAAGCTGATATCCTTAAGGGCATGCTTTTCAAAGCTTGTTCCCATTCCATATATATAATCCACATGATCAAATACTATCTGCAAATGTATCACCTGCCATCCGTTATATCCTTGTTATTAGCTGTTCTTAAGCTTCTCTAAAGCCT
>DUQV01000146.1 GCA_012837605.1 Clostridiales bacterium | reverse complement strand
GTATTACCTCCACTAATAATAATAACTGTAATTTCGTTTTTTTACAGTCAATTTAAGGACAACAGGGTTGTTAATGCACTGTTAAAGGGGATGCAGGCAGGTATTGCAGCGGTAATAATCGATGTTGTTTCAGATCTGATAGGAAATATTATTAAAAAGAAACGGATAGCATCTGTATTTATAATGATAGGTGCTTTTGCGGCTACGTATTACTTTAAAATAAATGTGGCGTTTATAATATTAACAAGTGGCTTAATTGGAGCGGCTATGGTTATATACCATGAGAAAAACAAAAAGGAGAGAATCTAACCATGATATATATTAAATTGTTTCTTAGCTTCCTTCAAATTGGACTTTTTAGTATAGGCGGCGGTTATGCAGCCTTACCTTTAATACAAAATCAGGTAGTGGAGATAAATAAATGGCTTACCATGAAGGAATTCTCCGATCTCATTACAATTGCAGAGATGACACCGGGACCGATTGCTATTAATTCAGCAACATTTGTAGGCAATCGTATCGGAGGAATTGCAGGATCTGTAATTGCAACCTTTGGGTGTGTTCTCCCTTCGTTTATTATAGTACTGACATTGGCATACCTTTATCAGAAATATAAAAAAATCACCGTGGTTCAAGGTGTTTTGGAGGGGCTAAGACCGGCAGTTGTTGCCTTAATAGCTTCCGCAGGACTGGGAATTCTGACACTCGCTTTATGGGGTGAGAAAGGTATCTCATCCGGTTTGGGTGACATTAATATTACGGCAGTTATACTTGTTGTACTGAGTATATTTGCGTTAAGAAAGTGGAAGCCTAATCCTATATTTGTGATTATTGGAACGGGATTTATTGGGATGATCATATACCTTAATATTTAGAAAACTATTGACAAAGCAGGGAAAATTTTTTATACTTATTATACCCCCTCCCCATAGGGAGGGGAGCGAAACATGTTCTATTGAATTCTTACAGGAAGGTGAAATAATGAATAAAGAGCAGAAAAAGGCAGTAGTGACATTAAAAACAGCAAGAGGTCAAATCGAAGCTGCTATAAGTATGATTGAAGAAGGAAGGTACTGTGTTGATATATCTAATCAGATTATTGCCGCTTCCGGTTTGCTTAAGAAAGCAAACCTCCTGATACTCAGGCAGCATATGGAACACTGTGTGAAGGAAGCCTTTGAGCATGATAAAGGAAGTGAGAAGATAGATGAAATCATTGATATTCTATCTAAGATTACAGGAAAGTAATCGACTAAGCTGCTTTAAACGTCAATGTAAGAAACATGACAAAATGGAGGTGAATTATGACTAATAAAACATTTAAAATAGAAGGAATGACCTGTGCATCCTGTGCTAGGGCAGTTGAGCGGGTCACCGGTAAGCTTGACGGTGTATCAGTTGCTAATGTAAACTTGGCTACTGAAAAGCTGACCGTAACCTATGAACCATCAATTATAAGAGTCTCAGAGATTAAGAATGCGGTTGAGAAGGCAGGCTATAAAGCGGTTGAAGAGAGTGTCGCTAGGGATGAGGATAAGGATATTCATGTTAAAGAGCAAAGATCCCTATGGCAGAGGTTTATTATATCACTAATAGCTACAATACCCTTGCTGTACATTTCCATGGGTCATATGATAGGGCTGCCTTTACCGGGGTTTATTGATCCCGTGATGAATCCGGCAGCATTTGCCATAGCACAGCTTTTGCTTACCATTCCTGTTGCAGCAGTCGGATATCGCTATTATATAGTTGGATTTAAAACTCTGTTTAAGGGCAGTCCGAATATGGACTCTCTTATAGCCATAGGAACCGGCGCAGCGATTATCTACGGTATATATGCGATAGTTCAGATACTGCAGGGTGATAAAAGCTATGCCATGAAATTATACTTTGAATCTGCTGCGGTTATTCTGACCCTAATAACTCTTGGCAAGTATTTTGAAACCGTATCAAAGGGCAAAACCTCAGAGGCCATAAAGAAGCTTATGGGTCTTGCACCTAAGACAGCGACTGTCATAAGAGATGATAATGAGGTTGAAATCCCCATAGACGATGTAGAGGTCGGGGATATTATCGTGGTAAAACCCGGTGAAAAGATACCTGTGGACGGTGTCGTAGTAAGCGGTATTACTTCCGTGGACGAATCCATGCTGACCGGCGAGAGTATTCCGGTTGAAAAGCATACAGGTGATACTGTAACAGGTGCCAGTATAAATAAAAACGGAAGCATCCGATATAAAGCAACCAGAGTAGGAAAGGATACGACATTAGCTCAGATTATTAAGCTTGTCGAGGATGCTCAAGGGTCAAAAGCACCTATTGCGAAGCTTGCTGATATTATATCGGGATATTTTGTTCCGATTGTAATAATACTGGCGGTTCTTTCGGGTCTTGCCTGGTATTTTATCGGCGGAGAAAGCGTAACCTTTGCACTGACAATATTTATATCGGTACTTGTTATTGCATGTCCCTGTGCTTTAGGACTGGCTACGCCTACAGCCATAATGGTCGGAACCGGCAAAGGTGCAGAAAACGGGGTATTGATTAAGAGCGGTGAGGCTTTGGAAACCGCACATATTATAGACACAGTGGTATTAGACAAGACGGGAACAATTACAGAGGGAAAGCCAAAGGTGACAGATATCATTACTGCCGGGGATATAACTAAGGAGAGGCTTCTAATACTTTCAGCTTCTGCAGAAAAAGGCTCGGAGCATCCTCTTGGTGAAGCGATTGTTGAGCATGCCCGGATGATGGGGCTGCAAATGAAAAAAGCCTCTGATTTCAAGGCAATACCCGGTCACGGAATTGAAGTGATTATAGACGGAAAGCAGATTCTTCTTGGAAATCAAAAGTTGATGGTCAAAAAGAATATTAACATGGGAGGCTTTGAACATATCTCCGATAAGCTTGCAAGCGAAGGAAAAACTCCAATGTATGCGGCTATAGACGGCAGCATGGCAGGTATAATAGCTGTTGCAGATACTGTGAAGGAGACAAGTAAAAGAGCAATCGAAACCCTTCATAATATGGGCATAAAGGTAGCCATGATTACGGGAGACAATGACAGAACGGCACAAGCCATTGCAAAACAGACAGGTATTGACAGGGTTCTGTCCGAGGTGCTGCCGGAAGATAAGGCTAACGAAGTGAAGAAGCTTCAATCAGAAGGAAGCAGGGTTGCTATGGTTGGGGACGGAATTAATGATGCTCCTGCACTTGCACAGGCAGACATCGGAATTGCCATAGGCTCGGGTACAGATGTGGCTATGGAATCGGCAGACATAGTTCTTATGAGAAGTGATTTGATGGACGTACCTACAGCAATACAATTAAGCAAAAGCACCATTCGTAATATAAAGCAGAATCTGTTCTGGGCATTTGCTTATAATACAATCGGGATACCTATAGCTATGGGCATCCTTCATATCTTTGGCGGACCATTGTTAAATCCAATGTTTGCAGGTGCAGCCATGAGCCTAAGCTCAGTATCCGTAGTAACGAATGCTCTGCGATTAAAGAGGTTTAAGCCGTCAAAATAATTTGGTATTACATTTTAGTACAGTCTATGGGCGTCAATTGACGTAATCATTTTTCATTTTTGTGGAGTATACCAGTTAATATATCCTTTTTCTAAAGCTTCTTCAAAGGTGGCAGGCAACTTCGGCGGCTTGCCGCCGTTTTGCTTGTAGTAATCATCACAATATAGGGGGCTTTTGTTAACCTTAACAGTCTTCATATCAACCTTTGAAGATTCACCCTCTCTGATTTTACGTGCGAATACCACAGTCCTATAATCATTATCAACCTCATATGAACAGGTTGACAATGTCAGGAGAGTGTCATTTTCATTAATATCTATATCATCCACGATAATTAAAGAACGGATTCGTATCTGATATACAAAGTTCAGAAATTCTGAGGCATCTTTAAATGTGGATTGTCTGTATTCAAAAAAATAATCCTTGCGTACCTTAGGAGTCGTCTTAATAATGGCAAAGACCTTATAATCTGCCTCTTCGTATATAGTGTCAAAGGAAATAACCGGATGCTTCTTATAATAGCTGACATCCTTATAATATTTTATATAATGAAACATCTTTTCAGGAGTGGAAATCATGTTATGACCATGAATTACAAAATTCTGCGTAGGCAGTTCAACAGATGACCTGGGATCTAAAAATAAAGATCCCGCCTTATAATAATCACCAAAGAAATCTCTATAAAGATAATATTCAGGGTCATTCTTTGAAGACTGAAGCACCACATAATCCATAGTACTGTCCTTTATCCATCCTTTTACATGACTGTTAGCTTCAAGAAGATCCTTGAATTGCAGCAGTCTGCCCAGATCATCTCTTTCACCTTTGGGATTAGAAAGCAGCTTTGGCATTTTCTTTTTTGGTTTCGGAGTCGGGGTGGGAGCCTTAGTAGGTGCAGATGAAGGTACCGGAGTAAGCTCGGGAGTCGGTTCCGGAGTTGGTTCGGGAGTAGGCTCCGGAGTGGGTGATAACGTCGGAACCGGTGAAGGTGTCGGTGACGGAGCAGTATAAACCGTAGGAATAAGGGTGACGGTTGAAGCAAGAGCGGTGGCCGGTACTGCAGCATCGGGATTCTTTGTATCATAGGATTCTTCTGAAGCTATGGAGTCATTCACAAACATGTTCTCATTTTCTCTGTTAAATAAAAGCATTACAGCAGTGCTGAGGATAATCGCACAAAGTAAAAATATCATCATTGAGACATAAAGAAGTATGGTTTTCCTGTTGTTTGACATGCCAAATGCTCCTTATTAAGTAATGCAAATCTAATTTATTTTAGCATGAATAATTTGTAACGTAAAGAAACGTATGAAGTTAACAGAAGTATTGACAAAAGAACCCAACTGATGAATAAAACAGTTGCAATTTTATAATATAAGTGTTATAGTTGTAATAGAACAAGCAAAACTGCTTAAGCACAATAATTAGCATAAAAGAGGAGATGTCATATATGAATATTAACAAATTTACTCAAAACTCCATTCAAGCCATAAATAACTGTGAGAAGCTGGCTTATAAATACGGACATCAGGAGATAGATACGGAGCATTTGATTTATAGCCTGATTACATTGGACGACAGCCTGATAAAAAGACTGCTTCAGAAGATGGATATTAATACCGATGTTTTTCTTGCCCAAGTGAGAAGACTGCTAAATAAAAGGGCAAAGGTATCAGGCGGACAGATATATATAAGCAGCAATCTGAACAAGATACTGTTATATGCAGAGGATGAAGCTAAGAGTATGGGAGATTCATATGTTTCGGTCGAGCATCTGTTTCTTAGCATACTTAAGCAGCCCGGCAGGAATGTGGGTGAGATTTTTAAGGAGTTTGGTATTACAAGGGAGGCATTTCTTAAGGCTCTGCAGGGTGTAAGAGGAAACCAGAGGGTTGTAAGCGATAATCCGGAGGCGACTTATGAGACTCTTGAGAAATACGGTTACGATCTTGTGGCACGTGCCAGGGAACAAAAGCTTGATCCTGTTATCGGAAGGGATTATGAGATTCGCAATGTAATAAGGATATTATCACGCAAGACCAAGAACAATCCGGTTCTTATAGGAGAGCCGGGTGTCGGAAAAACAGCAGTTGTGGAAGGTCTTGCACAAAGAATAGTCAAGGGTGATGTGCCGCATTCACTTAAGGATAAGAAACTGTTTGCACTGGATATGGGAGCACTGATTGCGGGTGCAAAATACAGAGGTGAATTTGAAGAAAGATTAAAGGCGGTTCTGGAAGAAGTTAAAAGCAGTCAGGGGCAGATTATACTGTTCATAGATGAGCTTCATACGATTGTTGGTGCCGGAAGGACTGACGGAGCCATGGATGCAGGCAATATGCTTAAGCCCATGTTGGCAAGAGGTGAGATTCACTGCATAGGAGCAACTACTTTGAATGAATATCGTCAGTATGTTGAAAAGGATGCTGCTTTAGAAAGAAGATTCCAGCCTGTTATGGTAGATGAGCCTACGGTAGAGGATACCATATCTATTCTAAGAGGTCTTAAGGAGCGTTATGAGGTGTTCCACGGAGTCAGAATAACAGACGGAGCATTAGTCAGTGCCGCTGTCTTATCAGACAGGTATATATCAGATCGTTTTCTTCCTGATAAAGCAATCGATTTGGTAGATGAAGCCTGTGCACTTATTAAGACTGAGCTTGATTCCATGCCAACCGAGCTTGATGATATGCAAAGAAGGATAATGCAGATGGAGATTGAGGAGGCAGCCCTTAAGAAGGAAAGTGACCGTCAAAGCAGGGAGAGATTGGAGGAGCTTACCAAGGAGCTGTCACAGCTTAAGGAGGAGTTTGCTTTAGCCAAAACCAGATGGGACAATGAGAAAGCCTCTATTGAGAAGGTTCACAAGCTTCGGGAGGAAATTGAAAATATTAATAAGCAGATAGAGCTTGCACAACGCAATTATGATTTGGAAAAAGCAGCTGAATTAAAATACGGAAGACTTCCCGAACTTCAAAAGCTTATTCAGAAAGAGGAAGAGCAGCTTAAGAAGGAAGAGCATCAGTTGGTTCATGAGAATGTCAGTGAAGATGAGATAGCAAAGATTGTAGCCAGATGGACAGGTATTCCTGTTGCAAAGCTTTCAGAAAGCGAGAGAACAAAGACACTTAACCTGTCATCACAGCTTCATAAGCGGGTTATAGGGCAGAATGAGGCTGTCTCAAGAGTATCCGATGCTATTTTACGTTCAAAAGCCGGAATAAAGGATCCCAAAAAACCCATAGGCTCATTTTTGTTCCTGGGACCAACGGGAGTAGGAAAGACCGAGCTGGCCAAGGCTTTGGCTGAGAGCCTTTTTGATAATGAACAGAATATGGTCAGAATAGATATGAGTGAATATATGGAGAAGCATTCTGTTGCAAGACTTATTGGTGCACCTCCGGGATATGTAGGTTATGAGGAAGGCGGACAGCTGACCGAGGCAGTCAGGAGAAAACCTTATTCAGTTATTCTTTTTGATGAGGTAGAAAAAGCACATCATGATGTGTTCAACGTACTGCTTCAGGTCTTAGATGACGGCAGAATAACCGATTCGCAGGGAAGAACGGTAGACTTTAAGAATACTATTATTATTCTTACATCTAATATAGGCTCAAGACATCTGTTGGAGGGTGTCAGTGATACAGGTGATATTAGAAAAGAGTGTGAGAATTTGGTTATGACTGAGCTGCAGGCAGTATTTCGTCCGGAATTCATAAACAGACTCGATGAAATTATTATATTCAGACCCTTATCAAGGGATAATATCAGCAGCATTATAAATCTTATGATTGAAGACCTGAACAAGCGGCTTAAAGAGAAAGATATAACAATAAGCGTAACAGACAATGCAAAGGATTATATAGTACAAAGAGCATATGATCCGGTGTACGGAGCAAGGCCTCTGAAGCGTTACCTCCAAAAAAATGTTGAAACCCTTAGTGCAAGACTGATTTTAAGTGATGAGGCCGGTGCCGGAGATACTATAATTATCGATGTGGAAGAACACGGACTATATGCAAGAGTAAAGCAATGAGCATGAATTATTTCGGCAGACTGCTCATATTATTAAATAAATAAGACTTCTATGGAGGTTATAATGAAGAGGCTTAGAATCACAATTGTGCTTCTTTTAATAATTGCTGCCGCACTTGGGTTATTTGGATGTAAAAAGGACGAATCGGAAATTAAGAAATTAAAAGACCTGGAGTTTACTGTTGTGGAGGATGCCGATTTACCCGGAGAATTAAAGGAAATCATAGATGAAAAAAAAGAAAAGCCCTTTAGACTGCATTACTCTAATAATGAATCTCTTTATATTGTGGTCGGTTATGGAAAACAAAACAGCGGAGGATACAGTATTGCAGTAGAAGAGCTTTTTCTTACGAACAATGCAATCTATATTGATACCAATCTTATAGGTCCGTCGCAGGATGATTTGGTAACACAGGGGGTAACATATCCTTATATTGTGGTAAAACTGGAATATATGGATAAAAAAATAGTATTTGAGTAAAATATTATAGTATGGTTTTATAATCTTACCCATATTGTATACACTATATTTAGTACAAAACAACTTTTTATGCCCACATATTGTATATAATTTCGGTAATATGCCGTATCTGTGTTAAATTGAAACTTTTGTTTTGTGCAAATTTTTATAGAGAATGGGTACATGTTACAAAAAATAAAAAATAATCCATAAAATTCAACAAAAATATTTGATTAAAACTGTGCACATTTATCTATAAAATATTTAATACTATGTTGAATTGTCAGAAAATTGGTTGACAAATATTAGAATTTCATGCTATAATACCTATGATGCATAAAATATGTAATAAAATCAATGTATTATGTCCATGTATCAACGCTAGGTCAGTAATGGATATAAAATCATTAGTAAGGAGTAAACATGATGAAGCAAATGGATGTAAATGAGGTACGAAATGCTGTAAAAAGCCATACGGGGAAGAAGGTAAAAGTCAGAATTAACAGGGGAAGGCACAGAATTGACGAGACAGTTGGAATTATATCCGAGACATACCCAAGTATCTTTCTGGTAAAGACACAAGGCAGCAATGACATACCTGTTCGGACAATGTCTTATAGCTATACGGATGTTTTAACCAAGGATGTTGAACTTATTTTGTGCAGACAATGATTATATAGAATACCGGCCAAAGCCGTAAGATTTCTTATGGTTTTGGTCTTTTTTTTATTTTACCTGAATATGATATGTCAGAGGCATGTTATCGTATGTCCGAATTCAAGGAGGGATATTAGTGGAGTTAATAAAAAAGAATATTCATATGAATAAATTAAAATGTAGGAGCTCCCTGCAGCTTACATTGGATGATGATTTCAATGTTCCCGATGTCAAGCCCGATATAGACCGGATTATTACACAGCAGGGGGATGTAAAAATTAATGAAATAAAGGCTATGAACGGCAAGCTCTTAATAAAGGGAGAGCTTGGCTTTAATGTCTTATATTTTAGTGAAGAGGACGCAAGACCTATACATAATATCTCCGGAGAAATTCCTTTTGATGAAGTTATAAATATGGAGTCGACCTGTTCTGATGATGATCCGATTGTTAAATGGGAGCTTGATGATCTGTCTGCAGGACTTATTAATTCAAGAAAACTAAGTGTAAGGTCTGTTCTGAGTCTGAATGTTTCGGTCGAAGAGCTTTATGATGAAGAAACAGGGGTTATGGTAGAGGGGCCCGAGGATGTGCAGTATATTAGCAAGAAGATTGAGATTACCGATATCAGTGTTGACAAGAAGGATACATTTCGAATAAAGGATGAGATAATTCTTCCTACCAATAAAGGCAATGTAATATCAATATTGTTTGATTCCATAAGATTAAGCAATATAGAGGTAAGGCTTCTGGAGGATAAGTTTACGATTAAGGGAGAAATGCCTGTATTTATACTTTATGCCAGCGAGAGTGAGGAAAGCCCGATTGAGTATTATGAGACGGAGTTATCCTTTGGAGGAACCGTTGACTGTAACGGATGCCGTGAGGATATGATAGAGGATATCACATTTAGGATACTCAACAAGAATATAGAGATAAAGCCGGATATGGACGGAGAGGAAAGGGTTATAGATCTGGAAGTCATCTTAGAAATAGTTGTAAAGGTTTATGAGATACAGGAACCCGAAATTCTATATGATGTATACAGCCCATGTAAGGAGATTACACCTGTATTTCGTGAAGCGGCTTATGAAAATCTGGTAATAAAGAATAACAGCAAGCATAGAATTTCAGACCGTCTTCGTGTATCTGACAACCAGCCAAAGATACTTCAGATTTGCCATTCGGACGGTGTAATCAGAATTGATGATATAATACCTAACGGTGCTGAGCTGCAGGTAGAAGGAATAATAGATCTGAATATTCTGTATATATCTGAGGATGATTTAAGACCTTTGGCATCCTTAAGGGGAGCCATACCATTTACACAGGTTATTGAGGTTAAGGGAATGAATCCTGACAGCAGCTATGAGGTAAGACCAAGCCTTGATCAGTTAAGTGTTATTATGCTGGATAGTGATGAGATTGAGGTTAAGGCAGTCATGAATCTAAACACCATCGTGTTTGACAGGATCACCGAATCAATTATCACAGATTTGGAGGTGGCTGATCTGGATATTGAAAAGCTTCAATCCATGCCCGGCATAATCGGATATGTTGTCAAAAAGGATGACAGTCTGTGGAATATAGCGAAGCGATACTATACCACAGTAGATTCTATAATGGAAATCAACGATCTGGATGATGACAGCATAAAAGAAGGTGATAAGCTGATTATTATGAAGAAGGTGGAGGTTGTTTTATAACAGACAGATGGATTTATTATAAGGTAAATGCAATCGGTACAAGATATTCATAAAGAATATTCGGTTATGCTTATAAAGATTGTTTAAGTATCCTCCGATATATATAGCAAAGGATATTCAACCTATAAATCAAGGATGATGTCCTCCAATTACCAAGGATGGTAAATGTGCAACTAATGACGAGGCAATTACACAGAGGCAGACTCTCCGGTATAATTGCTTTCTTGTTTCTTATTAAGGAGGATAGGATATGACCATACAACAGATATCAGGTCACAACGATTCAAGTATCAGGTATACAAACAATGATTCTAGGATAGTCAAAGAAGACGCAGCCCCTGCTAACACCGATACGGCAGCAGTATATGAAACGACCTCTGCACCTAAGAAGGTATATCAAAGAGACCAGGCAACTATAGATCGTCTGCTTTCAGAAGCTGAGGCGGGTGCGAAGAGACTGAGAGATCTGGTTGAAAGAATGCTGCTTGAGCAGGGAAAAACCTTAGAAAATGCATCAGATATCTATAAACTGCTAAGGGAAGGCAAGGTACAGGTGGATGAGAAAACCAGACTTCAGGCTCAGAAGGATATTGCAGAGGACGGCTACTGGGGAGTGGAGCAGACCTCAGAAAGACTCGTATCCTTTGCCAAAGCATTATCAGGAGGAGACCCCTCTAAGGCAGACATAATGATAGAAGCTGTGAAGAAGGGTTTTGAAAAGGCTACGAAGGCATGGGGAGGAGAGCTTCCACAGATATGCAAAGACACCATTGACCGCACCATCAGCAAGCTGGAAAGCTGGAGAGATTCTGCAGATGAGG
>DUQV01000016.1 GCA_012837605.1 Clostridiales bacterium | reverse complement strand
TGGCATGTCCGTCATGTATGCAGAAGATTGAAGGTGCGGTTAAAAGTCTGGACGGCGTTGACAAAGACACATTAAAGGTATTATTTAATTCAAGTAAGGTCAAGCTTAATTTTGACGAAAGCAAGCTGACAATAAATCAGATTGAAAATGCAATTGAGAATATGGGCTATGAGGTAATTAAATCCAGTGTTAAGTAAGTTTAAAAGCTGTCCCAATTGATACGGTGTCTGAAAGTCCTTAACCGGTATCGGTTGGGGCTTTTTTTATTAGAAATATTAGAAAATCACAATATTGTAACTAAAAATGATCATAATTGTACTATATTTTATGTTAATAACTTATTATAGTTAATTGATATCAATAAATTATTATAGGAGAAAGGATTGGGGTAATTATGAGTAAAAGAAAAGCATTTGGTATGCTGATGGTAATTGTAATGTGTGCATCTATATTTAACGGTTTTTTATTCAGGACAGAAGCTATGGCAGCAGAAGACGGACTGGTCGTTCACCTTAAATTCGATGACGACCTCACAGACTCATCCGGAACCGGTAACGATGCTGTCTGTGAATATGGCAAGATTACCTATGAAGACGGTATTCATGGGAAGTCTGCCGTATTTAACGGTAAGAGCTATATCGAAATTCCTGACAGTGACAGCTTGGATCTGTCAAAGCTGACCATATCATTATGGGTTTACAAATTAACTCCACTGGAAGATTATGACAGGATACCCTATGTATATAAAGAGAAGGACGAGGATCATTGGACTGTTCCATATAGGCTTTATGAACATGGAGATAACACACCTTTATTATACATGCATGGGGATGATACTGATCTTGATCAGTTTGAATTAAGAGGTGCATCCATTGATGCCAGAAAATGGTTTCTTCTTACCGCAACCTTTGATGGAAAAGAAGCAAGACTATATGAAAACGGCGTGCTTTTGAGAAAACAGAATATTGGGGGAGCTCCTTCGGCAACTCTAGGTACTCTGTTTATTGGACTGGACGAAGATGGAAGAACCTGTTTTAAAGGCAATATGGATGACTTAAGAATATACAACCGTGCATTATCTGCTAAAGAAGTAGAAGCTCTATATGATGCCGGTATGGAAGAAAGTCCTGAACTCCTTACTCAGAAGAATGCATTGGTTGCACACTATAAATTCAACGGCAATTTAAAGGATGCATCAGAATTTAAAAACAATGCAGAGCTTGCTGCAGGGAAGATAACATATGTAGAAGGCAAGAACGGCAAAGCAGCCACATTTAAGAAGGGGACTTATTTGGAGGTAGCTGATAATACCAGTCTTGATTTTGACGAAGGATTTTCCGTGACAGTATGGCTTAAACCAACTGACGACAAGAATATAATGTCTGTATTAAACAGACCGGGAGTAAGTACATCGGGCAATCCGGATGACATCAATTATCGTTTGAATATGGCGCACGACTATTTTGACTTCGATTACACACCTTTTGATTATCAAACCGGAAATATCGGTTACAGGTATGCCAGAGATGCCAGCATGAAGAATAAATGGATACACATTGGAGTTACTTATGATACCAAGGAAATACGCTGGTACTATAACGGCAAGCTGGCTAAAAAGGAAAAGGTGACTGATTACAGCGGCAATTATATGGCTCATGCTTTTGGTGATTTGATGATAGGCTCGGATGGCGATTTCTTCTTTGTGGGCTCTATGGATGAGCTAAAGCTATACAACTACAAGCTGTCTGCCAAAGAGGTCGAGGCAGATTATAAAGAAGTAGACAGCCTATCCATAAGTAAGGATAATCAGAATAAAATCAAGTCATTAAAGAAAGGCGGAAAAGTAACACTGGCAACATCAAGAAAGTATATTGATACCGGGAAGTCAACTAAGATAACTAAGGATATAACTTACAAAACATCCAACAAAAAGGTGTTTACGGTTACAAGTAAGGGTGTAATTACAGCTGTGGGGAAGGGGTCAGCTACATTAACAATTACCCATGGCGGTATCAGCAAGACCTATAAGGTAACGGTGAAATAATATATTAGCATCTGCATATGTATATATTGCTATTCGGATATTAAATCCCTTGGCAATACATAATGTTATTATAAAAGTAAAAGGAATACTTATATGTGATTTCCCATGTAAGTATTCCTTTTCTAATATCGCATCGACTATATAACAACCTGTTACATGAATATGTTCAGGATTAACAGCTCGATGAATCCGATGGCCCAAGCAATGGTTGTAGATATTGACCATACGCGAATTTGTTCTTTTGTTTCTGTGATACCGCTTAATCTGTTTACTACCCAGTAGAAGCTGTCATTAAAATATGAGAAAAACAATGATCCTATACATGCAGCAAATGCACCAAGGAGCATATTTCCGCCCGCTGCTTCTACTATTGGTGCGGTTATTCCTGCAGATGTAATCATGGCTACCGTACCTGAACCCTGTACGAAACGAACCAGTGTAGCAATGAGGAATGGCAGAATAATGATGGGAAGTGCTGTTGCAGCCATTCCTTTTGCAATATAATCACCTACGCCTGCTGACTTAATAACCTGACCTAAAGCACCGCCGCCACCTGTAACAAAGATAATAATACCTGCGGATTTCATACTGTCTTCCAATTCGTTTATTACGTCTTTTCTCTTTTGTCCTATAGTCAATGTATAGATGGAAATCAGTAAACCTATTGCTACGGCAATGACAGGCTGACCCAAGAATATAAGTATATTGTAAAATCCTTCGGTTAATTTGAGTGCATTTAATACCGTATTAAGTAAAATCAATACGATTGGTACTATAAGTGGTAAGAAAGACAGGAATCCGGAAGGGGTTTTACGGTTCTTATCATTACTAAGATCTTCCCGTGTTGGCTTTTGATAGCCGGGGCGCACCCATGTATCGGTTTCCTCTCCTGGTAATTGATAAATCTGTTTATTCATATATTTGCCGTAAAACAAAGTTGCAATTACCATTGGAATAGATAATAGGATACCTAATAAAATAAACTGGCCTACATCTACATCAAATGTCCCTGCTACACCCAAAGGCCCGGGAGTAGGAGGTACAAGTGAGTGAGTAATTACCAGTCCACCTGCAAGAGCAATAGATAATGATACTATAGATTTTTTGGTTTTACGGGAAAGAGCTTTAGCCAATGGAGATAGAATAACAAAGCCTGAATCACAAAATATAGGTATGGATACTAGGAATCCCGTGATAGAAAGTGCCCAATCCTCGCGTCCTTTGCCAAATAGCCTAAGGAAGGTTAATGCCATTTTCTCTGCTGCACCGGACAGCTCAAGCATTTTACCCATCATAACGCCAAACCCAATTATAATTCCAATACTTCCTAATGTACCCCCAAAACCGGAAGTTATTGCACTAACTACCGCATTTGGTTCGAGTCCTCCCACAATACCAACAATTACAGATGCAATAATCAATGCTAAAAACACATGAATCTTTGTCTTTAGAATCATTAGAATTAGTGCAAGTATTCCGATACCTAATCCTATTAGCATTTGTGAACCTGATACATTTTCCATAACCTAAGTTGTATGATGTATTCAACAGCTAATACATCATTACTCTCCTTTCCTTCAAGTTTGTTTATGTGACTGTGTTGTAAAATATGGTGAATATTTAGCAGCTATAAGAATAGCTTCTATCATGCTTACTTCACTGGCAATTCCTTTTCCGGCTATATCCATTGCGGTTCCATGATCGACAGATGTTCGAAGAATCGGCATTCCACCTGTGATTGCTATGGTTTTTTCAAAATCCAAGGTTTTTGTAGCAATATGACCCTGATCATGATATAAGGAAAGCACACTGTTAAAGCGACCTTGTAAAGCCATGTGAAATACTGAATCGGCACCGATAGGACCAACCACATCGTACCCTTCCTTACGAAGCTCCTCAACTGCCGGGGTTACATGATTTACTTCTTCATCTCCGAATAATCCATGCTCACCGCTATGAGGATTAAGTCCTGCAATAGCCATGGTTCCATCCGATACGCCAAGGGTTTTCAGCACGTCCTTACATCTTATAACATAATCCTTAATACGGTCTTTTGTAACCATATCACAGGCTTTTCTTAAGGATACATGACGGGTCAAAAAAAACACTCTCATGCCACGGACCTCAAACATAGTAAGAGGATCTTTTGTACCGGTCAATGCTCCGAATATCTCTGTATGACCAATATAATTAATATTACCTGCTTTTAATGCTTCTTTATTAATCGGTGTGGTGGCTACGGCATCAACTTCTCTTAAGTTGGCAAGCTCAATACTTTTTTCAATGTATTCATAGGCGGCTTTGCCGCACATACCACTTACTTTGCCAATCTTAAATTCATTCATGATTACATTGTCTAAATCAATAAGGTTCAGTACGTTTTCTTCATACACACCCTCATCCGGCTTTTTTACTACGTTTATTTTCAGTGATATTTTGGTAAATGCAATTGCATCTTCAATTATCTTTTTGTCACCGATAATGATACAGCGGGCTGCTTGGAATACGTCTTTATTTGCAATTGATTTTACAACGATCTCCGGCCCTATACCGGCGGGGTCGCCAATCGGTACAGCTATTAATGGTTTCATTTACAATCACCTAACCTTTTGTATTTTATTATTTGTATATTTTCTTATAGTATTTACATTGTATATCTTTTTAATGTCTAATAACATAATTAAATGAATAATTTCTCTTTCAAATAATGAATGCATTGATTCAAAGAAAATTTGTCTCCTGCCATGCCTCCTTTTGTGACAACATTTAAGCCGCTGAATTCACCGCCGATAAATTCTCCATAGGAAGCCAGTGGAACCACTTCATCCAACAGACGGATACCATAAGTTTGAAATCTCTTGCTGATAGCAACGGTAATATCACCTCCGCTGGAATACAGTCCCTTAAAGTCGGAATTCTTAACCAGTATCTGATATGTGATTTCTGCCAACGAATTGTTTATAAAATTGCTGATATCCTCTGTCGGTAAATTATAGTGTTCGGCATAGCGGTCCAAATCCAATCTGTTTTCCGGCATAATACCATTACCTATAACACTACAGACCTCATAATTTTTGCAGTTATCTATAATCTCGTTCACAACCCTGTTTATTTCTTGTGTTCTTCTGTCTGTACTTTCTACAAGCTCTTTTGTATCAACATATACATTGAAGACGTCTTGAGCCAAAAACAGCTCGTCCACCTGCAGTTTTGCAACTTCATTTACACTGCCTATTGTTATAAGAATTTTATTTTTATTTTTTGCTTTATTAGGGGTAATGAGCTTTCTGGAAATTGTTGCAGTAAAGGTACCGGGATCAACTGCAACAAAATTAATTCCACTTTCAACTACACCGCTTGCTATAACATCCAAATCATCTCTTGATATACAATCAAAAATAATTATTCGGACACCTTCTTGTTGAAATTCTCTGATCTTACCTGATATATGTTCTTTCCCCTTCATTATGTCGCCAATATACAGTGATGCAATGGGATACTTGGTTTGTTGTTCAAACACCTCTCTTACAGAGGAAGTCTTAACAGGATTCTTAGGATCGGAAGCAGCTGCTGTCTTGTGAAGGGGGACTGTATTTACCAGCATATATCCACCCGAAACAATGCGATTTGCTTCCGGAAAGCACGGGGCGGCAATTGCTGTAAAATCATTACCAAGAGCATCTAAAAAAGCATCGGTTTCACTTCCCAAATTACCTCTTAAGGTGCTGTCGATACGCTTGGAATATACCTTAACATCTTTATTCTTTAATAGCTTTGCCACATTATAAACACGATTGTAGGCAATGGATGGATCTATTGCTCTGCTGTCGGTTGGATATATTATGCAATTGCTGTCAGACAACAGCTTTAAATCCAGTCTTTCTGAGTTCAGAACCGTATATGCGTTATAGTTTGATTTTTTCAGCAAAACACCGGTTGCATTGGCTCCGGTCAGGTCGTCTGCGATAACAACACACTGTGCCATATTAAACTCTCCTAAATATTTAATTAATTCTGAGCTGTAACATTGATATTGTGTGTTTTATTTTTTCCAATTCCTTATAAATAAATACCCACCCGGCAGAAAATCTTTATAATTAATAGTCTTTATAGGGACTTTATCCGCGGGACTCACTTTTTCAAGATATGTAAATAAAATGCATATCTCGAAAAGGAATAGATATCTTATTGTTTATCCTATATTATTTGTATAGAGATATATAAAGCTAATAAAACTGTAAATTAAAAAAATAAGAAAGGAGGACGGGAATGCATGATGTAGAACAGACAATTATGAACATTATCGCCTACTCTGGTGAGGCTAAGAATTTGGTTTATTCTGCTTTAGACCTAGCACAGAATGACGATAAGGAAGGGGCACTAAAGCTTATTGGTGAAGCAAAAGAAAAGCTTCAGGAAGTGCATAAAATTCATTCATCGCTTTTGGCAAGCGATTTTTTGGATGTGCTTGACAATAAATAGTTCTTCCTTCTGATTCATGCAGAAGATATATTTATGTCATCAATGAGCGAGTGCGAACTGATTTTAAGGCTACTTAATAATCCTAGGCTCTGTTAACTAAGTATGAAGAAATGAGACCTGAAAGACCTTTGGTAGAGCTCTAAAAAGAAAAAAGCCTACTAATGGAAACGACTAAGAACAAAGTAACATGAAAAAAAGTGATGTGCAAGCCT
>DUQV01000145.1 GCA_012837605.1 Clostridiales bacterium | reverse complement strand
TTTAAAGATATAACCCGAATAGCTTCTTCATCTCCAAAGATGTGGCAGAACATTTGCCTTACAAACGCTAAGGTAATAAAGAATATATTGGATAAATATATCGATTCACTTAAAAATGCATCAAATGCCCTTAGTTCTATGGATGCTGAATATCTATACAATATGTTTGATACGGCAGGAGAATACAGAAACAGTATTCCAAGCAAATCAATAGGTCTTTTTCATAGAATATTTGAAATATATGTAGACATTGTAGATGAAGCAGGCTCAATAGCTACTATTGCCGCCCTGCTTGCTGAAAATCACATAAATATAAAGAATATCGGTATTATTCACAACAGGGAGTTTGAAGAAGGTGTACTAAGAATTGAATTCTATGACGAGAAATCAGAAGACGAGGCAAAGAGCCTGCTGAGAAAACATAATTATCATGTATATGACAGATAACGCAGCCCGGAATTTTTTATACCCGAAGATTCAAATGTAATATAATTTGCATTGCTTATAATTCAATTTTCATATAATAAGCAGTACGAGCTGATATTTGAACTGTTATCAATTAATTAATTTAAGCAGAATATTAGATTTATGATACATTTATTGCATATTTAATTTGAGGAGTCCTAATATGATTATTCGAAAAAGAAGTTCGCTAAAGGGAAGCATGACTGTTCCCGGTGACAAATCCATATCTCACAGGTCTGTCATGCTTGGAGCATTGTCAGAAGGAATAACCGAGGTTGAAAATTTCCTTATGGGAGATGATTGTCTTTCAACCATCTCATGCTTCAGAAGACTTGGAATATCAATCGACAATGATATAGCCAATAAAAGGGTAACCATACACGGTAAGGGCTTGGACGGTCTCACCGCACCAAATGATGTCTTGGATGTAGGAAACAGCGGGACCACTATACGTATTCTGTCAGGCATATTATGCGGTCAGAAATTTACATCGACTATAACCGGAGATTCCTCTATCAGAAAGAGACCAATGGAGAGAATTCTCATCCCCTTAAGACAGATGGGAGCAGATATTGCCGACATGAATAATGATACATTCGCCCCTCTATTCATTAACAGTTCATCTGCATCGTTATCTGCCATGCAAAGCAATAATTTTAACCATGTACTAAAAGGCATACATTACATATCCCCCGTAGCCTCTGCACAGGTTAAGTCCTGTGTACTTTTTGCGGGACTTTATGCCGACAGTATAACGACAGTAACTGAGCCTGCCATATCAAGAAATCATACGGAACTGATGCTGTCTTATTTCGGTGCTTCAGTAAATGCAGAGGGCACTACTGTGTCCGTTTTACCACGCCCAAAACTTACAGGAAGAAGATTGAGTATTCCCGGGGACATTTCATCCGCTGCGTATTTTATCGCAGCAGCACTGATTGTTCCCAATTCCGAACTGTTGATAAAGAATGTCGGCATCAATCCTACCCGTGACGGTATTATAAATGTCTGTCGTATGATGGGTGCTGACATAAAGCTCGAAAATATCAGAAATTATGGTAGTGAACCGGTATGCGACATATATGTAAGACACAGCAGTCTAAAGGGAATAGAAATAGGCGGAGACATAATCCCGACCTTAATAGATGAAATACCTGTAATTGCAGTACTGTCCTGTTTTGCTGACGGCAAAACCGTAATCAGAAATGCCGAGGAATTGAAGGTTAAAGAATCAAACCGGCTGGAAGTCATAGTAAACAACCTGTCTAATATGGGAGCAGACATTACCGCTACAGAAGACGGTATGATAATAAACGGAGGCAAGCCTCTTCATGGTGCCGTCATAGACAGCAGGATGGATCACAGAATCGCCATGGCCTTCGCAATCGCAGGTCTGGCAGCTGACGGAGATACCAGAATACTTAATCCGGAATGCGTGAATATCTCCTATCCGGAATTCTTTAAAATTCTGTAATGGTGCCTGTCACCATTACAGAATTGTTAACTATATGTAATATATTTGTAATGGTGTCAGGCACCATTAATCGAATTGAGAATGATAAAGCTTATAATAAAACCCCTTCTTATTCATGAGTTCCTGATGGGTTCCTTGTTCTACCACGTCTCCCTGATCGATTACAAGAATATTGTCTGCACCTTGAATGGTTGAAAGTCTGTGGGCAATGACAAAGCATGTCTTCTGCTCCATCAGCCTTCGCATGGCCTTTTGAATCTTAATTTCTGTTCTGGTGTCCACATTTGAGGTGGCCTCATCCAGTATTAGCATCTTTGCATCCAGAAGCATAGCTCTGGCTATGGTAAGGAGCTGCTTCTGTCCCTTGGAAATATTCATTCCATCCTCATTTATTACTGTGTTATAGCCATCGGGAAGCCGTCTGATATAAGAATGTATCCCGGCCATTTTGGCCGCCTCTACAACCTCTTCCATAGTGGCATTCTCTTTACCGTATGCAATGTTGTCAAATATAGTTCCTGAAAACAGCCATGTGTCCTGAAGTACCATGGCATATGCCTTGCGAAGACTCCTTCTTGTCACATCACGGATTTCGCTTCCGTCAACATAAATGCTGCCGTCCCATACATCATAAAATCTCATAAGCAGGTTTATAATAGTTGTTTTCCCTGCTCCGGTGGGTCCTACAATGGCTGTCAGACTTCCCGGTGCGGCGTGCAGGAACAGTTTTTTAAGGATGATCCTGTCCTGCAGATAGCCAAATGACACTCCTTCAACATTGACATCTCCTTTGATATCATTCAGCTCTTTCGCATTTTCTCTGTCAGCCGGCTCCGGTTCCTCATCCATCAGCTTAAATACCCTCTCAGCCGCAGCCATAGCAGACTGAAGTTCGCTTATAATATTGGCCATCTCATTTATGGGACCTGAAAACTTACGACTGTATTGTATAAATGATGAAATATTGCCAAGACTCATATTTCCTGACAAGTATAGAACAGCTCCAAATACAGTTATTAAAGATAAGGAAAGGTTGTTAATGAAATTGACGGTAGGACCGGTCATGCTTCCATAATATTCAGCCTTGTAATATGCCTCCGCCGTATCTGTATTTATGCTGTCGAAACGCTCCATTACAGCATTCTCGGCGGCATAAGCCTTTATCGTCATTTGCCCTGATACCATCTCCTCAACAA
>DUQV01000144.1 GCA_012837605.1 Clostridiales bacterium | reverse complement strand
TAAACATCCCATTTATATGACATAAAAATTACGTCATATAAATGCGTTGTTTAACATGAACTAATCTGCTTATTCGCGGACATTTACCTGTATATATACTTCCTATTTACAGATAATAATCTTACAGAATGTTTTTAAGGAGGTTTATTATGCGTTTTGAGCCGTCTAAAAAAAATTATTATCGTTTCCCTTCTGCAAAAAGCATTGAGAAGATGGATAAACATATGTATTTCCCCGAGATTCCTGTCCATGCTTCAGATGATTCTCATTATAATTATCCGTCAAATTCATTCATGCCCGAGAAGGAACATAATCACGATTCTAAGTAATCAAAATCAAAACATACAGAATAAATAAATGCACGGGGTAGAATGCATAGAAAAAATACTTCATGCTTTTACCCTTTTTTCCATTATAAAATGCTATCGGCAATATCGCAAGGACTGAAAATGCCTGAATATAACTGCCGCTAAGTAAAAGCAGGGAAATGACCATCATAAGCTTTTTTCCTCTAAACAGATAAAAAGCCACTATTAACAGCACTCCCATAAAACGATAATCCGTATTCAGTATTTCAGCCACAATACTTAATCCGATAGTAATCACAGCACTGACAATATTAAGATACAGCATGTTATTGCTAAATTTTTTATCTGCAATACTGATCAGCCATATCGCCAAAAGTCCGATAAACAGGGTAAAAAATATATTCTGATGCTTCATAAATCGGCTTATCACTGTATCATATAACTGTGAATCAGAAAACATATTCGGAAAGTCCGCCTTAATACTCCCTCCATGTCCTGCAAACTGGAAATTATAAAAGGCCAAGTCAAACGGCAGCTCTGAAATCAACGCAAATACACCAAGTCTCGTCAGATACTTCCTGATATTTCTTGTATGGTAAAAGCCCTCTACCAACAAAAATGCGAAGATTGGAAATGCGATTCTTCCGATTAACCTGCACGGCAAATAAAGCCATGAATTATACGGAATAAATACTGCTGCCACATGATCAATTACCATAGCTATAATTGCTGTCAGCTTTAACACAAAAGTACTCATATTTTTTTACCACCCTTATTATTATATTACGGCTTAATCTCAAAAACCAATCCGTTTATTTATATGGATTCAGATATGCATTCTCTTGTTTAGCTCGGCTTTCATGCTGTCACCTTCAAAAAGTATTAAAGCTGACAGTGAGATTATGCTTACTCCCACACAAATAACTGACGGAAATAAAACATTAACCCATCCAAATATTATAAAGACAGCCGGAACAAAACCGAATACTACATCAATAAGAAGATATATTATTAAATCTCTTACACCAATTTTCAGTATTTTAGCTCCTACTGCCATAACTATCATTGCAAGAACACATGACGATGGTATGACATAATCCAGAGACCAGCCGTACCAACCCATAGATCTGTCCCATATAAATGAAAGGATGCCAATAATTCCAACTTGCCAGAGTATTGTTTTGGCAATATTATTCTTATTACGTATAATAAAGAAAAGGCTAATCCACATGGACAGTACACCGGCTGCAACCGGAACCGACCATAAGGAATCCTTAGTAAATATCATATTAACAGCAAAGCTGGCTACCACTCCGATTATTGATATCAGAATCAGTATCCGTATAAACAAATTAAACTCCTGATAAATTGTTGGAATATGAGGAAATACATCCTCTTTAGGATCACCCTTATCCTCAAGTATACTGCCGCATAAAGGACATAAGGGATACTCGCCCTTGATACTAACCTTGCAATGAGAACAGTTTTGCATACTAACCTCCATATAGCAAAATACAAATTGCGCTTTTATATCTCTTTAGCATTTGAAGTTATTATAATAGGTATATTTTCATTTGACAGATGACGGAAAAAATTCTTCTGTATATCGGTACCTACAAAAGGCGATGTAAAGCTTACCATCAGATTATTCTGATATGAACAGATCGTAATTTGAGGTCTTCTTGCACTGACGAAGCAATTAAACAGCTTTATATATGGTGCCAGCTCCGGACTGACAGTAATCTTACCCACATTGGATAAGGAAGCTGTGATACCTCTGTCGCTAAGCCAAGAAGCAAATCTTAAAACCCTATCCTTTATTACTAAAGGAACTACTCTCATAAAAGCATTATGCTCCAATGATAACAAACGATTCATCTGTTTTTCAAGCCTATCCTTGGTAAACTCTCTTTCAAAGCTGTCTTTAACCCCCATTATAATGTCTTCAAGTTCCTCACCGGATTTATTGAAATCATAGCTTATATTAACAGCAGCAAAGAAATTTCTGGCTGTAACAGAAGGAAAGTATGACCTTAAATTAACAGGAACAGAAAGAACCACAGGATTTTTCTTGCTTCTTACCGACATTTCCTTATTAATTGACTTTATAAATAATGCAGTAAGATATACTGTTAGGGTGGTATTATGCTTTCTCGAAAGTTCAAGGACATCCTTGACAGGCATTAATCCTTCAATAATCTTGATGCGGTTATCGATTGGTCTTCTGCCCTGAATTCGATATGCCTTTGTAATTTTCACCTTTTTTGGTATTCGCTTGACACTGTAATGCTTTTGGAAGCTGTCATCCATCTTCTGTGTCAGTGACGCATCATAATCAAGGACAGGAAGTGTGCCGTTAAAATCGTCCTTATAGAATATTGTTATATAATAATAAAGAAGCGTTTTTAAAAAGCCCAAAGCTCCGGTACCGTCTGTCAGGGCGTGAAACACCTCCAAATTTATTCTGTTCTTATAGTATGTCACTTCAAACAGCAGGTTCCTGCGATTACGATGATAAAGCATGCTGCATGGCAGCTTGTATTCCTCTGCAACTTCGGGTCTTAGCTCTGTTTGCTCAAAATAATACCAGAACGCTCCACGCCTAAGAACTGACTGATAAAAAGGAAAAAGAAGCAGTGTTTTATCAACAGCCTCCTGAAGAATATTTCTGTCAATGTCATCCTTCAGCTCACATACAAAACGAAATACCTTAGTGTCTCTTTCATTACTGTTTGGAGGAAATATTTTGGCAGCGTTATCAAGTTTTGTCCATTCCACAAGCTTTCTTTTTGTCACTTACATTCTCCTCTTAAAATATACTTTCCGGTATTATAAGTAATTCGTCCGAAAATAAAACGCACATTATACATATTTATTAATCCTTTAATAAAAATTTGTTTATCAGCTCATAGCTTTTCTTCACATGAACAAAATGCTTCGGTAATGAGAAAAATCCATGGAGTGCATCTTTCAAACGATATACATCAACTGAATTCCCATACTCAGAAAGCTTCCTCCCGTAAGTCTCTCCTTCATCCCTTAAAGGATCATATTCAGCAGTAATAATCAGCGTCTTAGGTTGATTACTTAAATCATCTGCTATCAAGGGAGCAAGATAAGGACTGTTAAGATCTTCCTCAGAGCTTATATACAACTCCATATAATCTCTGATTCTCTTCGATGTAAGCAAATAATCCTTCCCAAACTCCCTAATGGACGGAAAGCCCGTCTCATCGCTATGGTCGTTGTTAGTAGCCGGATAAATAAGAATTTGCTTCGAAACATTAAACTCTCCACGGTCTCTTGCCAGCAAAGATACCGCTGCTGCCAGGTTAGCACCTGCACTGTCTCCTATAAGAATAATATTCTCCGTTTCAACATCAAAAAGTGCAGTATCAAGAAAAATCTCCCTTGTAACCGTATAGCAATCCTCAAGGGCACAAGGGAAACGGTATTCGGGTGCCAGACGATAATCAACCGATACAACTAATGCTCCTGTATGTCCGGCCATATTTGCACATACATTACTGTAGCTGTCAATATTACCAATTACCCAGCCACCGCCATGAAAAAAAATAAACACACGGTGCCGAGCATCATCAGAATCATCAGGAGGCAAAAAAATTCTCACAGGAATATCATGATCCAGTCCGGAAATTTTATGATCCCATATACTATACCTTGGTTTAAAATAAGCATTAACGACAGTCTTTACCTGTCGGTGCAGCTTATAGTTTTTCTTTACGTCCAAATCCGGATATGACAATGCTTTTAATGCAATTCTCATTGCTTTGTTGATTGCCATAACTTCCTCCTAAAGTTTGCTAAATACATTTTAGCCAAGTATATAATAAAAGTCAACAAACCGGTTATAAAAACCAAAAGGGATGTACCCCTGCTTGTACATCCCAAATCAAACATTATAAATGACTGATTGTGACATTACAAACAGGGGCACATATTCTCCTGAAGGTGTATAAACATCCTAATTAAAACGAGCAAACTATCTGACCGGATCTGTCAGTTGTAATAACTGTGTTATTGTCGATTGTTTCGAAGGTTCCGTTTTCTACGGACTTTATATTAGAAACGTTGATCAAATGAACCGTGTACTTCTTATCCGATTCAACATTAATATATATCTTTCCGTCCCTCTTTACAACCTCTGCCTTTGCAGCAACCTCACCGGCATCATTATACACAACCGTTTTAGCCGGAACATTATCCTGAAGCTCATAAGCCTTAAAGATAACACTATCTGCATAATCATATACAGCATCATCATCTCTTGAGCCTATGGCAAGCAGGCTGCCTTCCTTCACCATTAAAGGTATACTTAAGTAGTCATGCTTCTCCTTATACCATCTTCCTCCAACCTTAACCTCACCGGTCAAATAATTGGTCCATCTGCCCTCAGGAAGATAATAATGTGCTATTCCCTCATCATTAAATATCGGTGCAACCATCAAGCTGTCGCCAAACATATACTGCCTGTCCAGATAAGCACAGGTTGGATCATCGGTAAATTCCATAACCATACTTCTCATAACAGGAACGCCTGATTTTGATGTCTCTACTGCATTTCTGAACAGATACGGCATTAGCGTAGCCTTCAATCTTGTAAAAAATCTTACAACATCAACCGATTCTTCGTCATATGCCCAAGGCACTCTATATGATGTACTGCCGTGAAGACGGGAATGAGTTGATAACAGTCCGAAAGCAGCCCAGCGTTTGTATACGTCAGGGGTCGATGTATGTTCAAATCCACCGATGTCATGACTCCAATATCCAAAGCCGGACATAGTCAATGACAATCCGCCCCGCAGACTCTCTGCCATGGATTCATAATCGGACCAGCAGTCTCCTCCCCAGTGAACCGGGAATTTCTGCCCTCCGGCAGTCGCACTTCTGGCAAACAATATAGCTTCACCCTTGCCCTTTTTACGCTCCAAAAGCTCGTAAACGACCTTATTATAAAGGTATGTATAGTAATTATGCATCTTATAAGGATCGGAACCGTCATAATATACCACATCGGTAGGAATTCTCTCACCAAAATCCGTCTTAAAACAGTCAACTCCCATATCCAGAAGAGCCTCCAGCTTGGAGCAGAACCATTCACAGGCTTTAGGATTAGTGAAATCCACTATAGCCATACCTGGCTGCCACATGTCCCACTGCCATACATCACCATTCGGTCTCTTAATGAAGTATCCGTTAGCTGCTCCCTCAGCAAACATTGAAGATTCCTGAGCGATATAGCTGTTAATCCATACACAGATCTTAAGACCTTTAGCCTTAAGACGGCGTATCATTCCCTCCGGATCAGGGAATACATCACTGTCCCATGTAAAATTAGACCAATGGAAATCCTTCATCCAGAAGCAGTCAAAATGGAATACCTTTAAGGGAATGCCTCTTTCAAGCATGCCATCCACGAAGCCGGTAACGGTCTTCTCATCATAATTGGTTGTAAATGAGGTAGATAACCATAAACCAAAGGTCCATGGAGCAGTTAGAGCCGGCTTTCCTGTAAGTGAGGTATATCTTTCAAGTACTTCCTTCATTGAAGGTCCGTTAATAATAAAGTAATCCAAGGACTCACCGGGTACGGAGAACTGAACCTTCTTAACCATCTCAGACCCAACTTCAAATGATACCTTCTCGGGATGGTTTACGAATACACCATAGCCCTTATTTGATATATAAAACGGAATACTTTTATAAGACTGCTCTGTGGATGTTCCCCCATCTTCGTTCCATATATCAACCGATTGACCATTCTTCACAAATGGAGTAAATTTCTCACCAAAGCCATATATCAATTCTCCTACTGACAGGGATAATCTCTCACGCATGTAGGTGTTCTCATAACCACCGTCGTCATAAGCCAAGCCTTTCCAATCAGTCTTAACATATGCAAGATCACGCCATCCGCTGTCGGTAATTTTCTCATTATCTCTGTAGAATTCCATATTCCATTTCTTTTTATTTATTTCCAATCTGAGCTTGCCGCTATTAATTATCAGCATTTCTTCATTGTTTTCTACATTCAGACTACTATTGGAATCAAAGGTAAGCTCATATTCCGGTGTTCTTTCTTTTACTCCCAAGTAATGATCTGCTCTTATTCGTAATATCTCCGGATATGGTGCAGATATACGAATGCTTAGATTAACTCCGCCAAGAGTGTCCCCCCTATGACGTATTGCATGAGTCGGTGCACATATCACAATTTCATCACAGGAAAATCTGCCCGATGTCTCACCAAGTATTTGATCATCCTTTTTTACAAAGTAAACCTCAGCCGGTGAAAAGACTTCTGTACCTTTTTTATTCAACCAGCAACCATTTGAAAATTTCATTAGGAAATCCTCCATTTCATTTTTATAGTAAAGCTACGATATTATTCCGACGCAGCAAACTTTCAAAGTCATAGATCCTTTTCAATCTGCTTAAATATACGCAATGAAAATACACTCACAGTAAACATAATAAATGTCGGACCAATTAAGATACCAAAAAAAATAGTTGTTGTATTATAAAGGCAAAAAACAATAACAAAAGCAATTATGAAGAGAAGAAAAAGAGTCCTTCCAATATACTTGATACTTATTTGAAAAGAGTTGTTTAAGGTGTTTCGCAATGTATTCTGATACCTCGCTGACAGAGGATAAGCATATAATAATGATAACAGAAAATAAACACCTGCTAATATACCGATTATCAGCAAAGGCAGGGGATTTGATTCTATAGCATAAAATAAGCTGAAATTAAGGTAAACCACATATATTGCAGCCAGAGTAATCAGTCCCAGGGGAATGCCTTGTCTAAGATTTGCCTTAAAAGCTTTAACAAAATCCCGTCCAATATAGCCTTCACGATCCTCAGCCATCTTAAGGGTTACACTATAAACCGCAACAGTAGATGCACCTATTGTCACAATTGGTAAACTAAATATATACCACAATAAATTCAACTTAAGAACATCTATAAAACGCCTGAAAAATTCATAAACAGGACCATCTACCTTAAATAAACCCATGATGTACTCCTTTTTGAATATGAAAAACTCTAAAAATTTGTCTTATTATAATATTAGAGTTACTCATAATCTCAATACATTGTGTTTTCGACCATCAAACATATAATTGATTTACTCATAGAAATATGTTTGATGGTCTGACACAATTATTTAGATAAAAGAAACTCTATACATTTATATGCATTATTTATTTTCCCTAATTGATTATTTTGCCATATCTTCTAATTCTTTTCTGCGGGCAGCTTCATTCATAGAGTATTCAACACACTGATCATAGCCATATTCATTCGCCTTAGTTATCATTTCTTCAACTATGGCGTCAAACTGTTCATCAGAGTCAGCATATATAGCCTTCCATGTGTAGTCCTTGATAACAGTGGTAACCTGCTCCCATATAATTTCAAGCTCATCACCCTTAGGCAGCGGTGAATAAGCTGAACCAATAGCAACAGCATGAGGTCTGTTGTTCAAGTATTCATCAAATGTAGTAGCACCTGTAAATGCTCTCCAATCATCCATAATGTCAGAGATAAGTGATGCATTATAGCTTTCCCACATTTCATAATTATATGTTTCACCATCAGTCTCCGGATTAGTAGCATCAATTGCCCATGTGGTGTTGTTCATCTGGAATGAACCGTCAGAATGGGTTCCGCTATACTTACCGTCGGTATACTCAGTCTTACCATCAGCTCTGCACTTCAAACCAAATTCTGTCAGATAAGGCTTCTTGTTCTCATCATAATCCCAAGTTACACCTTTTGGTCCATACTCTAAAGTCATTCTTCCTTCAGGTGTGCAAAGCCAGTTAATTATCTGCATACATAATTCAGGATATTGTGTTGATGAGCCGATTGTCCATACACGGTTTCCACCGAACACATTAAGTCCGTAGCATATAGTCTTCTGATCTTCAAGAGCAAGAGGATACATAGCCTTACCCTGTGATATATGCTCATCGGTATTATAGTTTATGGATCCTATAAAGTCAAAGAGATTCCAGAAAGCTACACCATCTTGGTAATCCTCAGAAGTACCGTCAAATTTCTGTGTTAATGAATCCGGATCCACAAGGTTTCTGCGGAACATGTCGTTATAGAATTTTAAGGCTCTAAGATACATTCCACCCTCAGTCAGACAACCCTGCCATTCCTGTTTTTCTACATCATATAAACCAACATTGAACTCATCATAGCCATATAACGCACTGGTTGATTTTACATACATAACCATGTCTCCGTCCCAGTCGTTAAACAAGGATACACCGTAGGTTTCCTTTCCGGAATCCGATGTCGGACAGATTTCCTTCATGGCTTCCAATACATCAGCAAGATCCTCCAAGGTGTTTACCTTTGGATATCCTAATTCTTTGTAAAGATCCCAACGGATATCATTATGATAGAAGAATGATTCATGGTCAGTTGCTGAGGTAGCTACATTATGTCCAAAACCGTATAGCTTACCGTCAGGAGAAATATTCATGTTTTTCTCTAATGCCTTCGGCATATTTTCTTTAATATAAGAACCATATTCATCTAAAAGATTATCTTGGTTCCAATCAAACAGCATTCCGTTATTAATTGCCTGAAGATATTGATCGCCGTCACTACCAAAGATTACGATGTCACCCAAATGACCTGATTCCATACGGGTAACAAATACTCCATCCGCATCACTGACAATGTTCAGCTTAACATTAAACTTATCAAGCATAACCTGAGCGAACCATCCGATTTGCTCACCCGAATAATTGGCAAGCTGTGAGTACACTGTTAAGGTAATAGACCCCTCATCGTCATCCCCTTGATCCTCTACTACTGTTTTTCCCCCAGTGTCCGATGTTTTGCTTCCGTCAGTTTCATCATCTTTCTTTCCGCATCCTGAAAGAGACAGAACTGAAAAAGCCAAAATAAATGCCAAGATTGAAACAAGGAATTTCTTTGATTTTTTCATAATGATTCTCCTCCTCTTATTATTTTTTATACTAATATTTACATGTTTATATATATCAAGTACTGATTCATATATCAGCACTTAATATCATATACATAATACTTAACCCTTTACTGCTCCTAGCATAATACCCTTCTCGAAATACCTCTGCATGAAGGGATAGACTAACAGTATCGGAATAACCGTAACCATGGATATGGTGTATTTTATTGTCTTGGCATTAAGCAGTGCCGCCTGCGTGGAAGCAGAAAGCTTTGTATTAGCTGATTTCATAACCTGACCGATATTAGTAGTCTGATTCAGATACATATACAACCTGTGCTGTAATGTATACAGACTTGCATCATTCTGCATGATTATCAACGAATCTTGGAACGAATTCCAATTACCTACTGCTCCAAATATTGCAATAGTTGCAAGAATAGGCTTACTTAATGGCCATATAATTTTCAAAAATACCTTAAAGTAGGATGCACCATCGATATATGCACTCTCCTCCAGCTCTGCAGGTATAGACTCAATATAGGTCTTTACCAGAATAATATTATATGGAGCAACTATTCCGGGTATTATATATCCCAAGAAATTATCGGTAAGTCCTAACATTGCCATATTTAGGTACCAAGGAACCAGACCGGCGTTAAAATACATAGTAATGATAATAAATCGATACCAAAAACTGCGACCCCACATTTCCTGTTTGGTTACCAGAAAACCTACTAATCCAGATGCACCTACCATAAGTCCGGTACCTATTACTGTTCGTGCAACGGTAACCTTAAAGGACTGCATCAAATCGCCTACACTTTTTAAAGATATATAGTTTTTAAAGTGTATTCCTTTTGGAATAAATGTTATTGCACCCTTTCTTACAAGATCATTATCACTTATCGTATTGATAAGCAGGTAATAAAACGGAAAGATACATGCAATCGTAAAAACTATAAAGAATGTGTAGTTAAGTATATTAAAAATAACGTCCCCTAAGGTGGTTTTATATTTGGGTGCAGAAGAAACATAATACTCTTTTTTATCGGATTTTCTCTTAAATATCTTAATCATCTTGCCCATACCTCCCTAAATCAAGCTCTCGCCACGAATAAGTTTTGAGAACTTATTCGCACCTAACAGCAATGTAACACTGACTATAGATTTAACCATACCCACCACTGTTGTAAGGGGGATTTTACCGCTGCCGATACCTAGCTTATATACGTAAAGGTCTAATACCATGATTTCACGGGTGTTATTCGGGTTTTCAAATACAAGGTACTGCTCCATGCCGTTGCTTAAAATACCGGATATCTGCAATAACAGCAATACGAAGTATGTGGGAAGCAAACCGGGAACAGTAATATGCCACATCTTTCTGAAGCGTCCTGCTCCGTCTACAGTTGCAGCCTCGTATAATTGCTGGTCAATACCGCTTATACCTGCTATGTAGACAATTGCACTCCAGCCTATACCCTTCCACATGCCCCATACCAGCATCTTTAACCATGTATGCTGATCACTCAGGAGATAGTTTACTGCAATACCTCCTCTGGCAACAATTATGTTACTGATAATACCCTCTGATGAAAATATCAAAGTGGCAAATGAATAAACTAAAACCCAGCTGATAAAATTCGGAACAGTAGTAAAGGTCTGTATAAATCTTCTTATACGCAGCTGCTTTATCTCACACAGAAGTATTGCAAAGGCCATGGAACACCAACTGGTTGCAAGCCCAAGTCCACTCATGGCCAGAGTATTCCTAAGAACCCTGACAATATCATTCCTGGTGGCTTTGTTTTCCAACAGAAACTTAAACCACTTAAATCCAACATAATTATCCTTACTTAATGTGCCACCAGCCTTATAATCAAAGAACGCATACCTCCAACCCCATAAAGGCAGATAGCTGAACACAAAAACAAGTGCTATGAAAGGAATAATCAACAGGAACAGCTTATATTTCTGCTGAAGCTCATATTCGTCATTCTCACTTGGCTTTGGTTGAACGATAAGAAGAATCAATGACAATACTAAAATGAAGATTATTAATCCCATAATTATATAAAAGCCAATCGGAATTTCCGGGTTTACTCTTTCAGGATATGCAGTCATTGAAATCTGTGAATATGCTGCTCTTATCGTACCAAACCCTATAAGACTGATTACATTGCCTATTATTGCAAATACGTTACCCAGTCTTCTAAGCTTCAAAGAGCCAAGAGAGGTACACCCTCCGACAACTGCTCCTATTACACCGGCACATACAAGCATACACCCAATAAACAGTATCTTGAAGGTCTCTCCCTGTACCCATCCTAAATTAATAGATCTTAAAGTGTTGCTTATAAGTGAACTGTAAGAAATCCCGGAAGTAAACAATGACATGTTTTCATTTATTAGCGACGTTATTCTTCCCGGGTTTAACGATGGCATAAATAGGCTAATCACTAACAAGATAATTGAAAAACGATACAAATAGAAAATCATTTCAATCGAATGCTTTTTTGTTGCTTTTTTTGCTTCATTCGAATGCATAGTGCTCCTCCTGTCAAAAAAATGATATATTCTATCATTTTCTTAATTGTAAAATTCTTTTTATTACATTTATTTTATACTCCTACATACCTTTTTGCAATAGCACATAGGAAATTATTTTCTTATCTATGAAGGTAAAATCATTAAAAACAAAAGACTATAAAAGAACTTGCTACATTAGTTTACTATAAAAACTAAAACAAAAACACATTACCAATTTTACATTTTTCACACTAAATTTTATACCTTATATTTATATGGTATCAATCAAATCCGAAAGTGTTGTATATCGGTTCGCTTACAGTACTTACCGTAACTATGAAAATGAACCGGAAGCTTTATACTTCCGGTTCATCTGTAAGTAATATTAATATGTAATTATTTCTTTTTCCTCTTAAATACATATGCACCGGTAACTAATGCTCCCAATCCGTATACAAGAGCCATGCTTGTAACACCGGTCTTAGGTGTGG
>DUQV01000143.1 GCA_012837605.1 Clostridiales bacterium | reverse complement strand
CGCAATATGCGTGTTAACCAGGACGGTATTATATTCAAGATTTATACCACACCGTCTGAGACACAGCCTATTATCCATGTCGGTGACGTAGAGGCGAAAAAAATACAGAATATATATGTATATTGCGTTCATGTAACAAGAACAAAGTAGTAAGCTTTGCTGATGCACACTTAAGCATATGGGATATCCCCGTTGATGATTTATATAATAAGTACATCTTTAATGTAATACGAACCACTTTCCTGTTACATTAAAGAAAAGATATGAGAATAACCATAACACACCTTTATAAAAACAGATACCTTGATTTGAGATTCTGCAAATCAAGGTATCTGTACTTATAACTATTAACAATTTCTGAATTCTAAGACTTTCATACCTTATCCAAAATTATTGTCTTCTGAGATTACAAATCTTGTTCACAATTACTGCTTTCTAAGATTAAATCTTTATTCACAATTATTGCATACACCATAAAAATAAGTAACATGTCCTTCTACTTTTCCCGGAAAATTCTTATTAGCTATGTCGTTTATGTGTTCTATGGATTCCATGTCAAGATCCAGTACTCTCCGGCAATTCTTGCATAGAAAATGGTAATGCGGATCAGTATTACCGTCGTAACGGTCACTTCCGTCCATACCGTTTAATCTTAGTATCTCTTCCTTCTCTGCCAGAAGGTTGAGGTTTCTGTAAACGGTTCCCAAGCTGATGTTCGGATAAGTCTCCCTGATATTCATATATACAATATCTGCTGTCGGATGTTCCTTGGTATGCAGCAAGTATTCTTTAATAGCCTCTCTTTGACGGCTGTACTTAAATGCCATAATTATCAACTCCATTATTACAGATATAAATAATAGTAGTTATTATTATAAACATCACTTTACTATTAGTCAAGTAATACTGATATTTTCCTGCAATCTTTACTAAATAGAACCATTTCCTGTTATGAAATCATTATGAGAGGGCTGGCAACTATTATATTTCTATAGATTCAGCAACCAGAAACTCCATAACTTTATTGAACAACATATCCTCTTTTAAAACATCTACATTGGCTTTCTTTAAAAATTCTTCGCTTGATGCATATCCGTATTGCTCGGCAAATTGTGCAACCTCTGCCTGAAACTCGTCCTCAGTAAGCTCAATGCCTTCGATTGTACTTATAGCCTTAACAATCAATTCTCTTGTTGCCATACTCTGTGAATAAGACTTAACACTAAGCTCAAAATCTTCCGTTGAGTAACCATACATCATTAGAAGAGTCTCCAAATCCGTTCCGTTGCTGGCAGCTATATTGGTATATACAGTTCTAAAATCCGCTTCATAATATTCCAATAAATTATCCGGCAGTGTTATATCAGATCCGCTAATAACTGCATAATATACATCATTTTCTTTTTGCCTTGCCATAAGGTCTGCATATTCAGCCTCAAGCTTGCTGCGAATACTGTCCCGATATGCTTCTTTCGTATCAAAACCCTTTATATTCTTGACAAAATCCTCTGTAAGTTCATAATGCTGAATGCTCTTTACTGTTACTTTGAACAGCACCGGTTCTCCCGCCAGTTCGGCAGCATGATAATCAATTGGAAATGTTACATTAACATCAATTTCCTTATCAGGCTCAGCACCAACAAGCTGCTGCTCGAATCCATCAATAAATACTCCGGAACCTACTGTCAGCTCATATCCTTCTGCTGTTCCCCCTTCAAAGGGCTCTCCGTTATGATAGCCTGCAAAGTCCATGATAACGGTATCTCCATTTTTTACTGCTCTGTCAGTCACTTCAGTGAGTGTGGCCGCATTATCTCTAAGATCCATCTGAATGGTAAAATCAATATCCTCATCCGTTACCTCAAGATGCTCTACCTTTACTTCGATTCCCTTGTATTTACCCAGCTTTATATAGTCATTATAATCGTAATCCTCCTTAACCACCGGATTTTCTATCGGAGTAAAGGTTCCTTCTATATCATCCTCTTCATTAGTGTCATCGTCATTAGTTACCTTTGGTGTTGGGTTTGTCTCATTGTTAACATCATTTTTCTTATTATTGCAGCCTATAAGCATACCTGCTATGCTTATACATAATATTAATAATACCGGTATCTTTTTCACTTATTTATACCTTTCCTTTCTTAATCACTCACTCATTTATAACATATCCGGGCTGAAAAAGAAAGCAAAAAGATACAGTTCACAAAATTTATACATTTTACTATAAAAAGGAGAGCCAAGTTTATACTTGGTTCTCCTTTTAGAACATAACATATAAGGTTTTACAGAATATAAGATGCCTTATATCTTTTCAAAGCGATCCACATCCATTACGAATATGGTTGCCCCTCCAATATTAACAACTACATTCATTGATGTATATTCACCGGTTCCAACCGGATTTGCTATTATTTGCTTTCTGGGCCCACAGACCTTCTTTACGATATTTATAACATCGTCTACCTTTTCCTCGTCTGTTCCTATCATTAAGGTTGTATTACCTTCCCGTAAAAACCCTCCTGTTGACGCAAGCTTTGTTACATAATATCCTTCTTTATTTAGTGCCGCTGT
>DUQV01000142.1 GCA_012837605.1 Clostridiales bacterium | reverse complement strand
GGGAACAAAATTATTCGTCAGGATGGCTATTAGTCTTTCTCTTGGAGATTCGATGATTCTGCAGGCTGTTACTCCTGCAGCATTGCATCCGAACCCCATGCACATCGTTAGGCACTGTTTACCGTGTGCACATGCTTTCTTGAATAAATGATCCATATTAAAGGCAACTCTTGGCAGGTAGCCCAGATCCTCCAGTATAGTAAACAGAGGAAAGAAGATTGCCATGGGCGGAAGCATCACAGATACTACCCATGCCAAGGTCCTGTATAATCCCAACACCAATACACCATGAAGCCATACGGGAGCTTCCATATAGTCAAATAGTAGCGTCAGCTTTCCTTCAATCACAAAGAACAGTTTGGATAGCAGAGCAGAAGGATAATTTGCACCCGATACAGTAATCCAGAATACTAATGCCAATGTAAGCAGCATTAACGGTATTCCGAATCTTTTTGAGGTTATGTAATTGTCAATAATTCTGTCGCGGTTTATTTTATTAGAGTTGGTTTTAATATAAATATCTGTTATTTCTTCAACCTTGCGATAGATTTTTTCCGTAATCATGTCTCTGATAGCCTGTTTATCTATATCTTTAATAAAACCTGATTCCGCAATTATACCGCTTATAATGCCAACCTTATCCTCCGGTATATACTCATTCAAGGATTTAATCAGCCTCTCATCGCCGTCAAACATTCTAAGAGCAATCCATCTGGGACTGATATTACCCGAATAATCTTTTATTATTGGACTGAGCTTATCAAGTAAATCCTCATATTCTGCATTATATTCAACAACAATAGGAATGGGTTTAACCTCGCCCGTAACCACCTGATATATTTCATTTTTTAAATCCGATATTCCAATACCGCTTCTTGCTGCACACAATACTACAGGAATGCCAAGAGCATTTTTAAGCCCATCGGCATCAATCTCAATTTTTTTCTTTCTTGCTTCATCGATAAGATTGATGCACAAGATTACGTTATTCGTAAGTTCCATAACCTGATAAACAAGATTTAAGTTCCTTTCCAGGCATGTCGCATCTGCAACCACAACGACAGCATCTGCATTACCAAAGCAGATAAAATCCCTGGCAACCTCTTCTTCAACCGATGATGAGAACAATGAATATGTCCCCGGAAGGTCAACGAGTATAAAGTCCTGGTCTTTATAAGAAAACTCACCTCTTGCATTTACGACGGTTTTACCGGGCCAGTTTCCTGTATGCTGATGCAAGCCGGTGAGAGAGTTAAACACCGTACTCTTGCCGGTATTCGGATTGCCTGCTAGGGCAATAATAAACTGATTTTCATTTTTGTCTATATGAAATATATCTGTTAATGCATGGCTTTTCGTGGACTGATAGGTTAAACCCATAATGCCTCCTATATTTGAACTGTTACCAGTGATGACTCTTCGTTTCTGAGTGCTATCATAGCACCTCTGATATTAAACAGTGTCGGGTCACCGGAGGGCCCCTTTCTTATGACTTCTACTTTTGCACCTTTTGTAAGACCGAGAGCAAGCATTCTTTCTCTCAATATTCCGGCTGAAGCAAGCTCCTGTACCGTGACCACGCTGCCCACACCGGCATTATGAAGCTTAATCATAATAAAACCTCCATATATAGTTAATCTTAATACCGCCTATAAGGCGGGTGTTATCACAAATGATAATAAAAATATAGAGCCGCAGTACATTGGCAAAATCAGTGGTTTTGGTGTTAATCACCACTGATGATAAAATTTAGTCGGGGATAAAAGAGTTAGTGAAAACTAATATTATAATATGACAGAAGACATCAGATGTTCATGAATTAAGATAAATAAATCAGACAGCTAAGCAATTTCATTTATAATTTTTTTATATATAACATCCACCTTGGAAAAGTCCATAGCCTTGATATAGAAATCTTCCAAATCATCATGAAGGAGCTTTGCCTGTTTGATATGCTCACAGGCTGTACCAATAAGCTCCTTTGACTTATTAAGGTTTATGGACATTTGCTCCTGTATGCCTTTGGGTATTGAATCTGCCAATCCATCGACAATCTGATTCTTACTGCTGTTAATTGAATGAAAAGGATTTGCCGTGGTTACGGTTATGCCTGCACAAGGGAATATTATATGGTCGATTTTATCCGGTGTACGAATCGAGCAGTAGCAGACGGTCTGTTCAATATTTTGCAAAGAAGCAGAGTGATGCAGCCTTGACAGCAGTATATTCGATGCTGCTCCCCATTTATCAGGTATAACATATACAGTATCTGACAGTTCTTCGATGGTTTCACTGTAGAATACGATCTCGCCCACTGAGACAGCACTAAGAAGTCTATTTTTAACTTTGCCCGATTGTGAATCTCTAAGGTTTTCAACCAGATTATCAACAAAATCATTAATGTTATCATGACGCACATAGGGCATTGCCAACTGCATATTAATATCAAGTAAAGCAGCGGCAGATCTGATATATGAACCGGCCATAAGGTGGCAATCAGAAATAGTATCGCTTAGCGGTATTATTTCATTCTTTTGTTCAAAAAGAACGGAATCATCCCAGCAATCAGCCATATTAATGATTACTTCATATGCTCCGGGATACTTAGGATCCATTATGTGCGGTGCAGTACCGTCCATCATGGCTATACCTATGCTGTGATCTAAGAACCCGTCAAGAGAGCCGGGATCACTGGCACAGTGAAAGTATTCAATAATATGCTTCTTGCATTCCAGAGCTATTGCGATTTTTCTCATTAAGGAGCTTTTGCCGCTGCCGGGTCCGCCCTTTATAATATATAGTCTTTTGCAGTTTTTTGGATCTCTTAACTCATCAAACAGAGAGGTAAATCCCCGCTTTGTATTACTTCCCAAAAAAAATCTGATTTTATTGCCTGACATCAAATCACCTCTTAAATCATTTTCTTATCTTTTAGGATATCTGCTTATAATTAATATATGTATTGAATCTGTATTTACGTTAAAATATCAGTTAAAATCAGTTAAAATATCAATAGATTTTCTTGTAAATTATTATAAAAAATGCTATGCTAAAACGAAGAAAATGAATAAAATGGAGGACATGATGCTGGAAATATTAAAAGCTATATTACTGGGTATCATAGAAGGTATTACAGAATGGCTTCCCATAAGCAGTACAGGGCATATGATACTGGTGGAGGAGTTCGTAAAGTTTGATCTCTCAGCTGAATTCATGGAAATGTTTCGTGTCGTTATACAGCTTGGAGCAATTCTTGCAGTCGTGATATTATATTTTAATAAGTTAAATCCGTTATCATCAAAAAAATCAAAACAGGAGAAGCAGGATACCATGAGTATCTGGTACAAGGTCGTAATAGGAGTAATTCCCGCAGGGGTGATGGGAGTACTGTTTGATGATTGGTTTGATGAGAATTTTTATAATTACATAATGGTAGCCGTTATGCTTATTGTATATGGCGTACTGTTTATAATGATTGAAAACAGAAATAAAGATAAAGAGCCTAAGATAAACAGTTTCAATAAGTTAAGCTATAAAATCGCTTTATTAATTGGTGTAATTCAGGTGCTTTCCCTGATGCCGGGCACTTCCCGTTCGGGAGTTACAATTTTAGGTGCAATACTACTTGGCACCTCCCGACATATTGCAGCCGAGTATTCATTTTTCCTATCCGTTCCGGTTATGTTTGGTGCAAGTGCACTGAAGCTTGTCAAATTCGGATTTGACTTTACAGGTATGGAGCTTGCGGTACTGTTAACCGGTATGACCGTTTCTTTTGCCGTGTCAGTCGCAGCTATAAAATTCCTTATAAGCTATATTAAACGTAACGACTTTAAAGCCTTCGGATGGTATAGGATTGTTCTTGGCATATTGGTGCTGGGATATTATATAATGCACAGCATTTTGAGCTCCTAATCTGCGTAATTATGATATAATATCATCGGTAAGAAGATTAGTCCAAACTAATCAGAATATAGAAATATTTCGTACGAAAGAGGTATCGTATAAATATGAAAAAGCTTATATTATATATAACTTCCGTAATAGCAGCTGTTGCTCTCCTTATATATGTAGTTAATTTTGCGGTTAAAATTCTTAAGACTGTACCAAATAATCACGGAGAGGCAGGAACTAACCAACATGTGAGCAAGCAGGATATAGAGGATGGGCATGAGCAATCGGACCATCCTGACGTATCACGGAATAATTCACCGGGTGGCGATGAGATAAGCAGCAGGACAGATTATGAAGAGGAAGTACCGATCCCGGAATCTGTGGATGATATACAGGATCCGCAGGAGGAGGGCACAGAAGGGGCTGTCTTGGATGTAAGGGATATAGATAAGAACGAGAATGAAACAGATGATATAACGTATGGAATCGATGTAGCCAAATGGCAGGGCGTGATTGATTGGGCTAAGGTTAAGGAAGCCGGTGTGGATTTTGCAATGATACGAATCGGCTACAGGACCTTGGTAAGCGGTGAAATCACCGAGGATCCTTATGCAAAATACAACCTGCAGCAGGCAGGAAAGCATGGGATTATGCTTGGGGTGTATTTCTTTTCTTCGGCAATAAAAGAAGAAGAAGCATTGGAAGAAGCAAAATGGGTTGCAGAATTCATAGCACCTTATAAGATTACGTATCCGGTAGCATATAACTGTGAAGGATTTTCAGACCCCGACAACAGACAGTTTAATCTGACCAAGGAAGAAAGGTCAAATCTTGCAGTTGTATTTTTGGATTATATTAAGGAGAAGGGCTATGTGCCAATGTTTTATGCTTCACAAAACGAACTGGATAACAGCAGTGAATGGGATACGGATTCATTAACGAAAAAATATAAGATATGGGTTGCCCAGTATCCTGATTATATGGTACATGGCTCTAAGTCATCCTATTTGGGTGCACATGATATGTGGCAGTATACCAATAACGGAAGAGTACCGGGCATAACCGGTTCGGTAGATTTGAACATTGCATATTTTGGCTATACTAAAGCTGCGGATGCCAAAGACGATACACCAGTTAAAGAGGTTTCTGCAGACCCGTTGGCTCTTATCACTTTCAAAGAAGTAAATGAAATCGTCACGGCCAAGGAAGTAACAAATCTGCGTGATATTCCCGGTACGGATACAGGCAGCAAAGTCATTGAAGTTCTTTATTATGGAGATACGGCGGTTCGTACAGGGATCGGAGATAACGGCTGGTCAAGAGTAGAATATAAAGGTAAGACCCTATATGCCGTAACCAGTTATCTTACCACGAATCTGAACTACAAGGATAATTTATTAAAGCCCACAATAGAGGATCCGGAAGCCGGAATAGAATTCACTGAGGTCAATCAGAAGGTGACAGCCAAGATTATAACAAACCTCAGACTGGTTCCAAGCACTGAGAGTGATGAAACCATAGTAACCTCTTTGGAGCATGGTCAGGTCGCAATAAGGACAGGAATCGGAAGCAACGGATGGTCCAGGGTTGAATATGAGGGTCAGACCTTATATGCTGTGACTAATTATCTTGAGCTTGTGGAAGATGAATAATTATCAAAATATCCCTGAACATATACTATTGGTGTTCCCTTATCACCGCTTCCGGACGTAAGATCACATAAAGAACCTATCAGATCAGTCAAGCGTCTGGGAGTAGTGCCCTGGGATGCCATATTTCCGACCAGATTGTCACCTTTTTGGCGTATATATTCTGATATGGCCTCCTTAAGCTCATCCCCTTTAAGATGAGCAAATTCATTATCTGCAAGATATTTGAGCTTGATTTCGTTTGGTTGACCTTCTAACCCTGCAGTATAAGCAGGAGATACGACCGGATCGGCAAGCTCCCATATCTTACCTATAGGATCTTTGAATGCACCGTCACCATATATCATTGCTTCAACATGTTTTCCTGTAAGCTCATAGAATCTCTGGCTGATTCTGTCAACAATAGGCTGACAGTTGCGGGGAAAGAGCTTGACCTTATCCTCGGTTGATTTATTGCACCCTAAAAGACCATAGGTTTCATTATATCCACTTCCTTCTACAGATGTAGAAAGAATTTCATCCAGACAGAATATTGTTTCAGCTCCTGCCTTATCTAGTAACCTTCTGGTTCTTTCTCTTGAATGTATGTCACAACAAAGCACATGCTTTGTATACTTAAGTATGGCACGGCTGTCATTTGCAAGGATAATCTCTGCCTTACAGCCTTCATTTTCTATAATATTCTTATAATACTCAATATAATCAATACCGGTAAATGGATGCTTATAACATCCGAAAAGTCGGCGGTATTCAGCTTCGGTCAACACATCGATCCAAGGATTAATACCCTTTTCATCCAAAGCGTCTAAGTCAACCAAATGATTTCCTACCTCATCCGAAGGGTAGCTAAGAAGCAGTGTGATTTTCTTCGTTCCCCTAGCAATTCCTTTCAGACATACAGCAAATCTGTTCCTGCTTAGGATAGGGAATATTACTCCTATTTCATTATCGGTGAATTTGGAACGGATATCTGCTGCTATATGGTCTACAGATGCATAGTTTCCCTGTGCACGGGCAACTACAGCCTCTGTTACAGCAACTATATCTTTGTCGCAAATCTCAAAATTCTCATATTTAGCAGCATCAAGCACGCTGTTAACAACGATATCAACGATATCATCTCCACTACGTATTATCGGAGCCCGGATTCCTCTCGATACAGTTCCGACATATCTTTTCATAGCACACACACTCCCTCGGTTTATTAAGCATAGCTGCAGAGCAGGTAATTGTATTACGAAAGCAATAAATACTGCATTATAATCATATTACGCAGTTATTATAGCATTTAATATTACTACAGTAAAACTAATAGTTATTATACTTGGCATAAGTCTGGCTTATAATATACAATAAACTTTTTATTAATCACTATATTAATATATTATGTTTCTGTGATATAATCAAATTATGTTATAGGATATACCCAATATACTAAAAGTCATGCTAAAAGACATTAAAAGATATGTCACAAATGTCACAAAGAAAATGAAAAATTTACAAGAATCATTAAATTGTCTACAGGGGGATTTCGCAGTGAGAAAGGAATGCTGTGTTTCTCTGATATTCATAAGGAAAGTCTGTCAGAAATTATATTAGAAACTGTGTAAGTAACTATATTAGAAATTATGTAAGAACTTATATTAGAATTTGTGTTAGATATTGTATACATACGGAGGGACATTGAATGAAGCCTGGGAAATATAAATATTCTTTTATGTTAGTTCTTGTGCTTTGTGTCTGCATATTGGTCAAACCATATAAAGCGACGGGTGAAGTTAAACCTATAGAAGAGGCTAACGAACAGCTTCAGGGAATAAGCAGAGAGGAGCAGCAGACATTAGAAAAACTCTTTATCTATACTCAGGAGCTTGAGGAGATGGAGAGGGAGGAAGCCAGGATAACCGACGACATAGACAAGCTTATTATAGAGATTGAGGAGTTGGATTCATCCATAATAAAGGAGCAGGAGAATTATGATATGCTTCTTAGTATTCTGGAACAGGTATTAGTAAGCTATCAGCGCGGCGGTCCTGCCTCTTATCTTGATATATTACTGAGTGCTAAGGATTTGACATCCTTTATTAAAAGTTTAAATCTGATAAAGGATATATCGAAAAATACAGGAGAGCTGTTGGCTTCAATAGAAAAAAGCAAGCAACAGCTGGAGGTAAAAAAGCAGTCTCTTGCAGACAGACTTATACTTCTTGAAGATAAAAGAGAAGAGCTGACGGAGACCATTGCTGCAAAGAAAAGGATTGTAAAAGAGCAGGAGGATTATCTGGAATCCTTGGCTGAGAAGAAACAGCAGTATCAGGAGTATCTTGATAGCCTGAAGCTGATGTGGGACAATTTGAAAGAACTGTTCTCAAAGATCGTCGATGAATTTGCCCGGATAATCAGTGAAGGTCATTTTACAATGGAAGACCTGAATCTGCAGTTTGGCTTTTTCAATGTAAAAGGAGCTATACATGAAGATACCTTTAACAGGATAATAAATGAAAATTCAACGCTTTCAAGGATAAATCTAAGCTTTGGGCAGGATAAGGTAAGGATTGAGGTTCCTGATAATAATCTGGTTCTGGACGGATATTTTGAGATGGAAGGCAGCACCTTATTGTTTGTACCCGAAAAAGGAACATTTTATGGTATGGCTTTAGAAAAGGAATCCATAGATGAATTGTTCAGAAACGGACCGCTGATAATTGATTTGAACGAAATAGCAGGTGATATGGTAACCATAGATTTTAAACTTAAGGATGTTAAAACAACAGACGGTTATATTAATTTCTCAATTGATATAGATTTTGGCTCGCTGTTTTAAGTACAACCGGGAGGAGGAGAAGACATTGATAGTATTCAACGAAGTATCTTTAGTATATCCTGATAAGACACAGGCGTTGTTTGATGTAAGTGTTGATATAAAGCAAGGAGAATTGGTATACATAACAGGTCCAAGCGGTTCCGGAAAGACCAGTCTGCTTAAGCTTATTATGGGCATTGAAGTTCCAACAACAGGAACTTTAAATGTTTTTGACAGCCCTGTTAAGAATAGCAGTTTGGGAAGTATCAGAAAGATAAGAAGAAAGATCGGACCGGTATTTCAGGAGTTCAAACTGATTGAGGGGAGAACTTCATTGGAAAATGTCATTACTGGAATGAGATTTCTTAACATAACACCAAAGCAAATGAAAATTCAGGCACATGAAGCATTGGAGAAAGTCGGACTCGGTCATAAGAAATTGTCAAAGGTTGAGAATCTTTCCTGGGGGGAATCTCAAAGAGTAGCCATAGCCAGAGCGGTTGCAAGGAAGCCTTCTCTTATACTGGCAGATGAGCCAACGGGCAACTTGGATTATGACAATGCAATAAATATACTTGAATTATTAAAATCTTTCAGGGATATGAATACAACGGTTATTATAACCACTCATGCCACACATCTTATAAAGGATGAGGAAGATGCAACATTCTTAAGAGTAAACAACGGCAGAATAACGGTAGAACGGAGGTGCCTGTAAATGAGAAGGTTTCTGTTCAATATAGGCTATTTTCTTAAGGAATCCGGCAGAATTATCAGGTTAAATCTATTGTCCAATATTTTTACTGTCATAGGTACGGGTTTAATACTGTTTCTGTTAGGGCTTGTGATTACCGGAGCCGATATCGGCAATCGTCTGGTGGTAATGCTCAATGACGAGGCAGAGGTTAACGGATATTTTTCGCAAGAGGTTACCTCTGAGGAGATGGATGTCATAGCAGTAAAAATCGGCAATATGGATGGAGTACGAAGTACTCGGATTGTGGATGAGGATGAGGCTAAGAGCAGGATGGAAGAAATCTTGGGAGAGGAAGCCAAGATTCTCGAGTTGTTTTCGGATAATCCTTTTGAAGCATTTATTGAAATCAGAATTAACGTCGATGCGATGGATGCGGTAATAAACAATGTTAAAAACACTGACGGTATCGAATATGTAAGAGATAACAAAGAAGTTCTTGAGAAGATTCAGGATATCACATATGCACTAAGGATACTGGGATATCTTATGATATTTGCTGTGGGTATAACCACACTGATTATACTTTCTCATATGATTCGCCAAGGAATATACAACAATAAGGATCAGATAAATACACTTAAGCTTCTTGGTTCTCCCGGGGCGTTTATAGGATTTCCGTATGTTCTTACAGGGGTTATACTGACCCTGCTGGGAGGAATGATTGCAGCCTTTTTTATGGTGTGGCTGATAAACAGTGCTTATGACAGTATTGGAGGCACAATACTGTTTCTGCCTTTGCCGCCCAGAAAGGAATTAACAGATATAATGATGTTATGGCTTCCGGGCATAAGCCTTGTGCTTGGTTTTTTCGGAAGCCTGTTTGGACTCTCATCCATACGGGAAAGGAGTTAATTTTTAGAGTTCCGAATTAATTGAATATAAAATATGTAAAATCCTTGGATATTATGCGGTTATATGCTATAATATAGTATAAGGGTTAAAATATGGTTTTATTTGAAAGGAAGGTACAGATGATATTAAGAAATAAGATGAAAGTACTTCTCGAGGATATGCAAATGTTTGACAGCAGGCAGGATAAGGCT
>DUQV01000141.1 GCA_012837605.1 Clostridiales bacterium | reverse complement strand
GCTCCTTCTCCTCAGTATATACCCAAGTATCATCCTCAAGAACCAAAGTTATATCTGCATTCTCATTCTTATAATAAATAGTATCTATAAGGTCAGGATCCAAAGCTGCTATAACAAAGGAAGAATCAGAATCGGCAGTGTCATTCTTACCCGATTTGTCTCTGTTCGAAAACCATACATAAAAACCTGACACAATCAATAAGAACAGCAGAAGGGAAATCATTGTAATCAGATTTTTTCTGTTTCTGTTTGACATTATCGTCTCCTCCTTCTTATAACGATAAAGATACCTGTAGCTAAGATAAGTATAGGTGCAGCGATAATGGTTAATGTGGCCCATATAATTACAGGCTTTTGAGTGATATTAAGCGGCTTAGGATATAAATATCTCGGTCTTACCGCTATGGTTTCAATCTCTCCTACAAGACTTCCAATTGTATCAACAAGTAAATATATATTTCCGTAATCAGCCAGCATATTGTCCTCAAATATCTCTGCTGAAGAAAATATCACCATATTGGATGTAACTCCTTCATAGGTGTCACTGGAAATAAGTCCAATATTGAACGGACCGGGAATGTCATCTTCACCCATAGTAATCTTCCCTGAGCTGATATCTACCTTGGAGTATGCCTTGTCAGAGGTTTGCAGTAAAGGCTCAACCGTCAATGAGCTTCTAATTCCGCTCTTAATAATGAGTCCGGAGGAAACAGGTGCAATCACAAAACGGCCACCGTTATAAAGAGTGTCTGTAATATCATGCTTTAACACTTTAGGCACTAAAAAGCGCGGGAATAGCGGAATAAAGTGATTTGGATCCCCTTCATGTATAATTCCATCTTCTATCTGTACTCCATAATAATCTATCAATAAATTCAGATTCTCCAAATCCTTAGCCAGATAATTAACAGCTATAACAACATTACCGCCTGCTGCCATATACTGCTTTATCGTTTCAATCTCTGAATCCGAAAAATCCTCTGTCGGAGCATTTATTATCAGTACATCACAGTCTTCAGGCATTTCGGTTGTAAAAAAAGTTTCAAGAGGCTGTATATCAATATTCATTCTCGACATGATGTCCTTAAATATCGGACCTATCTCAGGCTCATCATGTCCTACGGTGTAATATACTGTGGGAAGCTTGGGATTTGTTACATATTGAATGGCAGAGATAAGCTGACCCTCTATATCCACACCTACAATCTCAAGTTGATAGGTCTGTTCTGAAAACTTCTTAATAAGCATATCATTATAATCTACATATTTTGCCCGCTTTGTATTGTTGTTAATAACCAGAAAGCTGTTTAAGCTAACCTCGTCATCTACATACTCCGATGAAAAGGTGGGGTACTGTATAGGGTCTACCTGCTCCAAGGCAATACGGTCAGAAAAGCTTTCGAATTTCTGTGCTATCTTCAGAAACATAGGTGCTTCTTTTCCTGCTTCAATAAGATAATATAATGTTACGTCATCCTCCAAGCCTTTAATATATTCCTTTGTGTTATCCGTTAATGTATAGATCCCCTCACTGCTTATATCAATCTTTAAATCAAATTCATTAATGATAAGATTAACCAGTAAAACCAAAGCAATCACTACTGCGGATATTACAGATGCATAAGCTCCGCTTTTAAAGCTTCTTCTTGAAAAAGAAGTATTAAATCTATTCAAATTAAAATTCTTATTATTTTTCTTATCGCTCATCACTTGCCCCTCCTAACTCCATCTCTTTTTCTTAATAACCTGAGTTGACAGGAACAAAAATACAAAGATTATACTGAGGTAATATATAATATCTGACAAATCCAAAATCCCCATATAGAAGTTCCCAAAACGAGCCATAGCAGAAAGCCAGCTGACAACCTTCACAATTGCTCCGTCAAATAAGGAAGGGTTATTCATATATATGACGGTCATAACAATCATTCCAATTATTCCTGCGCCAAAAGCTACTGTTATATTACGCATCATAATCCACAGAACCAGACATATAATAAGCCATAGAACGGTAAAAGCAATAAATGCCGTTTTGTGACTGGTGGAAATATTCTTTGCAATAACCTCCATAATCAATGTAAGAAAGAACACAATAAACGTTATTACTGCGGCAATAACCTGACTTTCTGTCAAGGATGAAAGGAACAGACCCATGGCCAGATAAGCTCCTCCCAATAAAAGAAAGCCTATTATACTTGCATATGCTGAAGCAAACGGTACCTCCCCATATCTTGACATAATAAGAGGATAGACGCTGATAACTGCAACTATCATCGTAAGTATTGTAAATACAGCAAAGAACTTACCCATCACTATATCTGTTGCAGTAACCGGAGATGTAAGCAGCAGCTGATCTGTCTTTTGCTTGTTTTCCTCTGCCATCAGTCTCATTGTCAGCAGCGGTACAAGCAATACAAAGATAAAACTTACATTGGAAACAGTATATTCAAAATTAGCTACTCTGGAATTAAGATTATGCATATAGAAATAAAAGCTCACTATACTTAAAAACAGAGCCATAAATACATATCCGATCATAGAGGTAAAGTAAGATCGCAGTTCTTTCTTATAAATTGCCAGCATCTGTAACGACCTCCTCTTCATCAGTTATTTCACTGTTATTAATATCATGTAATTCATCATCTTGCGTTACCTTGATGAATATATCCTCCAGGCTCATACGGATGGACTGCATCTCCAGGATAGGCATCTTTATGCTGCTCATGCTAAAGAAAACTTCTTCTCTTATGTCATCGTCCTCTCTGAAATACAGTGTTAAGCTGACCGTTCCCTCCTCCAAGGCTTCTGATTCCTCAAGATTAGTTATCTTTTCTATCTTGTTAAGCTCGCTTATAACTGTATCCTTGTCACCCCGGACTACCAGCTTAAGACCTCCTTTAGAGCCAAAATGAATGCTTAGATTTTCAGGCTTATCCTGAAGCACTCTTTTACCTTTATCAATAATTAAAATGGTGTCGCACACAGCGCTGACCTCTTGCATAATATGTGAGCTTAGAATAACCGTATGATTATTACTCAGCTCACGAATCAATTCTCTAATCTCAATTATTTGCTTTGGATCAAGTCCTACTGTCGGCTCATCCAAAATAATCAGCTCGGGATATCCCATGATTGCTTGTGCAAGCCCTACCCTCTGCTTATATCCCTTTGACAAATGCTTAATTAATCGGTTCTTCACATCTGTTATCTTGGTGGTCTCCATGATATCCTTAACCATCTGTGATCTGCTTTGCCTGTCCACCTTCTTGATATCTGCCACGAAATTCAGATACTCAAGTACAGTCAGCTCAGGATACAAAGGCGGAAATTCAGGCAGATATCCTATCATCTGCTTTACTTTTTCAGGCTCTTCAAATATATCAAGCCCGTTAACCGTCACAGTTCCCTCCGTCGCAGATATATAACCTGTAATGATATTCATGGTTGTGGATTTTCCTGCACCATTAGGACCCAAAAAACCCAAAATTTGCCCCTTCTCTACGGTAAAGGATAAATCATCCACAGCGATATGGTCTCCATAACGCTTTACTAGATTTTTTACCTCAATCAAAGCACTCTCCTCCTAGTTTTTTATTATTCAAGTACACCCCGGCGTTTTTGCACTCCGCCTTCTTATCGGACGAAGTGGCGGGGACTTCTTAAGCAGCTTATCTGCGTAACCACCATAATAATACAACAATAATACGAAAAAATTGTGAACAAATGCAATAAATCAAAACCCTAATAATTATTTAATACTGCATAAGTGTGCCTTGTATATGCACACGCTTTAATAATTATAGGGTTTTGATTTATTGTTTTATCCTATTACATCATTCATATTATACATTCCGGGTGGTTTATCAGACAGGAATTTTGCAGCTTGTATAGCACCCTTTGCAAATATTGCTTTTGAATACGCAGTATGCTTTATTTCAATGACCTCGTCACTTCCTGCATATATTATCTCATGCTCTCCTACTATGGTTCCGCCCCGAAGAGATGATATACCTAATTCATTCTTTACCCTAGGAGCTCTGATATTGGTACGGTTATATACATATTCATATCGGTTGTTTAGAGCTTCATTAATCGAATCCGCAAGAGCCAGAGCCGTTCCTGACGGTGCATCCACCTTCTTATTGTGATGCTTCTCTATAATCTCAATATCAAAGCCGGCATCAGCAAGAACCTGAGCAGCTTCCTTTACAAGCTTTAATAAAAGATTAATACCCATGGACATATTTGCGGATCTGAGAATCGGTACTTTCTTAGATGCATCTTCAATAAGCTCCTGATCCTCTTTAGAAAACCCCGTTGTACAGATAACTATTCCGATACCACGCTTCATAGCAAAATCCAGCATCTCCCTTACGTTCACAGGGGATGAGAAATCGATGATAACATCCGCATCTATATTGCACTGTGCAAAGCTGTAAAACACAGGATATTTATCCTCCCTGCCTTTACTGACATCTATACCTGCTGCAATAACGACGTTTTCATCCTCCTCAACCATCTGAGTAACTACACTTCCCATTTTACCGTTACAGCCCCGTAAAATGATCTTTGTCATACGCTTCCTCCAATCTTAACTTTCGGCGGTTGTTATTAGTCACTATTCTTTAATTTCTATATTACAATTTCTCAACTCGTTTCTCAGTCTTTCCACATTGTTTGGTTCCATCTTGGTTAGCGGCATCCGTGTTGGTCCTACCTCAAAGCCCATCAGATTTAATGCAGTCTTAACAGGAATAGGATTCACTTCACAGAATAAGGCATTTATAAGAGGAATAAAGTCTATCTGCAGCTTGCGGCTTGTATCTGTATCTCCCTCAAGGTATTTTGCCACCATATCATGAGTCTGTGCGGGTGCAACATTAGACAGAACGGATATAACGCCAATTCCACCAAGCGATAATATGGGAACAATCATCTCGTCGCAGCCGGAATACATATCGATATTGCCATTAGTAAGACTCATAATATCAGCAACCTGTGCGATATTTGCACTGGCCTCTTTAATGCCTACAATATTATCAACATTATTTACAAGTGCAGCTACCGTCTGCGGAAGCATATTGCAGCCTGTTCTTCCGGGTACATTATACATTATAATAGGAAGCGATACACTCTTTGCTATAGCTGTAAAATGTTCGATAAGCCCTTTCTGTGTGGCCTTGTTATAATACGGTGTTACCACCAGTAAACCATCCGCACCGTGGCGCTCTGCCTCCTTTGACAGATATATGGCCGTAGCCGTACAATTCGACCCGGTTCCTGCTATTACCGGGACTCTTTTATTTACCTTCTCTACCGCATATCTGATACACTCTAAATGCTCCTCATGAGTAAGAGTGGATGCCTCTCCGGTTGTACCGCATATAATGATACTGTCAGTTTTGTTAGCAATCTGAAATTCTATCAGCTCACCAAGCTTCTCATAATTAACCTCGTTCTTCCCGTTAAATGGTGTAACTATCGCAACACCTGCTCCTTTGAATAAAGCCATTAAAACACCTCCAATAATAATCAAACCGTCAGTTCCAACGATAATACATGTAAAATCATTGCATTTTGTATTTATTATATGCTGAGGCACGAAGTATTTTTATATAATAGAATGCATTTACCTATTACATAAAAAATGTCGACAACAGAGTCGACACTAAAGAATTCTATATGTAAATAAATATTTACAATACATCATATCTTTAGGCAGCACTCCATCCGTTTAATGATGACAGTCATATAGTTATTCACTATATGCCCAGCAATAATAACTCAGGATTATTATCACTTCGGCAACATTCCCTTTCCACTGCATCAACTATCCCTGAGATATCAACAGTGTACTGATGAATATTGCGCCTCTACCTTAAGCAATATTTCACATTATTCGTAAACCTATATTAACATTACGCATATGTAATGTCAATAGATATAGGCAAAAAAGATAAAAACAAAAAGACAGAACAATAATGAGTTGTTACAAATCCAACGACAGTCAGCTTGTAACAACTCATAATTCACTTAATACTCGTCAAGATATTCCAATTTACTTACCGATACCTCATAGGCTATCCGTTTCTCAAATTCTGTTTCGCTTATCTTCTTTTGGTATTCTCTGCTTTGGATTCTGCCCCATAACTGCACATGTCCGCCCACTTGAAAGGTTTCGGCAAACCTCGCATTTCTTCCCCAGCTGATACATGGAATATAATCCGATTTTCCATATGGTCTGTTGACAGCCAGCAATATATCTGCGATTTCTCTTCCAAGAGGAGTTTTGCGGTATATCGGAGGCTTACACACATAACCGTCCAGAAAAATAAAATTAGGCTTAACATTCTCCGATAATTCATTAACAATCTTAATGTCTCTGGCAAACACGGACAGGACTAATTTGTTCTTGCTTTCCTCATGCCTGTTATAGGATCTGAATTGACCGATTACTTCGACGAATTTTCCCCTATAATCCTGCTTCACATCAATTAACCGTTCTGAAACCATAACCGGTATAATGTCATATGAGCTGCTGAGTCTGCTTACAAGTACATTCACAACATAGAACCCTTCTCCAAATACATCATGGCTGAATGTAAATTCAGTAGCTATCTCTCCTGCAATGCTTACTTGATTGTTATCAAATACTTTATCCGTCATATCGTACCTCTCCCTTCTTAAGTGACGATTTCTTTACGCCACTTCTCTCAAAATGTGGGGTAAATTTATCTGCTTTTCGTAACAGCTTTCATTCACCTAAGATAAATATATGCACGTTCCCATATTTTAGAAGTAAAAAAATACATATAACTTATTAATATCCATTTTTTGTTATTTTATACAAAAAAATATTGATTTTTTTATGAAAAATTATGAATAAATAAAAGGCACCATTTTACAGGTGCCTAGTTTCATATGCTATTTAGTTGTTCACATTTCTAATCTCAAAATAAAGCTTGTCGGGATATTTATATATATCGTCAACCTTATAAATCTCATATCTTTCACATATATCTTTGAAGCATTGCTTTATGCTTTCTTTAGAAATTATTTTATTATTATTTACATCTCTGGATTCCATAAGCTCTGCTCTTTCAATTTTCATAAATGCCTTTATTGCTTTTGGACCATACCATGAGAAAGCATCATGAATTGCATCAGTTATTTCAATATCCTGATCTGACAGAAAACCTTCACTCATCTCAAGAGTACGTACTCCACAGCGTTTCATGGTTTGATAAAGCTTAATATAAGGCATCTG
>DUQV01000140.1 GCA_012837605.1 Clostridiales bacterium | reverse complement strand
TCTTCAATTTTTACCTCTTAAGAAGCATTTAATGATCCTACTTGGTCGTTAATGGTTTGAAATACATTATTAATTATTCCTGTTATCTGGTCTCTAAATAAAACCACCAAAAGAATTAATACAAGCAGAATCAGAATAATCTCTACAACGCCGATACCGTCCACCTTTGTGTTCATAAGTTTTTTTATCCTACTCATCATTTTTCCACCTCTGTCCTTAAAGACTGTTTTCCTTTCTTAAAATATTGTGTGTTTTGTATTTTATTTTTTTGTAATATTAAGACTAAAATCTAAAAGATATAAATGCAGGAACCAAAATTATTATTAAGACTATAAAAAGCAATATCATCATTGGTCCTAAAAGCTTGGCAGATGCTTCTTCGCCAAGTCTTTTTGCGGCCTCTTTTCGCTCCTGAAAAGCCTCTGCTGCTTCCTGTTTCAATAAATCTGTCATGCTCCTGTTTCCCTTTTTCAGATTCTGTACCAGAATGGAGCTAAATTTCATAAATGGCAGGAATCCTGCTCTAATGCCAAACTGCTCATAGGCATCTGCCTCCGCTACTCCAAGCTTTAACTCATGAAGCGTTACAAGCATTTCCTCATATGCATATCGTGTTTGTCTTCCGACTGATTTGGTATTTTTGATGTAATCCTCAGTAATTTTGCTCCAAGCTTGCCTAATGGTCATGCCGGCATTTATAAGCAGATTGAATTTATTAATGATTTCAGGATAATCAAGAAGCATCTGGTTGTTCCTTGTCTTCATCTTATCATCTAAAGATCTGTCCATAAAAAACCATAGGAGTACAGAGCCGGCAATTCCTACAGCAAATATGGCAAATGTCTTACTGCTTTGGGATATATGCCATCTAATAAGATAATCTCCTACTTTGTCCGGCAGCTTCCATTCATTGGTCATGCTTGTCTCTTTCTCGGTAGTTTCAAGAATGTTTTGAAGCTCCCTATAAAGCCGTGTCTTTTTATCCTGTTTGACAGGCCATATGGTCAAAGGTATTGTATGCTCAGCCCTTCTTTCTTTATATCTTAATACGGCTGTCACCAAGGTGGAGGCTCCTTTATCAGAAAATTTTCCGTCCATAAGCTTTCCGCTGCCTGAAATTAGCCGATAGTCCTGTGGAATCCATTCCACCGTTATGCCTGTATCGGGAATTCTTCTGATAAAATCCAAATCTTTATCTATATATTCTGCAGACTTGTTATCACCCAGCATCTTCTGCTCGAGGTAGGGAATTGCTTTATCCAGTACCTTCTTCCATTCCTCATCCGTATATGTACGTTCTTTATTATTGATTGTTATGTAATCCTCGTATATGTCTTCCTTGTCGTATTTGTTTTCCATACGAAATCTCAGGGTCAGTTTACTGTCACCCGTACCTTCCCGGGGTCGTATTAATGTGTTGTCAAAGGTCTGTGCTCCGTTAATGGAAGTTTGAAGAGATGTAATCACAGAAATGCTTGAGAAAGCGAATATAATTAAGAAAAACAATGATATCTTTTGGTACCAATAAAGCTTTATCTGAAAGTCCTGATGATCGTTAACATGCAGGGCACGTATTTTTCTTGATATCTCCGTTTTATTAAGCAGTCTTCTCTCCAGCCCTGTCAATGTAAGAAAATACGCTGCCATAGGGTACAAAAAATACAGCTTATGCTTTTTTATGTCATAGTCTGTTGGTATGTTTTCAGCATGTTTTTGCGATTTTGCATAGAGAAAGAGCATTAAGGCTATTACAGGAATACTTATGTATAGCATATCTTTGCTTCCTATATTTCTATTGCTGTGATTTTATCAATAAGATGACAGGTGAACGCATAGACAACAAGCAGAATTGACATAACAAGATTTCCAAACAGATTATGATATAAGGGCTTAAGAAAATCCGGAGAAGAGACCGTCAGATAGCATAGAATTCCGGCCGGAACAATCTTCATAATATTTGCCTCGAATTTCTTGGCTGCAATTAAGGTGGCAATCTCCCGTTTTACCTCCAGTTTATTGCTGATAATGCTCCCTGTGGTTCGTATAATTTTCATAATATCTCCTCCTGTCCGTTTTGCAGTGGCAAAAACCTCGGCAAAACTGATTATGTCTTCTACATGACTGCGTTTGCCAAAATCATATAATGCCTTCTCTACCGCAATATTCATTTGTATCCTGTTAACAATATACGTGAATTCATTAATTATCATGGCTCCCTTCGGATACATCCGCCTCAAATCCTTTACCGCTTGGGCAAATGCATGCTCCGCACTGTATCCTGCATTTAAAGCTGCTGAAAGACTGTTTATCCCGTCCCTGAATTCAATATTTAACTGCCATTTTCTCTTTTGTATAAGTTCATCTTTTTTCTTCTTGCAATATATATAAATTAATGGGCTTATTATAATTATTCCCGGTATACTTCTATAAAACAGACCTCCCAACACCAAGATAATCATAAAACCTTCAAAAAAATATCTTATACTCTCCTGTAGAGAAAAACGGTATATATTATAATTATCAATCATATGTGTTCCTTTCCATTGATATCCCCGCCCGGTTCAGCTTCTCTGTATATGTAAGCTCATTTATCTTATCAAGCTTTCCGATTACCTTGTCCTTTTTACTGCCCTTTTCTATGAATCTGTATAGAGGGTTTAACACAATTTCATCACCCTTAATTCCCTGCACCTCGGTAATTTCCAATACTTTTCTTGATTTGTCTCTTAATCTTCCAAGATGTACGATTATATCTATGGCAGAGGCAATCTGTCTTCGTACCGCCATAAGGGGAATGTCTGTTCCAAGAAGAACCAGAGTCTCTAATCTGTTAAGCATATCGGCAGGTGAATTGGCATGACCGGTAGAAAGTGAGCCGTCATGTCCGGTGTTAAGTGCCTGTAACATATCTATTGCCGCCTCGTCTCTAACTTCTCCCACGATTATTCTGTCCGGTCTCATTCGCAGAGAAGTCTTAATCAAATCCCTTATAGTCACCTGATTGGAACCATCCGAATTTCCGTTCCTCACCTCCAAACGAACCAAATTCTCAATTTCTCTTAGCTGCAGCTCTGCCGAATCCTCAATTGTTATGATCCGTTCGCTGCATGGTATATAATTTGATAAAACATTAAGAAATGTGGTTTTACCGGAACCGGTTCCTCCGCTTATAAATATATTGTATCTTGCAAGCACCAGTTTTCTTAAGAATTCTGCCGCTTCCGAAGTTATTGATTCATATTCGATAAGCCGATCAATTGTAATCGGGTTTTCCGGAAATCTTCTGATGGTAATCACCGGTCCATCCAATGCTACAGGCGGAAGAACAATATTTACCCTAGATCCGTCAGGCAGCCTGGCATCTACTATTGGACTGGAAGCATTTACAATACGGTTGGACTGTGAAACAATCTGTTGAATCACATCCTCTAGTTTTTCCTCGGATTCAAAGTATTTTGGACATCTGGTAATAGCTCCGTTTTTCTCAACAAATATATCCTTTGTGCCATTTACCATGATTTCGGTAACCATTGAATCGTCTAACATATCCTGCAGTACATCAAGTCTTCGTATTGAGTTAAAGATCTCCCGCCGAAGGTTTATTTTTTCCTGCAGGCTTATATAATGCTCTCTGCTGTTGGCTACCAATATCTCATCTATTATACTTAGCAGCTCTTCATCGGATATTTCCGAGGATAGATCGATGCTGCTTAAAACATCCTGCTTAAGCTTTTCTTTATGCCAACTCATAACATCTCCTTTCAAGTTTTTGAAGTTTTTTATAATATTATTCTGTTGATTTTTAAATTTTTATTATCCTTCCCGATTAACCCCATTTGCCGTTCCCATTCTTTAACTGCACTCTCTTCATATGGTAAGTCACATGATATAATATTTACCTCATCGCTGCGGCTTAAGGCTTCCATTGAAGCCTCCGTATATATTCCTAGGTGTAGAATTACAGTTTCATAATCGGTATGATTTTTTATATCATCCATAAGCCTTCCCATATCCTCTCTGCTTAGAGATAAAAGGTCAAAACCATGGGTTGGTCCTGTAAGATATGACAGCTTTTCTGAGTAATTAAGATAAGATTTTAACTTATCAATATAATTTGAGCCTGCTTCTTTAAGGTAATACAGCAATTCCGACATTGACCGTCCGCTATCTTCCTGTCTTAACATGGCGGCTGCCGGCAGCTGCTCAAGATCGATAAAGAGTACCTTGCTGTTATTGGACAGCTTCTTAGCTGCCGACCATGTATAGGTTATTTTGTCTTCTCCGGGAACCGGTGCGAAAAAGGCAACAAACCTGACATCTCCATCAGAACCATTCTGATTGATATCCTCAAGCCTAGTGTATCGGGATAGAATATCCGCACCAAGCTTACATGCCGGCTGATATTTATAGATCATCTCATCCCTTCCCTGTATTTGATTTGTGTCTTCACATAACCGGAAAACATACCTTATATTATCCTTAGGAAATTCATCGGTTGATGTATCTCCTCCATATAATAAAATGTCAATGGCTTGATATTTTAAAAAATTAATTAGGCTGTCCTTTTTGGTAAAAAGTAAAATTTCAAATTCATCCCATTTAGTCTTTTTAAAATATTCCATTAAACGTGATGCATATAAAATATCAGTGTCAAAAATTGCCAGCTGTTTCTCCAAAACTTAGCCTCCTATAAGAAAATAAAAAATTGGATGTGTGATCAGATTAATTGAACTAAAACAGAAAAGAATTTGATTTAGCCTTATGGCTTAGAAAAAAGATGATTCCAAGATATTAACCTCTAAGAACCGAAGGTATATTAATAATACACAGCCAAAAGCCACATGTCAATATATACCTTTTTATGCTAAACATTTTTGTATTGTTCCACAAAGAAATCCTGTGCGATAGGATAAATTGCACAATTTCCTTCCATACCAAACATAATAATATATTACAAGAATATCGGCATTATTAGGATATATTGCATGAATACCGGAAGTATTAGGATATATTGTGCGAATACATCAATTTTAAGAATAAGAATAAATTATCCAATGCTTTTATAATGAATAATATAAGGCTAACCCATAAAGAAGTATAAATCCCGGAAGCCCTAGCAGCCCATTTGACAGGACTGTAAAAACATTAACACCAACCGCAATCTGATATCCGCTTATGGAAAGCAAAAAATCCAACAGATAGATTCCCGCCGTTCCCACAAAAGCCCGCAGAAAAAAATCTATTACAATATCCGACCTTTTTCTGACTATACATGCTCCTATAAAGATTAAGCATGCAGCTATAATTATGGCCAGTATGATTTTATCCATGTACTCACCGCCATTCTTTTAATTATCAAATAATACAACCTATCATATTTATATACTTTTGTATCCAAATTATTCTATTTAAAAGAATAAGTGGATATTTTTTTGACTATACTATAAACATAACAGTAGGGAAAGTGATGATGAATTATGAAGCTGTTTTCCAGAAAGAAACGTCCACATGAGGATCTCCTAATTAAAGAAATAAATGAGACAAAGCTTGCCTTAGAAGCAGCATACTTACAATTTGAATATGTGGTTGATCCTGATTTAATTGATAGCTGTATTTATGAGTTAAACGCCATACAGAATCGATACAAGTATCTATTAAAGCAAGCTAAGGCCTCCGATAAAAGCTATATTGAGTCAAAATTCCAGAATCATTAACCGAGCGAGCAGGAGGCAGCTGAAATAATCAGCTGCCTCCTGCTCGATTTGTAAGAATCATATGTGCATCAAAGCTTATCTTATGTATCTTAATTTGTTCTTTTGTGATTTACTGCAGCTCTTTAGTAAGTGGCTCTATGCAATGAACCCGCGGCTTTTATTGCTTGAATCAATGAATGTTTCATTCAGTGATCCCCTGCTGTAGGTTAAGCCCGCATATAACTGTTGTGCATTGCGCATCATAGGACCGCTTGTATCAGCTTTGCTGACTTCCTCAAACCCTGCTAACAGCTTTTTTAACACAGCTTTTGCTTTCTGAAGAGTAATAGGATTTTGTCTTACTATAGCTGTTATTATATTTTTATTTGTATACAGATAAAGACTCAGCAAATCATAAGATATTTTGTATCTATAATCTAAGGCTGACATAAGCTCGCAGACATTTCTCTGTGCTGCCTTAAGCTCCTTATCAAAATTATTCAGATCATTCTCCATGTATGACCTCTCGGCTTCTTCGATACTTGTCAGGGTCATTTCATAAAGAATTACTACCAATTCACTTCTGGATGCCTGAGTAATTCTGGCAGTAAAGAATTGAATGGCCTCTTTATTCATATTGTACTACCTCCCGCATAATAAGTATAATGGATAATTGTGTTATTTTTATTACTATGCAGTCAGACGCCTTATTTTTACTGCTGTAATAGAGCCAGTACATTCTGAGGTCTCATATTTGCCTGTGCAAGCATAGAGACTCCTGCCTGTGAAAGAACATTCTTTTGTGTATATTCGGCCATTTCCTCTGCCATATCTACATCCTCAATACGGGATAATGATTCTGTCATGTTCTCCGCAGTAACATCCAGATTGGATATTGAATGCTCAAGACGGTTCTGATATGCACCCAGCTTGGATCTTATTGCCGAAACCTCATTAATGGCATTATCAAGAAGAGTAATTGCTTTCTGTGCCCCGTCAGCTGTTCCGATATTCACCTTATCAACACCAAGTGTCTGTGGTGTCACCTTTGGTATTCTTACAGACATAATCTGTCCTTCATTGGCACCAATCTGAAGATCCATAGGACCTGCATCAAGTACAGACACCACTATTGGCTCCTCTGTTCCCGGATCAACAATTGATCCATTGGTAGGATCGGCATTAGATGCGGTAATCTTTGTGTCTGTAAACCTTGTAGAAACCGTACCGGGCTCTACCTCAAATACCATCTTAAAATTATTGCGGTCAGAGACAGTAACCTTGTTCCCTCGGATAGATACTGTAGCTGTATTTTCAAAAAGCGAATCAGGCTTAGTCAGT
>DUQV01000139.1 GCA_012837605.1 Clostridiales bacterium | reverse complement strand
TGACAAATCCTTCAAGCTTATCCATATATTCTTCCTTAGTAATATTGCCTTCCTCTATATAAGCAAGTCCTTTCTCCCAGCTTGCAGTAAGCTCCGGATTAAGAAGTGATTTTATTGAAGCATTGACAACTTCATACACCAATTCACCAAGAAGAGAAGGAGTGATTATCTGTGTCTTTTTATTCATCTCAAGATATGAAATCTTGATGAGTTTTTTCAGTATCTCCGCCCGGGTGGCACTGGTTCCGATACCGCTGCTTTTGATTTGTGCACGAAGCTCTTCATCCTCTATAAGCTGACCGGCATTTTCCATGGCCAGAATAAGGGTACCCGAACTGTATCTCTTGGGTGCGGAGGTCTCGCCCTCCTTTATCGTTAGTCCGTTAACAGGAAGCTTCATTCCTGCCTTGAGCTTCATTATTGCTTCTATGAAGTTCCGATCCTTGATATCATTCTGAGGTTCATCATTCTCCTCTGTGTCAGTCTGTTTATCTTGCCTGTTAATACTATTCAACCTGTCCTTAGAAGGAACGCCTGCCACTTCAAAATATCCTTCCTGCTCCAGCATTCGAAAAGATGAAAAGAAAGACTCCCGTTCTATCTGAACTGTAATATTAATTCTGCGATAGACAGCCGGCGGATAGAAAATACTGAGAAATCTTCTGGAAATGGTTTCGTATACCTTCTTGGCAGTCGCCGATACACTATCCAGAGCACTGATACCCTGTCCGGTAGGGATAATGGCATAGTGATCGGTAATCTTGCTGTCGTTGACATATCTGGACTTTTCTATACCCTTAAATGCATTGGCAGCCAGAACTTTTTCTGCATATTTGCTTAGCTTTGAATAGCTTACCAGACCTCTTATATTCTTTCCTATTTCCTTTGCTACGGCAGCAGACAGCACTCTTGCATCTGTTCTTGGATATGTAACAAGCTTCTTTTCATAGAGCTCCTGGACAATCTTTAAAGTCTCATCGGGACTAATTTTATAAATTCTGGAACAGTCATTCTGAAGCTCAGCAAGGTTATACAGAAGAGGAGGATTCTTATTCTCCTTTTTCTTTTCCAGCTGTGTAATAGTTCCAAACAGCTGATTATCATATGAATTATCGCTGTTCCAAGTGCCATCCTCATTATATGACGGTCGCTCTTTCGCCAACTGATTAATAAGCTTCACAGCGGATGCTATTTCTAAGAATCCGTTATCCTTATATAATAATGGTGAGTTAAAATAAGCCGAACCTTCCACAGCTTTAAATTCTCCGACAAGCTCACCGTTATATTCATCAGTTTTTATATCAAAAGATGAAAGGACCCGATAAAATGGTGTCTTAACAAAGCTTCTTATCTCCCTTTCTCTTCTTACAACCATACCAAGCACACATGTCATAACTCTTCCTACAGAAATTGCAGACCATTTTTTTGATTGCAAGAAGCCTTGAACTGAATTCCCATACTTTAATGTCAGAATCCGAGAGAAATTAATCCCCATAAGATAGTCTTCTTTAGCCCTAAGATATGCTGCATCTGAAAGATTATCATAAGCACTTAATGGCTTGGCTTCTCTAATCCCTCTAAGGATCTCTTCCTCTGTCTGTGAATCTATCCATACTCTCTTTTTAATCTTGGTATCCGGCACCTTGGCAGCCTGATCTACCAATCGGTATATGTATTCTCCTTCCCGTCCGGAGTCTGTGCAGACATAGATAGTACTTACATCCTTTCGGTTTAAGAGCTCTTTAACTATATTAAACTGCTTTTTTACGTTAGGTATTACTTCATATTTGAATTCCTTTGGAAGAAAAGGCAAAGCCTCCATTCTCCATTTTTTATATGCCGGATCATAAGCTTCCGGGTAGCTCATAGTGATAAGATGACCTACACACCAGGTAACTATACTGTCTGCAGATTCTATATATCCGTCTTTCCTTTTTCCTGATATTTTCAATGCTTTTGCGAATTCCAATGCCACGCTTGGTTTCTCTGTTATATATAAACTTATAGACATTACTTACCAACTTTCTTATTATACTTGCGTTATGCGGCAAGGTCGTCCTTAGCCTCTGCATTCCTTACCGGCTTTCTATTATACTCGCGTTATTCGGATGTTTAAATTAATCAATAATAGTATAGCGTATATTTACAAATGCGACAAATATTTATTAAGAAAACTATGTAGAATATTTTCATAGTTTTTATTGAATATTAACAAACAATAGTTTACAATAGATGTAGTAATGAAAACCACGATATAAGGTTATGTAAGTGAGAACAAACCCTCCGTTGTATGCGGTGAAATATTATTATTTACTGAGGAAGGATAAATCCTCCGGTGTATGTAGTGAAATAATACAAATTTATTGAGGAGGATAAATCCTCCGTTATATGTTGTGAAATAATATAAATTGATTTAGGAGGATTGCCATGCGGCCTTATCAAATATTTAGCGATTCCTCGTGCGATTTGCCTGATAATCTGCTTAAGAAGCATCAAATTGGGCTTATACCCTTTTATGTAAGCTTTGATCAGGTGAATTATTATAAAGAAAATATTGATATAACCAAGGAGGCATTTTATGAAACGCTGGAATCGAAGGACATCTATGCTAAGACATCCCTGCCTTCTGTAAACGACTATATCTCAATGTTTAAGCCGGTTCTTAAAGAAGGCTGCGACATTCTATGCATATGCCTTTCGCAGAAGCTCAGCGGCTCTTATCAATCGGCAATAAACGCTAAACAAATATTAGAGGAGCAGTATCCTCATTCCGTTATATCTGTTATAGACAGCACACAGGCTACCGGCGGGCAGGGAATACTGCTTTTGCAGACAGCGGCTATGAAGGAAGCAGGATTATCCTTGGAGGAAGCGACTCAAAAAGCAGAAACATTGAAAACCACTGCAAGGATTATGTTTACATTAAATACATTAGAGTACCTTGCTAAGGGCAGAAGAATCGGCAAGGTTATTTCTCTTGCAAAAGATTTGCTTGATCTGAAGCCTCTTATTCAGCTTAAGGATGCCGAACTGATTCCATATTCTAATATTCGCGGCAGGAAAAAAGCACTTGATAAGGTCTTTGAAATGGTAGTGGAATATTTTCATGAAACAGGTGAAAATCCATCCGAATATGATTTTTGCGTTGTAGATGCCACTACTTCAGATGATGCACATTATCTTAAGGAGAAGCTTGAGACATATTTTAACAGAAAGCTTACTCTCCCAATATTCCGGATAGGTGTAACAATAGGCACATATACCGGTCCCGGTGCTATAGGAATAAGCTTTATAAAAAAATACGAATATATAAATTAATGACATGTTATAATAAAAAAGGAACTGCTCTACAGCATAGCCCAAACCTACGCTGTGAAGCAGTTCTTATTATTTGAAACAGTTCTTATTATTTATATAGAATATAACGGATACTTGTCAGTAAGCTCCTTTACCATCTTCATAGCCAATTCCCTGTTAGCCTTAGCATCCTTGATCAGAAGATAAATTGCTTCAGCTATCACATCCATATCCTCAACATTCAGACCTCTGGTGGTCACTGCTGCTGTTCCAAGGCGAATTCCGCTGGTTACGAATGGTGATGCCGGATCATTTGGAACCGTATTCTTATTACATGTGATATTCGCTTTCTCCAGAAGCTTCTCAGCATCCTTACCGGTTACACCCATGTTCTGAAGGTCAACCAGCATCAGATGGTTATCGGTACCTCCTGATACCAAATTAAAGCCTCTCTTCATTAATCCATTCGCAAGAGCCTGTGCATTTTCAATTATTCTTCTTGCATAATCCTTAAAGTCAGGCTCCAAAGCTTCCTTAAAGCAAACCGCCTTGGCGGCAATAACATGCATTAATGGTCCTCCTTGGATTCCCGGGAAAACTGATTTGTTCAATTTATACTTATCTGCGAATTCTTTATCGGACAGAATCATTCCTCCGCGTGGTCCCCGCAGGGTCTTGTGTGTTGTAGTAGTGGTGACATGAGCATAAGGTATAGGGCTTTCATGGTATCCTGCCGCAACAAGTCCTGCTATATGAGCCATATCTACCATAAGAAATGCTCCTACCTCATCAGCTATCTCTCTAAACCTCTTAAAATCTATCCGTCTTGCATAAGCACTTGCACCTGCAATAATTAATCTGGGCTTATTCTCAAGAGCAATACTTCTGACCTCATCATAATCTATATAGCCGTTGTCATTTACCCCGTAAGGAACAATCTTAAAATAACTGCCGCTCATATTTACAGGGCTTCCATGTGTCAGATGTCCCCCATGGTTAAGATTCATTCCCATTACCGTATCTCCCGGCTTAAGCAAGGCAAAAAATACTGCCATATTAGCCTGTGCTCCTGAATGAGGCTGAACATTGGCATAAGTACAGCCAAACAGCTTCTTAGCCCGGTCTATAGCCAGATTCTCAGCAATATCAACAAATTCACATCCGCCGTAATATCTCTTTCCAGGATATCCTTCAGCGTACTTATTAGTTAAATGGCTTCCCATGGCTGCCATAACCGCTTTACTTACAAAATTCTCTGAAGCAATAAGTTCAATATGATTATTCTGCCGCCCAATTTCTAAGGTTATCGCATCAGCTATCTCCGGGTCAAATGCCTTAACATCATCAAATGAGTACATTTTTATCAATTCCTTTCAGGTTGATATCGTATAATAGCTTAAACCGCAGCAGGTACAAGCTACTTTGTAAGAGTATACCATAATCAACTTTTCTTTAAAAGCTTAAAAATCAACATAATTATCTATTATTCATTACTTTATCTAATAATTATGTGCAAAAAATATAATAAATATTTTAGTAAAAATAATAATCAAACGGTGCCCGGCACCGTTTTAATTATTATTATATTATTTTTTATATCTTAATGGTTAATATGCTCCGGTCCAAAACCCATCGGAAGCAGCTCATCCAAGAAATATACCAGATTATCTTCTTCAGATTTCGCTACAATCACCAGAAACCTGCGGGGGTTAACAAACTCTCTTATAACCTGGCGACATACACCGCAGGGAGGGCAATAATCCTTAATTACACCATCATTACCTCCTACAACGGCAATCGCAGCAAACTCTCTTTCCCCTTCACTGACCGCCTTAAAAAAAGCGGTTCTTTCAGCACAATTTGTCGGCGAATATGAGGCATTTTCAATATTACATCCGGTATAAATCTTCTGCTTAGCCGTTAACAAAGCTGCTCCCACCTTAAAACCGGAATATGGTGCATAAGCCTTCTCCATAGCTGATATGGCTTCTCTAATCAGATTCCTAATAACAGAACGGCTTACCAACTCATTTTTTGATATTAATTCACCTTTTTCACGACATATCAGACTGTGCACCTGATTTTTATCATGCTCCATAATATCCTCCTTGAATACAGTTTAATTCTACTGAATTAATTGTATTAATAATATTAATTATAAACCCTTCTTCATAATATTAAGTTTTATACAGTTTCCAAAGCGATCTCCATCATTTCATGGAAGGTGTTTTGTCTGTCTTGTGCAGATAATGCTTCTTTTGTAAAGACATGATCGGAAATTGTCAGTATACACAGAGCCTTCTTCCCGGCTCTGGCTGCATTCATATATAGAGCAGCTGCTTCCATCTCCACACATAAAATATTCATTTTTTTCCACAATGAGTTGGCATCGGGATTATCATCATAAAAAGTATCAGAGGACAGAATATTTCCTACCACTGTTTTAATCCCAAGCTTCTCTGCCGCTTCCACAGCCCTTCTAAGAAGTCCAAAATCCGCTGTAGGTGCAAATGTTCCCGGAAGCTTATATTGTTCAGCATATTTTGAGTTTGTGGATGCTCCCATGCCGATTACAATATCTCTCAGCTTAATATCATCTGCTATACCGCCTGCGGATCCGATTCTTATAATATTTTCCACATCATAAAAATTAAACAGTTCATAGGAATATATACCCATAGACGGCATACCCATACCGCTTCCCATTACTGAAACTCTTTTCCCCTTATATGTTCCCGTAAAACCAAGCATGTTCCTGATCTCGTTAAAGCATACAACATCATCCAAATAATTGTCAGCTATAAATTTTGCTCTTAGCGGATCTCCGGGCATAAGGACAGTTTTAGCTATATCGCCCTCCCCGGCTCCAATGTGCGGCGTTGGTATATTCATAGGCTGCTCCTCCTTAAGATTAATTTATCAATACTTATAGTATTTACAAATGCCAATAAACAATCAACTAATATAAAATATTCTAGCATTTTTTTAATAAAAAGGCAATTATCAACGGCATTTACATCGTGCTATTGCAAAACACATTGAATTTTAGTATCAAAATGATATAATTTACAATGTTATATATTATTGAGAACATGCGGCTTATTTATTGAGATTGGAATTGGAGATGAATTACATTGAAGAATCTTTTTACGGTTAGAGGTATGATAAAGCCCAATCAGATTATAGGAGACTTACCTCAGACAAAAACCGTTTATAATAATTTTATAAAAATGGCATGGCCTTCAGCCCTTGAAGCTCTTCTTGTCGGACTTGTAGGTGCAGTTGATACCATGATGGTCGGTGGTCTGGGGAAACATGCAATCGCCGCCGTAGGAATAACAAATCAGCCAAAGTATATCCTGTTGGCTATGATTTTTTCCCTGAATGTCGGTATCACGGCTGTTACCGCAAGAAGAAAAGGACAAAAGAATCAAACAGGAGCTAATAATGTCCTTAGGACAGGCATTCTGCTCTCCACCATAATTTCTTTGACAATGTCCGTATTGGGATATGTATTCGCAAGACCAATTCTCTTATTTGCAGGTGCTGAGAATTCTTATATAAAGGATGCCGTGACATATCTTAGAATCATTATGTTCAGCATCCCGTTTCAGTCATTGAATCTAACCATTAATGCTGCTCAAAGAGGATGCGGAAAAACCAAAATATCCATGTGGACAAATATAGCCAGCAATCTGGTTAATATAGTTTTTAACTATCTGCTGATAAACGGTATCTGGATATTCCCCAGACTTGAGGTAGCCGGTGCCGCCATAGCTACTGCAATGGGAGCTTGCGTTGCCTTTATAATATCAACGGCTACTATGTTTAGAAGGCATAATTATCTGAGCTTCTATCATAAATCGATATGGACATTTAGAAGAAATATATTAAATCCAATACTAAAGGTAAGCTCAAGTGCATTTGTTGAGCAGGTGTTCATGAGAATCGGTTTCTTTGCTTATGCAGCAATTATAGCAAGATTGGGAACCACATCATATTCTACTCATTTAATATGCATGAATATTCTGTCACTGTCCTTTTCATTTGGTGACGGGTTATCCATCGCTGCATCAGCTTTGGTTGGTCAGAATCTTGGTGCAAAAAGATCGGATTTGTCCATAATATACGGCAAAACCGGACAGAGACTGGCATTTATGGTCTCTACGGTTATATTCTTTGTATTTATGTTCGGTGGAGAATTTTTGGTATCGCTCTTTAGTAATGAACAGGCCATCATATCATTAGGAGCAAGTATAATGATTATCGCCTCCTTCACTACCCATGCCCAAACTTCACAAGTAGTTATGAGCGGATGCCTTAGAGGTGCCGGAGATACAGCCTATACAGCAGTAACATCTTTCATCAGCATTGCTCTTATAAGACCTTTTCTTACCTGGTTGCTTTGCTTTCCTTTAGGACTTGATTTATACGGTGCTTGGATAGCCTTAGGCTTAGATCAGATGTTTAGGTTGATTGTAAGCTTCAGGCGATTCTCAAGTGGAAAATGGTCCATGATATCCCTGTAGCTACAGCTAATGAAAGAGTATCCGGTTATGGATAAACCCATATATCACCGGTATATGGGTTAACCCAATACCAGCCATATGTTACAGTATGACCAATCCCTGTATCTGTATCGTCAATAACAAATTCATACAGATGAATTAGATAATACCCTGTTATATCATCCGTATCCTCATAAACCAAATAATAATCTGCCGAATCAAGCTTGTAGAAATAATAATTAGTATCATCCTGTAAATTGACCTTCGTAAAATTAGTAGCATATGCTTCCTTAACAAGATCCAGTGCATACATAGGATACAAATAATTGTCTGTTATTTGCTTTTTTGACGGATAAAGGCTATAAATGGTGTTCAATTCTGTCTTTATCACTCCTGTAATACCTACAACCATAAGCCATAATAATATAATGATTCGTCTCATAATAATATCTCCTCATTCAATAAACTGTAAAGATTATGGTAACTTATTTATCGTAGCATTAATACCCATATATTTCCAGTTATTTCGAATGAGGAGAATCGACTTAATATCCTTTATATCCGGTTTTAATTAAGAATCTGAGAACAGGCTGTAAGTTATTTTTGTTTATCGATATTTTCATCTTTTATTCTTATATCTATTTTGGGGGCATAATCTCTTCTGTTCCTTTTCTTTTTATAAATCCTTTTTATTATAAATACAGCAGCTGTGATTATAACAGCCCATATAATGAGATAAGGAAGGTTCACTACAAACCAAACGAAGAAATCCTTCAGACCTTCTGTTATGTTATAAACGGTTTCACTGAATCCGTTTTTAATCCTGGTGAATACTGTCTCCTTCTCTTCGCTGGTAGGTGTCATGCGTTCAACTTCATTAATTGATATGGTAACAGTACTGTATTCCACCTTGTTATCAATAGTCCTAAGCTCGGTCTCATACATCTGAAGTTCATAACGAATCGAGCTTAAACGACTTTCCAGTGCTATTATATCCTCCAGGTTATCGGTCTTTTCCAATAATGACCATAACCTCTCCTGTTCAATTTCCAGAGATTTTTTGCGACTCATGGTATCTACATATTGAAGGGTAACATTATCTGATGATGAATTCTCATTAATAACATTTCCATTATCTTTAACAACCGTAACAAATTCATTCAGTCTGTCCTTTGGAATTCTGGCAACTATATAAGCATGTCTTAAGTTTCTGCTGCTGTAATAGCTTTTCCCGCTAATTTCTGTTCTTTCATCATAGCCTCCAAGCCTTACAATCTCATCCTTTATGATACTGACAAGCGTATCAAATTCCTGAGTCTCTACCTCTAAACTTACCCTTGTAATAATTTTATCCATTGATGTGTTATCTGTACTTCCTGAAGTAATTGGACTTATACTTGTGAGCCCTGATTCTTCTGTTGATTGGTCTCTCCCATAATTATTTTCCATTGGGGCATCGTCCTTGTCATATTCATATGATCCACTGCCCTGAACAGGACCTTTGATATCATATTTTGCACTCTTACTGCAAGCTGCGAAAATTGATCCTAATGTAAAAATCATAATAAGTATCACGATAATCCTAATTTTTTTCATAATAACCCTCCATCCCTTCTTTAGCCTGAAGACTTTTATATCACTAATAATTAGACGCACCTGTTTTCCACATGGTTCCATAATCTTCTTCTGATAAACCAAACAGATAAACGGACTTACACTAATTTATTTCTTCTCTGGTATAATTGTTTGTATCTCCGGTTTTATTATATAATATTGAAGTACAAATATCAAAAAATACATCAGAATCATATTAAAATAAGGAGCACAAAGTATCTTATAATAAGAATTCCATGTGCTCCTTATTCAAGCATGCATTATTTTTTGGCTGTTCTAATTTTTCTTTTCAACAACAATCTTTATAAGCGGTCCCCTTCCCGCTTTATTCGTACCCCAAAGCTTTATAGGTGTTCCCTCTTTTTGTTCAGGAATTTCAACAAAGAAATTACCTTTATTGTCTATTGTTCCTTTATATTTCTTATTCCCAATCTGTGCATATACCTTGGTCTGCGTTCTGGCGACCTCCGATACTGCATCCTCAAATTCCTTTGGAACCTCTTCTGTGATTTCATTGCCCTCCTCCTGAGGAATCACATAATCCAGAAGTTCTATTGAACCTGTAATAATTGTATCACCTTCATATACTTTGTTTACTTTAGGAGGATCCGGTGAGACCTTTACAAGCTCTGTAATCAGAGGATCACTGGTTCCGACCTGATTAGAAGCTGTAACTTTTACTACGGTTCCTGACACATCTCTGTCTGTTGCCAATGTGTAAATATATTTTCCTAATGCTTCGTCATAATAATATTCATTGGTAGTATATTTCTTTTTGCCAATTATCAGTTCAATCTCTACATCCTTGACAGCCACTACATTTACAATTTTATCTGTATTAGTAATTTCACTCAGAAGGACAGGCATATCCGGTCTTCCTGCAATTACTGTAAATGATTGTGCCAATAGGATTCTGCCGTCAACAAATCTGACCATGGCATAGACCTTTGTTCCTATATCCAATTTCTCATCCAGATAATGAACAAATCTTGAACTCTCATTGGTCGGAATATTATATATACTGCTTCTAAAATCCTTCCCCTCACCTTTTGCAATTGCAACATATACATTACCGCCCGCATAATAATAGCCCGATATCAAATTGGATTTGTTGGTAACACGATTTAAAATCAAATTAGTGGAATTCGGTCTTATATAAGCTTCTATGTCACTAACGACTACTTCAATCGGATAACTGTACCTTTCTTTGCCATACTTGACGTCAGTTGCAACAACAAGAAGCGATTGTCCGGCATAAAGCTGATCATCAAATTCAAATGAGAATCTTCCTTCTTTATCTGTTTTTGTAGTATATACCTTCCTATTAAGGTGCAGCTCGACCTTTATATTAGGTTCAGATGGAACATGCCCCGTTATTGTTCTCTCAATATTACTGACCTCGTTGACAACAGGTGCATTTGGAGCAGCTTTATCGACCGTAACCGTACTCACCCTGCTGTTTCTTGACACATGATCCATAGCATAAATCTGTATGGAAGTACCGGCTGTCTGAGGTGGTAATAAAATAATAAACTGACCATCATAGGATACATTTACTAAGGTTTCAACAATTTTTAGCTTAGGATCGTATATTTCCTTGTTTGATTCAAATAACTCCCTGCCGCCGTCATCGGATACATATACAGTATCATCTATAATGGCTAAGACTGAGGTTATATTATCACGTGCATTTCCTGTAATATAATTATCATTGTTGTAAACAGGGTTTACTAAAGGCTGATTAGGACCTGTACGGTTAATTCTGACCTCAACACGCTCACTTTCCAGTCCTCTTTCATCATCTCTGACATACAGTGTAATATAGGTTTCTGCCAGCTGTCCGGGAAGAGCTACTGAAAATGTACCGCTTCCATTTATTTTCTCTTCATATATGCGGTTTGGTGTCTCAATCACCAAGACCGTATTAGGCTCTGCCTTTCCGCTTATTCTTTGTTTCCTGTTCGTGTAGTTGTCTACAATCGGTCTGGGTAAAAGATTATCATTAAAGTTATCAACAACTACCTTTCTAATTGTTTTATTACCATTAATATCCTCAGCATAAATAGTATATATACTGTTTTTCCTTACAGTAAATCCATTGCTTGGGATATCTCTGCCTATAATCCAGGCATCATAGTCTATATCATATTCTCCGTCCAGAACTTTAAGAAGCTTTATCTGTGAATCATCAGCAGCCTGTACGGCTATCTCATAGGGGCTTGCTGTAGGATTCGTTATCAGGGGAGCTACAACCATATGCGGAGCTGTATTATCCTTCAAATCTGTCTGATATCCTGCAGCATAATATCTGTATCCATCTTTCTGAGTCAAGTACGTCCTATACCAAGATGTTTCTTCAAACAAATCCTTGGCATAATATGGCACCCTTACAATAAATTGATAATTTCCGGGTAATAATAATTTCCAGTTGTGGTCAACCTGCGGCATTATAGTTCCACTCTTTGAAAGCTGACGAATATAGTTTGCCAGTATCGCCTGACTCCTTATAAAGCCTCTAAGAACTGACTGATTCTCTATCCCTTGATTTGCAGCGGTTGGTCTGGTAATTTTGTTGGTGGCTATCAGAAGCTCCATATCATCTGTAACTTCTTTTCCTTGATAGTATACATTTGATATTCTTCTGTTATTACTGATCCGATTTCCCGAAAAATCATATCTGGGATACTTTGACGGATCAATTTGATAGCTTATTCCATCAAACACATAAAAATTGCTCCAATCATTCAGCCATTCCTCACGAATTAAAGACTTAAGCCCGGTTTCCTTCATCAAAGAAGACATGGTAGAATCCTGCCAAGGTGTTTCTACTACAATGGTTTCATATGCACTGGCAGACCACTCCAGCCATTCTTTCAGCTGAGCTCCTGTAATTGTATATACATACAGATAGCTGTTATAATTCTGTAGTGTTGCCAAATTCGCTTCTGTAATCTTATCCTTAATGTCAACAAAATCATATATCGACTTAACACCAAAGCTTTCATATGTTGAAGCCGCTATTATAGGATAATCCATATACTTCTTCTCTGTAGATTTAATACGATTCAAAGCATAATGTATCTTGGAGTCGTTAAGTAATTGTATGGCAGCATTGTCTGCTAATAAGCCATAATAATTCTGCAATGACGTGCCCGGTTCCAATTGAGCAAGAATATCCGTTGCATAATCAAGCAGCTCTTCTTCCCATCCACCAAACATCTCAGCAATTGTTGAATCTTCTTCCGTGGTTTTCTCATTCACCATCCGCAGATCGGATTTTCGATTAACAATATTAACAGAATCACCCTTAACCTCAAGGACAAGATCAATTACACCAATTGCCCTTCCTCTGTCACCTGCCATTACAACATTTTTTCCGTTCATTAGGTAAGTATTCTTATCAACCCCTGAAAGATTATAAAAGGTAGAGGACATATCGGTTGTAGGGTATAAATCGTGTTCATGTCCTGCTATTACCGCATCAATCTCAGGTATCTTCGTTAAAGCATAGGCAACATTCTTAAAATAAGGCTCCGGATTCTCCGGTCCTATTCCCGTATGAGACAGGGCAATAATAATATCCGCTCCCATCTCCTTTAATTTTTCTGCCTGAGTCCTTGCATTCTCCACCATATCTTGGCCGATTAATATGCCTGTATAGCTGTGGGTTTTGCTTGCAAATGCAGGAACAGTCTGTCCGATAATTCCTATCGTTACTTCAATCTCCTTACCGGTTCTGGTCTTAACCATACGGGTTATAAGCATATTTTCCAAGAACGGATGCTCCCCTGTCCGGGCATCAGTAACATTTGACACCACTGTAATATCTCTAAGACCGGAGCCATCCAATTGGCGCAGTATGTAATCATAACCATAGTCAAATTCATGGTTACCAAGTGTTATGGCATCATATCCAACATGCTTCATAGCCTTATAAATCGGCTGGATTTCCTCTTGGTTCGCTGAAAATATATATTCTGTTGTATAATCAAATAATACATCGCCTGCATCCAGAGTAATGGTGTTTCCCTCCGGCAGTTCTGCCTTAGTCTTCTTAATAAGATCAAAAACTCTTGCAAGACCGCCATAATTAAAATCTACTCCCCGCTCATAGTCCTTGCTGTTAAGCTGTCCATGCAGGTCTGTGGTTCCAATAATTCTGAAATCAATAATTTCTGCTTTATCTTCTGCTGCGATTACATTGCGGGGCTGATTTGCCCCTATACTCATAAGCATTCCCAGTGCCATTATCACAAGTGTCAGCACTGAGAGAAAATAAAAACTTGTTCTTCCTTTCGTTGTTCTTCTTTTCGTCATCCTTCCTCCTTACCCAGAAGAATTAATCCAATAATCAATTCTCCTAATTTACGTCAACATTGCCAGCGTTTCACATCATGGGGATATTCTAGAATATTTATAAGGCAAAAGAATGGCAAATTGCTTAAGAAAAACTTACCAATTGTTACGAATATAGTACAGGGTGGATGAGTTCTAGGAGGCGGGCTGTCTGCCCTGTCAGGTAGAGGTATCCGAATAGGGCTTCCAAGCCTGTGGCTGTACGGTATTCGATAATGTCCGCATTCTTAGAGGAGGTGAAGGACTTGGCATTCCTTCCCCTCTTATATATGGCTTCTTCCTCATCTGTAAGCTTATCCTGTATGATATGATAAAGTTTTGCCTGCGCGGAGGCTTGTACCAATTTAATGACCTTGTTATGAAGCTTATTAACCGGTGCATTACCATGCTCTACCACATAGGTTCTTATCACCAAATCATAAATAGCATCTCCGATATAAGCCAAAGTAAGACCTGAATAGGCTCTGATATCCGTATCCGGCAGATTCCAAGCCTTCCTTATATAATCCGATATGGATATTAAATGTTCTGCATCTATTTTCTTTTCCATTTTACACCTTCTCTTGTATCCTCAAGAATTATTCCTCTCTCAAGCAGAGTATCTCTTATCTTATCTGCCTTGGCGTAGTCTTTATTTTTTCTGGCTGTCTGTCTTTCCTCTATAAGTCTTTCAATTTCCTCAGGAAGAATCTCTTCCTCCTTCAGAGCCTCAATTCCTAGTATGCCGCATAGGGCTACAATTCTGTCTCTCATAGATGTAATAAATTTTATGCTGTTGTCTGAGTTGCAATTAATATTTGCTAATTTTACCAGTTCAAAGATGGCAGCAATTGCATCTGCAGTATTAAAGTCATCCTCCATAGCATCCTCAAATTTTCTCTGAAGTAAATCAGCTTCCTGCAATATACTGCTTTCACTGTCAGATATCTCTTCACTTGTTAATGCATCACTTTTCAGAAGAAATTCCAACTGTTCTACAGAGGTTATGATACGTGTGAGCGAGTTCTTGGCAGCCTCAATTAAATCCCTGCTGAAATTTAACGGGCTGCGGTAGTGTGCATTCAGCATGAAAAAGCGTATAATCTGTCCGGAATATTCCTTAGTTATATCCCTGACCGTAAAGAAATTGCCTTCTGATTTTGACATTTTCTTATTATCAATATTTATAAAAGCATTGTGCATCCAATACTTTGCAAATGGCTTTCCCGTAGCTGCTTCGCTTTGGGCAATCTCATTTTCATGATGCGGAAATATCAAATCCTCACCACCGCCATGAATATCAATCTGGTCACCAAGATACTTACTGCTCATAACCGAACATTCAATATGCCAGCCCGGACGACCGTCTCCCCAAGGTGATGTCCAATATGGCTCCCCTTCCTTCTTAGGCTTCCAAAGAACAAAATCCATTGGATCATCCTTTTCATCGCTTACCGCTATTCTTGCTCCGGCTTCCAAATCATCAATATTTTTCTTTGAAAGCTTTCCGTATTCCTCAAAGCTTCTGGTTCTAAAGTAAACCGTTCCGTTTTTCTCGTATGCGTAACCCTTCTCAATTAATATGGAAATCATCTCGATCATATCATCGATTTCCTCGGTTGCCTTCGGATGACAGGTGGCAGGAAGGACATTGAGAATATCCATGTCCTTCTTGAATTCAATAATATATCTCTCGGCAACCTCAGTAGAGGATATGCCCTCTTCAAGTGCACGCTTGATGATTTTATCATCCACATCCGTATAATTTGATACGTAATTAACCTCATAGCCCTTGTATTCAAAGTATCGTCTCACCGTATCAAAGAAAATGGCCGGTCTGGCATTTCCTATGTGGATATAATTATATACGGTCGGTCCGCAGACATACATTCGCACCTTGTTTTTTTCAATTGGAATAAATTCTTCCTTTTGCTGTGTTAGTGTATTATATATTCTCATATTATTCCTCCTGAATGCGTTATTATCATTTGATTATAACCTTATTTTCTGCTTATTTCTTTATTCTTTAACTTGTTTGGCCTTTTTATCATTATCCTGTTTCTTTAACTCATCAAGTATTCTGTCCAACTCCTCCAGTTTTTTGCATGTACTCTTTATATCATCAAACCTGCTGCACAGCTTCTTTATCTCATTCTTCAGATATTCATTTTCCTTCTTGAGATTATTCATATCATTAAGATATGGATCCGGAAGGTGAACCTGATCCAAGTCCTCTCTTGGTATCTTAACATTATCACGTTTTACGATTCGTCCGGGTACTCCTACTACGGTAGAATTAGCAGGTACCTCTGATAATACTACAGAGCCCGCACCTATTTTTGAATTTTCCCCTATTGTGAAGGAGCCCAGTACCTTTGCTCCGGCACTTATCATTACGTTATTGCCTATGGTCGGATGCCTTTTGCCTTTTTCTTTGCCGGTACCTCCTAGGGTAACGCCCTGATAAAGAGTTACATTATCTCCTATGACGGTGGTTTCTCCTATGACCACACCTATGCCATGATCGATAAACAAGCCTTTTCCGATAGTTGCTCCCGGATGTATCTCAATACCGGTCTTTCGTGCAGTCCTTTGTGATATCCATCTGGCAAGAAAGTAGTGCTTCTTAAGATACAGCTTGTGAGCTATACGGTATCTTAATATTGCCTTAAAGCTCGGATATAAAAATATCTCAAGCGGAGACTTAATGGCAGGATCTCTTTCCTTTATAATTCTCATTTCTTCTTTAATATATTTAATAAGTCCCATATATTAACCTCCCCGGAACAATTATGCTTTCTGTTATTATAATCACAAAAATTCAGTTAACTGTTAAAGCCTAAGCGTTATTGACTGCATAAGAAAGAGTTTCGTTAGGACGCAATTTTCTTCAAACTAAAAAATCCGCCTCTAATATAGAGGCGGTATAAGTCGCGGTTCCACTCTACTTGTATGTCAATATCATATACATACTTGACACACATCTTTATACATATAACGGCTGTTACCGGATTCGGCTAAGTTAACCCTCACCGAATCAGCTCCCGGATGCACTTCGCTCAAGTTCCTGTAAGGAGTGCTTTCAGCCGGTGACACCCCATCTCTGATACAATCCCATGAGTTACTTTTCCGTTCATCGCTTTTATCATTAACTCAGATATATTTGTAAGCTTTAATTCATTTTATGCATTGTTATTTGATTTGTCAATATGTTTCGTATGATAAAATTTTACCGTCTCTTTGGACATCCTCCGCAGCCGTTACAGCCCTTTTCATTATATGCCGGAGTAACATCCACTTGATAATTCATCATGGATTCAATGAGACATACGGCATGGGCTGCTATTCCCAACCCTTCACCTGTAAATCCCAGTCCTTCCTCAGTTGTTGCCTTGATATTAACCTGATTATCTGTAAGCTCAAGAACTGTCGCTATATTTCTCACCATCTCAGGAATATATCCTGAAAGCTTAGGTTTCTGGGCAATAATTGTAGCATCGATATTTTCTATAAGATACAGCTTATCATCTAAAAGCTCTTTAACTTTTTTTAATAGCTCTAAGCCGGATGCTCCTTTATAAGCTTCATCCGTATCAGGAAAATGTCTCCCGATATCTCCTAAAGCTGCTGCCCCCAATAGGGCATCCATTATAGCATGAATAAGCACATCCGCATCTGAATGTCCCATCAGACCCTTCTCATACGGAATCGCTACTCCCCCGATAATTAATTCTCTATTCTCTACAAGCCTATGAACATCATAGCCTGTTCCAATTCTCATTTTTAAACCTCCACAGCAAAATATAAGGTTACACAACATTCAACGGAGGTTTTAACCTCCACAGCAAAATATAAGGTTACACAACATTCAACGGAGGTTTTGACCTCCAGAGCAAAATTCAAGGTTACATAACATTCAACGGAGGTTTTGACCTCCAGAGCAAAATTCAAGTTACACAACATTCAACGCAGGTTTTGACCTCCACAGATCTCCACAACAAAAATATTATCTATATTATTACATATATTCTACTCATTTACTATCGCAATATGAGTAAAATATAATATTTTTTCTGCCATCACATTCAGTTTTCTTTATGGCAGTAATTCCATAAACTCCTCCGCTGACAGATTGAAATGATCCAGTATAAGCTCATTATCTTCATATGTAATAATATTAATACATGCATTCTTCAATCCGGTTTTTCCCGAACCCTTTTCTCCGCCGGTCAGTACCATTATAACGGAATTTATAGCTGCACCGTGAGATACCATTATAATATCTTGATTATTATATTTCGCTGCATACTTACAGATACAATCAACAAGCCTTTTACTAAGCTTGTCCAACGGTTCAATCGTATCCTCAAAACCAAATGTATCAAAAAATTTCCTTGAATCATAAGATATACCGGACAACCGGCCAAAATCCCGCTCTATCAATCCGTCATCTATGATTATCTTTGAACCTCCAATCGAATCTGAAATGATTTCTGCTGTCTCAACAGCACGGGATAAAGGACTCGTTACTATAATCTTTACTTCTGTATTTTTCAAGGCTGCGGCACATTTTCTGACCTGCCTTCTTCCGGTCTCATTAAGAGGTACATCCTCCCTTCCTTGAACTTTCCCTATAAGATTCCAATCTGTCTCTCCATGACGTATTAAGTAGATCTTCATGTTCAACCTCCATCATATGTTTGAAGTTACAATTTTCCCGTTTGTCCTCATGATTGCCGCTATCTGATCCATAAGCTCCTTGCTTGGCTCCTTTGTATCAGTCAACTTATAATCTATCTCCATCTCCTTCCATTTGTACTCGCCCATCTTGTGAAACGCAAGAAGCTCAATCTTCTTAACATTCGAATAACCGTCAAGATGCTCCGACAGCTTCACCACGCCATCCAAATTGTCGGTAAGCTGAGGTACTACCACATATCGCACCCATGTTGCTGTATTCTTCTCTCTAAGATAGTCCAGGAATTTTAAGGTGGGGCTTAAACTAACCCCGGTAATAGCCTTATATACAATCGGATCATAATTCTTAATATCAAGCAGAACCAAATCCGTATAATCTAAAAGCTCCTTCACGCTGTCATTAAGAATGAAACCCGAAGTGTCCAAAGCAACTGATATTTCTTTATTCTTACATAGCTTACTCACTTCTACCAGAAACTCTGCCTGAAGCAGAGGCTCGCCACCGGTAAAGGTGACTCCGCCTCCTGAGTAATCCATATATGATTTATACTTTATTATTTCACTGAATAATGCTTCCGGTGTGTATTCAGTGCCGCCATTTACATCCCATGTATCAGGATTATGGCAAAACTGACACCTAAGAGGACAACCCTGCATAAAAACCACAAAACGTATCCCCGGTCCATCCACTGTACCAAAGCTTTCTAATGAATGAATTCGTCCAAGCCTTGTCATATGCCATTCTCCCCCTTCTTGTAAGAAACCATATAAACCTTTTAGACGTTTGAAAAACCACACAACCCGCATAAATGCGAAATATTTCTTTAATAAAGCAATATAGCCCCCACCGATTTACAGTAAAATTGAACTGCCAAGAAACAAGCCTGTCAAAATCCGAAAGGAATTATTATATGATATCATATAACAGTTTTCGATTGCAAAAATTTTACTTTTATCTTATTTTATCTCTCATGGAAGGTTCTATGAATAACATCAAGCTGCTGCTCTCTGTTCAGCTTAATGAAGTTAACTGCATAGCCTGATACACGAATTGTAAGCTGCGGATATTTTTCAGGATGCTCCATAGCATCAAGCAGAGTCTCACGGTCAAATACATTAACATTAATATGATGACCCTTACTGCGGAAATATCCGTCAAGCATACCAACCAGATTCTTTATCCTGTCATCCATATCCTTTCCTAAAGCCTTAGGAACAATCGAGAATGTATAAGAAATACCATCCTGTGCATGCTTATACGGCAATTTTGCAACAGATGCCATGGATGCTATCGCACCTTTCTTATCTCTTCCATGCATAGGATTTGCACCGGGAGCAAAAGGTTCTCCTTTCTTTCTGCCGTCAGGTGTACTTCCTGTCTTTTTACCATATACAACATTAGAGGTTATTGTTAATATCGAGAGAGTTTGCTTTGCACTGCGGTATGTCTTAATCTTTCTAAGCTTATTCATAAACCGCTCAACCACTTCATACGCAATCTTATCTACCCTGTCATCGTTATTGCCAAAAGCAGGATAATCTCCTTCTATTTCATAATCAACAACGAGACCGTCCTCATTACGTATTGCCTTTACCTTAGCATACTTTATCGCTGACAGGGAATCGGCTACAACCGATAATCCGGCAATACCACAAGCCTCAGTACGAAGAATATCCACATCATGAAGTGCCATCTGAAGCCTCTCGTAGTTGTATTTATCATGCATATAGTGAATAACATTCAGTGTATTAATATATAATTCGGATAGCCAATCAAGTATCTGGTCAAATTTCGATACTACCTCGTCATAATCAAGATATTCGCTTGTAACAGGGGCAAAAATAGGAGCAACCTGCTCTCCCGATATCTCGTCTTTTCCTCCGTTTATAGCATATAACAATGCTTTGGCAAGATTCGCACGGGCTCCAAAGAACTGCATCTGCTTACCCAGCCTCATGGCAGATACACAGCATGCTATTCCATAATCATCGCCCCATGACTCTCTCATTATATCATCACTTTCATACTGTATGGAACTGGTATCAATAGAAACCTTTGCACAGTATTTTTTAAACGGCTCAGGCAAAAATATTGACCAAAGTACCGTAAGATTAGGCTCCGGTGCCGGTCCCAAATTATACAGAGTATGCAGAAATCTATAGCTGGTTTTTGTTACAAGGGTTCTTCCATCCAGACCCATGCCGCCGATAGATTCTGTAACCCAAGTAGGATCACCTGAAAACAAATCATTATATTCAGGTGTACGTAAAAACCTCACCATTCGGAGCTTCATAACAAACTGATCAACCAGTTCCTGAACCTCTTCTTCGGTGATTTTTCCGTCCTTTAAATCCCTTTCATAATATATATCAAGGAAAGTAGAGACACGACCAAGACTCATTGCGGCACCATCCTGTTCCTTTATGGCACCAAGATAAGCAAAATATGTCCACTGGGTAGCCTCAAAGGAATCCCTCGCAGGATTACTTATGTCATATCCATATGATGCAGCCATCTCTTTCAGTTGCATTAAGGCTTTAATCTGCTCCGACAGTTCCTCTCTCAGACGTATATCAGGAGAACCAAGATTCGGATTTTCAAGAAGCTTTTTCTCATGCTTTTTTTCCTCAATCAGAAAATTCACACCATAAAGAGCAACTCTTCTATAGTCGCCGATTATTCTTCCTCTTCCGTACGCATCAGGAAGTCCTGTGATTATGCCTGAGTGTCTTGCCTTTCTCATTGCATCTGTATAAGCATCAAAAACCCCGTCATTATGAGTCTTTCTGTTCTGTGTATAAATCTCTTCAGTCGTCTTGTCAAGAGTATAACCATAGGATTCCAATGCCTTTTTGACAACACGGATACCGCCGTTAGGCATTATTCCTCTTTTTAACGGTTTGTCCGTCTGAAAGCCGACAATTACTTCATTTTCTTTATCCAAGTAACCCGGACCAAATGCCGTTATGGTGGATGGTCTTAAGGTCTCAGCATCAATAATTCCCTTCTCATTTTCCAATTTCATCAGCTCTTTGGCTTTCTCCCAAAGCTTCAAAGTCCTCTTAGTGGGACCAACCAGAAACGATTCATCACCCGAATATGGGGTATAATTATGTTGTATGAAGCTTCTTACATTAACATCTGTAGTCCAGCTTCCTCCTTCAAAATCATGCCATTCTTGTCTCATATCTATCCTCCTTTGGGGAAACTATAGTCTTTTAATTCTATATTGTATACAATATAATTTTAAATAAATTGTTTAGCCAAGTCAACAGTAATTGATAACAATTATCAATAAGCTTTTGTTTAGTAAATAATTGTTTTAACAATTTTAATAATAATACATTATTTTAAATATTAAATCAATGATACAAATCACATTTTATTTGCCATTGATATAGCCAAAAATCATTTAATAACCGATATATTATATAACATGCCTGTTATATTTTGAACTGTTATTATTTACTATCCACTATAATAATCATGGTTAATTTAGTACAATTATTATTGTATAATTACTATTGTATACAGGCACTAAGAGGTGAATTATATGGAGATAAATGAATATAGACCAAAACAAAACAGACTGCATAAAGCAGCCTCTGAGTATGAAGCATCCCAGATAAAGGCACCGAATATCAAAACCTCCGCACGCAGTCAAAAGCCTGTTCAGGTTAATAAAAATGAAAACCCTATTATTAGAGGTGAGATAATAGATCTGCGTTATCAGGAAGTCAAGATAAGATTGGAACCAAGCGGTCAGATAATTAACGGCAAGCTGTCCGGTGATGTTCCTCTTTCAATTGGTCAAACAGCGGAGTTTGTGATATCGGATGAAACCGACGGTCAGATTACTTTGCGATATATACCCACAGGCGGCTCCCCGATGAATGATATTATTCATAAGGCTTTATATGCCTCCGGACTTACGGCTTCAGAAAGAAATATAGCTATTGTGCAGGAGCTTTTGAATTATCAGATGCCTGTTGATAAGAATACAATTCTGCAGTTAATTAAGCTTACATCAGCTTATCCTGATGTCAGCCCTGCTTCACTTATTCTTATGCATAAGAATAATCTGCCGATTAATTCCGGCAGTATCGCTCAATTTGAAGCATATCAAAAAGGTATGCATCAAATCTTAAACCAATTAAAAACGTTGACAGATAATATTAATGACATTGCAGTTGATAATAACATACGTTTAAATAATCATCACAGTTTGGATATTATTACGGTTAATCAAGAGACTTCTGAAGAAATGGTTTCCGGGTCGAATAATACTCAGTATGCAGATGTTCCCTCAGAAAGCGTTTATTCTGATAATCATACGGAGGGTGTTATCATCCTGCACAGAGAGCTGCTTAATATAATAGCAGACGGCAAAAGCATACCGGAACAAATATATCCTGATACCTCTATAGCACATGTTATACCCGATAATGAGCTGAAGCAGCTTAAGGAAATGTTGATTACCGATATAAACAAATCATCATATTATAGCAGCGATACGGCAGAACATATTATATCCCGGCTTTCAAATGGTACTATGACCTTAGAAAGCCTGTTATCCGTAGTTTATGATCTGTTTGGCAGTGAAGCATCACAGCCTGTTATAGATAATTATGCCCCTATATACAGTATAGTGAAGGCATTTATAGGCATGTACGGCAAGCTTTCTGAAGATGCCAAAGATAAGCTTGTGCACTTGCTCAAATCCGAAGCATACCGGGAAACAATATCTGAAGCTCTTCACAGCAGATGGACATTAAGCCCCGATGAGCTTGCCAATAAAGATAAGGTTAAGGAATTCTACAGGCGGCTTGATAAGGACATGGAGAAGCTGGATAAGCTTACAGATAATTTCAGGATGAGCATTTCGCCGGATTTTAAATCATCAATAAATAAACTGCAGGATAATCTGCAGTTTATGAGAATGCTGAATGAGATGTTTTTGTATGTTCAACTGCCTATCAGACTTGCCGGTCGTGATGCTCATGGAGATTTGTATGTATTTACACGCAAGCATCATAAGCATACTGATTCAGAAGGTCTGAATGTTTTACTCCACCTTGATATGACAAACTTAGGTCCTTTGGACATTCATATCTCTGTTAAGAATCGGCAGATAAATGCGGTTTTTTATGTGGAGAAATCGTCCGAACAGATTATATCAAAGCATCTGAATGAGCTTATCGATGCACTAAACAGCAAAGGATATCAGCTTCAGGTTAAGACACAGATATCGGACAGTAAGCCGGATTTTATATCTGATATCCTGCAACAGGACGTATCAGATCCAAACATGCACCGATATACCTTCGATATCAGGGCATAGTAAGCTTAACCTGATTCTTTTTCTCCAAGCTTATAGTCATACGCATCAAATACAAATGACAGTACTTCTGCCATTCCTACAAATTCGCATCCGTACATTGTTAATTTATCATCAATAGGTTGGCTTCTGATAATTTTTACGACACTATGCAGTGTTTCTTTATCTCCCAGATTAATACTGGCATTAAAATAATAGCCTATGGGAAGCTTGCTTTCTGACCTGAAGCCAATCCCGGATTTTGAAATATTCAAAACCTCAATAGGAGCATTTATATTAGCTACCTTAACATAGTCCTGCTTGTATAAGTCGCTGATTTCCAAGGAAAGCCTGATAGGCATCCTTTTTGATTTTCTTCTCTCCTCCACAACATAACCTCCGCTAATTGAATTTTATAAACCTGCTACTATTATATTACAACAGCTGTCAAATAACAATAAATTACTCAAGAAGTTCCTTAATAATTGCATTTACTATCGCAGGGTCTGCCTTGTGATCCATAGCCTTAATGGTCTGCCCAACCAGATTTCCGAAGGCCTTCTTCTTGCCATTCTTATAATCTGATACTGCCCCGGGATTATCTTCAAGTACCTTCATCGCAGCCAACCTAATAACACTTGCATCAGAAATCATCTCAAGTCTATGATTTTTCACATACTCCTCAGGATCTATATTCTCCAGAAATGATTTTTCAAACACTTCCTTGGCTTTAATACGATTTACTCTTCCTTGCTCAACCATAAGAATCAGCTTTGATAATCTCTCCGGGGTTATGCAAATATCACACGCATCTATGTTATTCTCATTCAACAGCCGCATCCCCTCGACCATCAGCCAGTTAGCTGCTTCCTTTGGCAAATCGCACAGTTTAGTCGTATCCTCAAATAACTTGGCCATTTCAACGGATGAAGTTATTACTTCCGCATCATATTTTGATATGCCATATTCCTTTTGATAGCGAATTATTTTCTCGTCCCGAAACTCAGGAAGCGATGACCGAAGCCTATCTATCCAATTATCAGAAATTTCTATAGGTACAATATCAGGATCAGGAAAATATCGATAGTCGTCTTCTTCCTCCTTTGTCCTCATCCTGATACTTTCATTTTTATTATCATCCCACCTTCTGGTTTCCTTATCAACAACTCCTCCTGCTTTCAGTATATCAATCTGCCTCTTGCTTTCTCCTTCGATTGCTTTGGTTATTGCTTTAACAGAATTCAGATTCTTTATCTCTGTTCTGGTACCAAACTCCCTGCTGCCGGTTTTCCTGACAGAAAGATTGATATCTACCCTCATAGAGCCTTCCTGCATCTTACAATCAGATACACCCATATATATCAGCATCATTCTCAGCTTGTCTAAAAACGCTGCTGCCTCGTCTGCACATCTTAAGTCCGGCTCACTTACTATTTCTATCAGCGGAACTCCTGAACGGTTATAGTCTACAAGCGTCTGATTATTATCCGAATCATGAATCAGCTTACCTGCATCTTCCTCGATGTGCATCTCATGAATACCTATGGACTTGCTGCCGTCCTTGGTATCTATAATCAGTCTTCCGTTTTTTGCAATCGGACAATACTTTTGGGATATCTGGTATCCCTTTGGAAGATCAGGATAGAAATAATTCTTCCTGTCAAACGTACAGCTCTTTACTATGGTACAATCAAGAGCAATTCCGACTGATATGGCATACTCAACTGCCTTTTTGTTTAGAATCGAAAATACTCCCGGCATTCCGATACACACGGGACAGCAATTTGAATTGGGTTTGTCGCCGAACCTGGTTGAGCATGGACAGAAAAGCTTGGATTCTGTGGATAATTCCACATGTACCTCCAAACCAATAATCGTTTCATAATTCATCATATTATTCTTCCTCACTACTCATATGTATGTTTCTCAATGCCCAAATCCCAATGAAACTACTTCCTTTGTCATCTGCTTGAAACAGTATTACTCCATGCGCCTATGTAAATGTATTAGACGTTCTTATATCTGGAAGTTTTGCACTAGATAATAAAACAGATCTGTTTGAGCGAAGCGAGTTATCTGTTTTATTATCTTGGGAGTGTAAAACTGACAGATATTAGAACTTCTTATACATTGAAATCGAAGCATGAGTAATACTGTTTCAAGCAGATGACAAAACAAACTGTTCCGGTTGGGATTTGGGAATTTATTAAAGCAGAGCTTGCGGTCGCTCGTACGGTTTTGTCTTTTCAAATGCATAGGCTGCTTGAATGATGGATCTTTCCCCAAACTTTTTGGATATAATCTGAAGCCCTATAGGCAGCCCGTTTTTATCCCTGCCGCATGGAATACTTACAGCCGGAAGACCGGCCAAATTGACGGAAACATTCAGTATCTCTGAATGATGCTTTCTCTTTGACAGTGAACTGTCCTCGTTAAGTTGAGGAGCAGTACTTAGTGATTCGGGGCTGAACAGAACATCATACCTGTTAAAGGCTTCCTCATATGCTTTACTGATAATGCTTCTTATTCTTCCGGCTTTATTGTAATAAGACTCGTAATTACCTGAGCTTAGTACATATGCCCCCAGCATAATTCTTCGCTTTACTTCATATCCGAAGCCTTCTCCTCTTGATTTCTTGTATAATTCATCAAGTCCTTCATAATCCCCTGCACGATAACCATACCTTACCCCATCATATCTTGCCAGATTGGAGCAGGCTTCAGCACATGATATAATATAATATGCCTGTACACTATATCGTATCTCATCCAAATCAAATAATTCCACCTTAGCCCCCATTTCCTCAAAGGTCTTTATTGCTTCCATAAAGCAGCATCTTATATCTTCGTCCAAATCCTCCTCCAGATACAGCTTGGGAACACCTATCCTCATATTCTTTACATCATCTATCAATGCCTGACGATAGATGAATCTCTCCTGCTTTACGGATGTTGCGTCCATCGGATCATGCCCCGATATAACCTCAAGAACAGAAACACAATCAGAGATATTTCTGGATAATGGTCCTATCTGGTCAAGAGATGATGCAAGCGGTATCAATCCATATCTTGATACAGTACCATAGGTAGGCTTAAACCCCACCAATCCACAATATGCGGCGGGCTGTCTGATGGAACCTCCTGTATCCGAACCTAATGATACAAATGCCTCCTCCGCTGATACAGCAGCCGATGAACCGCCACTGGATCCTCCGGGCGTATGATATATGTTCCATGGATTCTTCGTTTCACCAAAATAAGAGGTCTTTGTGGTACCTCCCATAGCAAATTCATCCAAATTAACCTTTCCGATTAAAACTGCTCCTGCATCTTCCAGCCTTTTGACAACTGTTGCATTATATGAGGGAACATAATCTGCCAGCATTTTGGATGCACATGTGGTTTTTACCCCTTCGGTGCATATATTATCCTTTATAGCCACAGGCACACCTGCAAGTGGCGAATCCTTAAGCTCGCCGTTATCAATCCGCCTCTGTACCTTAATGGCATCCTCTCTGGCTTTATCCTCTGTTATGGTAATGTAGCAGTTGTATATAGGCTCTCTCAATTTTATCGCTTTAAGCTGTGCTTCTACAACTTCCTGCACTGACAGCTCTCTTTTCTTAATCTTATCTGCCACCTTCATAGCCGACATCGCTGTTATTTCCTTCATTTTTGCCTCCAAACGGTTTTCTTCAGATTAGTGAATAATACGGGGAACCACATAATAATCATCCGAAATTTCAGGTGCATTTTCATGCAGCTTTTGTCCTGATATTGAATCTGTTACCTCATCATCACGATATACATTCTTAATAGAATGAATATATGCCATCGGTTCAACATTTTCAGAATCCTGTTCATTCATAGTATCTATAAATTCGATTAACTGATTTAAATCCTTTATAAGCTTAATCTCTTCTTCCTCCGATAAGCTTATCTTAACAGTATTCAATATTTTGTTAAAATCTTCTTGTGTCAGTTTCATAATACATCTACCTCTTTTAATACTATGATTTAAGTGTATCTATTAATATTATACTGTTGTTTTTAATCATTATCCGTGACAAATCCTTCAGGATAGTTTGGAAATAAATAACGGTAATAATCTAATGATAGGATACTTTTTGCTATTGTGAATTTGTTTTTTATAATGGCATTTATATTCTTAACATAATCGGGAGGCAGCTCCTCATCGGTTAATTTTATTACCTCTCCTGTTTCTGAATTAAACATCACCTTATCTGTAATAAAGCTTCTGTTGCCCAGAATAACCAAAGGCTCACTGTCAGATAAGATATCCCGTCCCATCAAAAGCCTTGAATCATAGGTTAATCCAAAAAGATTGCTGAGGGTCGGAAGAATATCCAAACTGGATGCAGGCTTGTCTATAACAATATTATTGTCCATACCTTGATTCCATAAAATAAAGTGATTGCGATATATTTCAAATTCAGGGTCAATTTCATGGCCGGCAAGCTCATCAAGCCTTTCCTTCTCCCAACCATATGGGTAATGGTCTGAGCTTAATGCAATCACTGTCTTATCAGCTACACCTGCATCGTTTAATCTCTTTATTAATTCCTCCATTGCCCTGTCCAACTCGATCTGACATGCTATATATGCTCTTGCTTCTGAAGAATAAGGCAGATCCTTAACCAACGCCTTATTCTTATACGACATACTGTTACCGGTAAACGTATAATTCATATGTCCGCTTACGGTCAAATAATACACATGAAATTGTTCCTCATTGATATATTCATCTACAGTATGATTTATCATTTCCAGATCAGAGCCGGGCCATACATCTGAATCCAATACAAGACCATTTCCCTTACCTTTATAGATATATCCAAGGTTAGGATGGGTCTGATCTCTCTCATAATAAGTATAGGTGTGATTATGATAGGCCTTGCTCCCAACACCAAGAAGATTAAATTGGTTCCCTAAAGAAAATGGCAGCAGTTTATCACGTGAATTATACATGCTTCTGGTTCCGACCGGTATAAGACCTGTAAGTGCCACATACTCGCCGTCACTGGTGCTTGTCTGCCACAAAGCAGTATAGAAGTTTTTGAATACAAAACCCTCATTTATCAGTTTATATAAAGTAGGTGTCAAATCTTTATGAACTGCATAAGGTGAAAATCCCTCTGCCGTTACCAAGATCAGATTATACCCCTTAAACATACCTGTATATTCATTCTTGTTGGTTGGCGGCAAAGAAGCAAAATATTTATGAAGTATTCTTATTGATTTGTTTTCTTCATGCCTAGCCAATTCCTCAAAGTCAATATTCATTACATTTGGCGAAGTATCTATAGGTTTAGGAGTTGGTGATAATGAGGGAGTTGGTGATAATGAGGGAGATACAGATGTATGCCCGTTCCCCGGATTGTCCTGCTTTGCAGAGCTGTCATTAGTATTAGGCTTTAGTGCTGGAGCAGAAGTGGGCTCTTCATCCTGCTCAGCATCAATAATAACAGTACCGTTATCCACTAAGACTAGCTCCTCCTCTTCTTTAAGCATGCCTGACAAATCAAATCTGGTTAAGGTTATGATGCCAAGGTGTCTCCCGCTAAGCTCAGGAACCTTACTATGATAATACAGATCATATGGCGTATAGTCATCCTTACTGTATATAGGCAGCAAAAAAAGTGCCAGCAAATGAAAACACAATGCTGCAATAACAAGATATCCCTGAATGTTTGTCTTTCTTTTTTCGCATAAAAGAACATATCTTATCAGAAAATACAATACAGCCAAAGGAAGCATTATTAATAAAACAGGGATAATATTTGCACTAATTGCATTATTTACTTCCTCACTGAATTCAGATATGGCATCACCGGCCATACCAAGTGTCTGAAATGAGAAATAGACCTTAAATACACTGTAATAAACAAGCTGCAGCCCGAAAATCAAGCATGATAACGATGTAAGCAGCCACATAATCAGCATATTTCCAAAGCGTTCAAAAAAACCCGAGAGAATTGTGAATAATATACCTATAGGGATTGCAAATGTAATAGGATATATTATTTTTCCGTCTATTGAATTATAAATATACAAATGAGTTATTAATTCCAGATAAATTAACGTTCCTATAAAAAAGAGCATAGGATATAATGTATTATTATCTTTCTCTATTTTCATAAGAACCGCTACCTTCTTTCAAATATAATCGTTCCTTTTTTATTTTTACTCCTAACCTTAGCAATAGCACCGTTTATAATTGAAAACTGCGGTGGCTTATGACCAATATCTGCATCTAATATTATTGGTAAACCCAACTCTCCCAATACTGAGCAGACAATCTCTTCATAAGAGATCTCATATAGTGATTCATACATTGCGGGACGTCCGAATATAAAGCCTTTTGCATTTTTAAACCATCCCGCTTCTCTCAACTGCCACAAAGCATGCATCATGCCTTCGCTATTAAGATTATAGCTTTCAAAAAACCATAAAATTCCGTCCTCATAATATCTTTCGGCGAATTCAACTGTTTTATCAAATCTTGTACCGACAAGACTTTTTAGGATATCCAGACAGCCACCCAGTATACGACCCTGAATATAAATCTCATCAATGCCTTCGAACCCTTTAGGAGGCAGATTCCTCCACTCCACTTCCTTCTCCGGTACAAATTCTTCCAGACCGGTCACTCTTTTATAATATCCGTCCTGATACATGTCATAACTGCTCTGAACAATATCATTACCCTCAAGTATAAGCAGGTTGTCCGACAAGGAGTGATGCCAGTTCTTCATTCCGAAGCTGCTGAAATTATATGAATATATTGTAGCAATATCCAGATTCGTAGTTATTGTAAAGGATAATCCGGTTGTATCAGAAAATCCCTGTATCCATTTCGGACTGTTTTTTATCGCCATATAATCTACATATGGAAGCATCTCCAGCAGAAATTCTCCTCCACATGCCGCTATAATAACTCTTACTCTGGGATCATTTACCAGGTCTGATAATTCCTTCGCCCTAGTAGCTGCATCTGAGCTTCGACCTTTATTGTCACTTCTCTTAACATTTGGAGTTGTAATAACAGGATAACCCCGCTTTTCAAAATTCGCTATTGCATTACTCAGACGCTTTAAATCAACCTCATCTTCAAAGCCCGCAGAGGTTGCAGTAACACCGATATAAAAACCTTTTTCCAAATTAGCAGGATATATCATAATTCTACTGTTACCATACCTTTCCCATTTATTTTTTCTGTATTAATAAAGTAATACTGTAAACATCAAAAAATATCAAAAAATTAATAAAATTTGTTTAGTCTTTGAATATAATTGTTGTTTTATTTGTTAATATGTAATATACTTACATTGTATCATTAAGGAGGTGCCCTTTTGATTATTAATGATATACCAAATGGTGCTAAAATAGAGCTTGAAGTACGATATAGCGGACAAACCATATCCTTTGACAGTGAAGTACAACTAACTATAAATAATTCTGTATTGATTTCTCCTATTATAGTCAATGACCAGACTGTAGGTTTTAATGATAATTGCCGCATTAATCTTATCGTCAAGATAAACGGTAAGGTGTTTTTATGGGATAATGTCATTGTTAAGCTGGTAAAATATGATGGTGCCATCTATCATAAAATCGATACAGCAGGAGGAGAAGGTAAGCCCTATAATCGGAGAGAGGCTTATAGGATGTATATAGGGGAAGATATGCCTATATATATTAATACTTCCAGTGGTCCTTTAGCCCTCTCTGTATTAGTTAAAGATCTCAGCGAAACCGGTGTTGCTTTCATTACTAAGGAAGAACTTGAAACTGATAGAGTAATTCGACTTAAGATTAAAGATAAAAATTCCATCTTAAGCTTATCAGGCATTATTGTGAGAAAGGAATTCCTACCGCATCTTGATTCCTTCCTTTACGGATGTAAATTCAATGAGAAGAACAACCGGCTTGGCAATTACATTGCCCGCAAACAGGGAGAAGCATTACGAAAAAGGGTTAATAACTATTCATCTCCGCCTGCAAAAGGGAAAAAACCGAAATCAAGTGGTTAGATATAATTATTTATATTTCTCCAAATTTACCTCTGCTTCTTCCCTTGCATCCAGATATATGAACTGATATAGCTTGATTATATTCTCATCCCAATCATATATTAAAGGGTAACCGACATCTTGATACTTAATAGGTGCTTCAAATGCTCCGTTTACAGGAAGACGCATACTGTCCATCTTAGTTATCCTGTTCTCTACTATGTCCTCAATGGCTTTCTCAATCTGCTGCCTGTTAACGTTGGTTTTTACATAGCCAAGTACATTATTGGATATACGCAGCAAATCAAATAAACTTTTAGATTTATATTTATTAAAGACGGCATTTAATACTCTTCTATGTCTTAATGACCTTCCATAATCATCACTTGTACCTCCTAATGTTGGTACCAGTCTGATACGGCAATAACCAAGTGCCTGATTTCCGTTCAGTTCATTCCAACCGGCTTTAACATTACGATATGCAGGGTTTGATATATAATTAGTAGTGTTCAGATACTCTGCTTCTTCTTCTCCAAGCTCAATGGATATCCCACCAAGACTGTCTATAATATTCTCAAAAGCCTCAAAATTGATATATGCATATCCGTCGATCTTAATACGGAAATAATCTTCTATTACCTTCACAAATGCCTTTGCACCGCCCATTGCAAAGATGGCATTAATCTTACTTGGTCCATATTCTTCAGTCTCCACATAAGTATCTCTTAATATGGATGTTAGCTTAACAGTGCTGTCCTTTGTATTAATGGAAGCAATCATAATTGTATCGGTGTTCTTAGCATTAAATATTTCCTCCACCCCAAACAACAGATAATTGCTGACATAATCTTCATGCCTTGGATCCGGCAATATCCTTGGTGCAGGCTCATTTGCTTCAATTATTGGTTCAGCATTCTCTGAATCCTCAGCTTTGGCATTGTTATTCTCATTTTTATATTGTTCTTTTTCAAACGGAATAATTACAGAACTTGTTTCCAAATCATCATCTTTATCAACACCTTGATATATATAACTTCCTGCTAATCTATATATTACTCTTCGTCCGCTTCTTGTAAATATCATCCAACAAAAAACAAGAAGCAGAACGACCAGAATAATTCCGCTTATCATTAATTTCTTTCGTTTATCCATTATTAGACAAATCCCTTACCTTCCTTGCATCTGTTGTGCAAAAACTGGTTATATTATAAGTCTTTATCATTCTTTTTTCAACCCAACCAAGAATAATAAGCTGACGAAGGGAATACCTTATACCATAATACTTATAGCATTCGTAATATTTTTTATCCTGACCTTACTGACACCTGCTTCATATTCTCCGTCTATTGACCAGGGGATAGATTCTTCCATATAAAATGTTGCTTCAGGTGCCTTTATAAACTGTATTAATTTATCAGTATATTCTTTCTTACTTATTGACAGTAACATTCGACTAAGCTCAAACGGTGTTTTGGGATTTTTAATCAGAATAATTTCAAATAAACCGTCATTCAAATCCACCTTGTTAGAATCAAGCTTAAGAAGTCCGCCGATAGATATGGAATTGCTTACAGCACCGAATAAATAATCTCCCTCATAGACCTGCCCCTCTGCTTCAACCCGTACATGATAAGGTCTTATATTGGGGATGTCTTTCATTCCTTCCAATACATAAGCCAGATGACCAATTAAATTCTTATACGATTGAGGAGTTGAATATGAACTTCCGGTAAATGCCCCAAATGATGCTATATAGCTAAAATATCTTTTATCACCAAACAAGCCTATATCTACTGTCCTAGGCTGTCCATTTATTATAGTCATTGCTGCTGTTTCTATTTTATCCGATAAGTTAAGACTGCTGGCAAAGTCATTAGTTGTACCTGAAGGTATATAGCCAATGGTAACTTTTTTATCAAGCCTCATTACACCCGATATTACTTCATTGAGAGTACCGTCTCCACCATTACATACTATTATATCGTGATGTTTTCCGTATTTTAGAACCAATTCGGTTGCATGTCCTCTGGCAGCTGTTTTTTTCACAGTCAGATTATAGCCATTGTCCTTAAAAAGATCCATAATGTGGTTAAGATTGCTTTTAGGATGGATTCTTCCTGCAACGGGATTAACGATAAATAGCATTTTTGCATTATCTGAAACTAACATGAAGGTTGCCCTCCTTAACATATGGTTGCGATTCTCTCAGTTTCTGCTTCTTAGTATAAATCCATATACTTTATTATCTCATTTATACTAATTATTAATAATATTTTCAAGTATATATTGAAAAATTAAGTAAACATTAATATTTAATTTATAATATTGCATTCAAAGAGTAGTACCTCCGTTTTATGGATAAATGTGAATTTTCTGTGAAACTTATCTTTCATACTTGACACATTTTATTATATGTGTTATATTTCATATAGAACAGATAGCTGATATATAATAATTAAAAATGATTCAAAACGAAAAATTGTATGTTTAAGGAGGAATGGTTATGTTATTACCAAGCATTTTTAAAAACAATTTTGTTGATGATTTTTTCGATGGATTTGACGACATGTTCAGCTTCCCGTCATTTGCACGCTTACCTCTGTCCGGATGGATGACTACTAATATTCAGGATTTGGGAGATGAATATCTTCTGGAGATTGAACTTCCCGGGTATGATAAAAAGGATATAACTGCTTCACTGGATAATGGATATCTCACTATTTCAGCCGGCAGAGAAGAGACAAAAGAGGAAAGAAACAAGAAAGGCAGGTACATCCGTAGGGAACGCTATAGTGGCAGTTGCAGAAGAAGCTTCTATGTAGGCGACCATCTTAAGGAAGAGGATTTTAAGGCAGCTTTTGAAAATGGCGTACTGAAAATCAAATTCCCCAAGGATAAGGAAACAGCAAAACTGGACAATAAGAAATATATAGCCATAGAATAAAATTAAGGAGCTGTTGCAAAGCAGGTTAATAGATACACTTTGCAGCAGCTTCTATTTTTATTCAGCAAAATCTCCTGTATAATTTACCAATGCTGCACTATGTACACCTTCGATTTGTGATAATTTCGATACAAATTCGGTATCATCTGCTTTTATCTTCATTTCCAAGGTCAATTCAATATTGTCTTTGAATATGGTTTTATTTTTTATTGCATATTTCATTTTTGATAAAATATTCTGTACTTCCTCATCCGCATTCTGCTCATACTTTAATATAAGCAGATATACATGCGTGTCTGTCTTAACCTTAACCATTAAGATATATATAAGAGATATTACTATTGTACATATAAATGACATCAGATATAGGCTGGCTCCACAGGTTATGCCTATAGAGATAGCAAAGAACAAAAAGCCGACATCCAAAGGATCCTTAACTGCTGTACGAAACCTGACGATTGACAATGCACCGACCATACCTAAGGACAGTACTATGTTTGAACTGATTGTAAGCACGATGAATGCTGTAACCATACTGACAAGCACAAGTAATATATTAAAATTATGACTATATAGAACTCCTTTATAAAAATGCTTATACACATAATAAATAATCATACCGCAAACATATGCTGCGAGCAGGGACATAAAAATCTTATAAAGGTTCAAATCCATAGATGCGTCGCTTAAAAAACTTTTTTTAAAAATATCCGAAAATGTTTTCATATTGCTCTCACCTTTCTGTTGATTTCTCTACATATAACATATTTTGATATTGCACATTTTGTCAAACGATCCGTTTGGATTATCTTTTTAATATAATCCGGAATATAATCGTCATATTTTACTTCCATAATCATCATGCTGTCCATGGGAATTTGTAAGGTTTCATAATCTATATGAAAGATATCAGGCTCTCCGATGGAGGCTGATAAATTTTTATCAAAGGTTATCCTGACATTTCCAAGGGGGTGAACATATGCTTCTCTCTGATATTCCACGACTGTAACCGGTTTCATCAATTTGGTTTTATGCATTGCATACAGCTTTCTGCATACCTGCTCCGGCCTGGAAATCAGAAACTCATAGTCTCCGCTTAGTAATTGGTCATATTCCTGTCTGGTTATCCTCGCCCACTGTTTTGAAATATATTCATCAAACTTTGTCTTACATTCCAGTCTTATAAATGTATCCTCATGATTATAAAGTCTTATTCTGTACTTCTCTCTGGACTGTATACCATTTATCTTGTCTTTCACAGCGGAATGATATATATCATCAAAGTAAATACTGCTTATCAGATATCCCTCTTCATCCCTCATATACCGATCTGTCGTAAGCACATGCCGCAACCGCTCTCTCAGCACCTGATAGACATATGTATTAATATAGAATTTCAATTCATTCCGAAGCTTATATCCTTTGTATTCCATCAGTCATCTCCTGTCTCATAACGTTTTATGAATTCATTATAATTGATGAGTATCCTTTCATCTATTTGCTTAAGATAAGCCATTTGTTCATTAAGAGATATCGGCGAAATAACATTGTCAGGATACCGGTTCATCATCTCTAATAATATGGGTCTATAATGCTTTATCAGGGATTTGACTCTGTCCGGAGAGAAAGCGTCCGATACCAGCTCTTCCATTCTTGCCTTTAATTTTTCCAAACTTCCATCCATGCTCAGGTATTTTCTATGTAAAACCACGTTCTTCATACTGTCATATATATCGGACTCACTGCTTTCGTCCTCCATCCATCTGAAAATACCGTCAAAATCCCATGGCAGAAGATAGAAACCTAATGAATTGCTTGGACTGTACAACAAAAAGCCTTCCGTCATCCCATCGACATTTCCAAGAAGAATGTTTATAGAAAGCCATGTCAGATAGTTATCCTCATTAAAGTATGTATGAAAAACCTCTTCAAAATCCCTGCTCTCATCATTAATATCCTGAAGCATCTGTACAAGTTTAGAATGATCTTTTCCTTCCCTTATAACCAATACTTCCTCAAATGTCTGCTCATCATAATCGGGATTGTCTACATTCTTAATGTGTGAGGTAAGTCTGAAGCTAAAATCCTCTGCCCTGTACAGACTGCCGTTCTCATCAAGCCCACGGGATCTTAAATATGCTTTATTGGGCTGCTCAATATGAGTATACAGTCCATAGGAATGAAATTCACTGTCCTCACCGGTCAAGGAATCATCTCTTATATATAGTTCAAGAAAGCTTGTCCGAAAACCGGATATATGCTTTAAATCCATAATAAGATCATGTGCCAGCTTATTTGCAATTCTGCTGGGATCGTTAGAATTCTTATCCGGATTAAACACCGATTGTCCTTCATACCCCTCAAAACCATCCATGAGCTTTATACGATAAGACTTAAGCGGTACTTGCGGATTACCTCTGACTCTTATTGAAGCATTTGGATTACTCATGGACTTTTCTTTTGGCTGCTCTTCTTTGTCAGCAAACTGTACATTGGCATCCAGAACCGGATTAAAATCCTTATTCCATGCGGCAATCATGTCAAAGTCAGAGAAATTATATTCTTTTCCATCCTTGTCTTTTGTCGAAAATACATTGATGTATACCTTTGACATTTTTCCCGGATTATACCTGTAATAGATATTCTTGTTTTCTCTAAGAATATTATTCTTCATAGATATAGGAGCGGTAATCTTCGTATTTAAGGCTTTTTCATCATTATCCTCTACATCGTCATAACCAAGTAAATACAGACATAAAAATAATATCATTGCAATAATGACACTTACACCCAGACTTATTTTTTTTACTTTATCTGAATTCATGTAATTACTCCTAAAAACATATTCATAACACAATAAATATCATAATCTATTTTACAAGGTTTTGCAATAAACTTTAATTTTTTTAATAAACTTAAATTTACCTCTTGATTTTTATTTAATTATGTGCAATAATAAGCATACAATTAAATTGTGTACAATAATTTTAATGATGTAACCATTTACTAAAGCATATATTACTTAAATAAAGGAGGATTATTATATGTTTAAACAAATCGAACTTAATTATAATTTTAATGCACTGGAGCCTTATATTGATGAACTCACTATGATTACACATTATTCAAAGCATCACGCCGCTTATACCAATAATCTGAATGGGGCACTGGATAAATTACCCGACCTAAAGGACTCATCCATCGAGGATATTCTGGGGAATCTTTCAGATATTTCGGATGAAGCGTTAAGGACTGCTGTAAGAAATAACGGAGGCGGTTTTTATAACCACAATTTATATTTCGCTACCCTAAAACCGGGTGGAAGCAATAAGCCTACGGGAGAACTGGCAGACAGGATTGATAAAGAATTCGGCAGCTTCAAGTCCTTCAAAGAAAAGCTGACTGCTGCAGCATTAGGCAGATTTGGTTCCGGCTGGGCATGGCTATCAGCTAATAAGAATGGAGATTTGCATGTATCATGCAGCCCTAATCAGGACAATCCACTCATGGATAATAACGGATGGGTTCCCATACTTGGAATTGACGTATGGGAGCATGCTTACTACCTTAAGTATAAGAATCTGCGTGGGGATTATATCGGTGCATTCTTTGAAGTGCTTAATTGGGATGAGGTCACTGCAAACTATCATAGGGTTAAATCCGCTTAATATTTTGTGATTGACTTTAACTCATTATTTTATAAGAGATTCTTATAAATGAGCTAAGAGGGGACATTTGTTTCGCAAAAAGTCCCCTCTATTACTATTCAATCCTTTAGTTGATTACTGCACTGTTGCTATTAATTCAACCTCTACCAAAACGCCCTTGGGAAGATCCTTTGCTGCTACACAGGAGCGTGCCGGCTTCCCTGTAAAATACTCACTATACACTTCATTAAATGCAGCAAAATCTCCTATATCATATAAGAAGCAGGTGGTTTTAAATACATTCTCAAATGATGTGCCTGCCTCTTCAAGCAGAGCCTGCAGATTCTTCATTACCTGAATTGTCTGCTCCTTTATTCCTCCCTCAACCACCTGTCCGCTTGCAGGATCAATCGGAATTTGCCCTGATGTATATAGTACGCCATTTACAATTACGGCTTGACTGTATGGTCCTATAGCCGCAGGTGCTTTATCAGTGTTTATTTTCTGCATAAGCATCTCCCCTTTTCATATTCGTATTTTCCATTCATTATAATATAAAACAATATATATGCATAGATAAATTAAAAATTTTAATCTCAAAAATTATAGACTTATTCATATTAATCATTTATAATAATACCGTTTTTAATTCAACGGGATACATAAAACAATTATAAATAATAGTATCAGCAAGCAATATCGGCTAATAATTGTAATAAGGAGTCTATTATATGTGGTTTTTATTTGCTTTATTAACAACGCTCGCATGGGGCACTGCTGACCTTTTCTACAAAAGAGGTGCTGACAGCAAAGATAAATACAGTACTATAAAGATAGGAATTATGGTTGGTCTTGTTATGGGTTTGCACGGTATTCTATACATGCTAATAAAGGGGATTAAATTCGATCCCTTTGATATGATCAAGTATCTGCCGGTATCCTTCTTCTACATATTATCCATGCTGATTGGATATTTTGGGCTGCGATACTTGGAACTGTCCATTTCATCTCCGGTACAAAACTCCTCCGGTGCCTTAACCGCTATAGTACTTATTATACTGTTTCCCAAAGAGCTGGGTGTTCTAAATACTGTTGGAATCGTATTAATAACCGCCGGTGTTATAGGGCTTGCTGTTTTGGAAAAAAGATTGCAGACAGAGGCTATAAAGACCGATAAAGCAAAAGTGAATCCAAAATATCAGATAGGAGTATTGGCAATAACATTCCCTATATTATATGCTGTGCTTGATGCCATAGGGACAGCCGCAGATGGTATCTACCTTGATAAGCTTAGCTTAATCAGTGAAGATGCTGCCCTCCTTGCTTATGAATTTACATGGCTTCTATATGCTGTAATAGCTTTGATATATCTGAATGTTGTCAAGAAGAAGAAATTCAATATTCTAAAGGAGCCTATCAGGACATCAGCAGCAGTATTCGAAACTGCAGGACAGTTCTTCTACGTATATGCCATGTCAACTAACGCTGTCGTGACAGCTCCTATGATTGCTTCATACAGTATTGTATCAGTTATCTTATCCCGAATATTTTTAAGGGAGAAGCTAAGCAAATTACATTATGTATTGATAATCATGGTTATGGTCGGTATTGCTGTATTAGGTGCGGTTGAAGAATTATAGGAGCTATATGTCTCTCCAATATTTTTTCTTTCTCCTTTTGATTGTCCACATTTATAATAAGTCAATAGCTTTTATGTTGAACTACAATTGTACTATTATGCATTTTTATTCAATATGTTTCTTTCGTATCAGTTTTGCTATATCAGGATGCGGATTGTTGATGTCTAGATCCTCATATGAATAACCCAAATCATTGCCACCTATATATACATAATCAGTCAATTCCATATACTCAATAAGACCCACACACACATCAAAGATTTTGAAGTATATTCGCTGGCAATAATCAGGTCGTATATAAACTTCTACTCCCATTAATGATGATGTATATTCAATAACACGTCCGATTCCTCGTTCTAGTTTACCCGGATTACCATCTCGATCATGATACCTTAATATCTCGTTATATAAAATATATGTATCTACTTCGGGAAGATCTTTAAGTTGTACTCTTTTTTTGCCGCACGATCACCTCTAAAATCTAAATACTCTGCAGCAGTTGCTTCTTTTGAATCATCTCTATCTTTATTAAATATTTTATTCTCACTCATGTTTTCCTCCAATACAATAAATATGGTCTGTTAACTTAATAATAAAAATGAGACCTGAAACGCCTCTGGTATAATGGAATCGTCAAACACACATTACCTCCCAGAAAGGAGCGGGTTCCAAAGTTGATTGATGTACAGCCGCCTTCTTCT
>DUQV01000138.1 GCA_012837605.1 Clostridiales bacterium | reverse complement strand
TGCATCTGCTCCTCATATACCTTTGAAATAAGACGCTGAATACTACTGATCATAGTATTCAGATCTCTGTACATCTCACTTATCTCATCAAAACCGTCAATGACCTGAAGATTCTCATATTCGCCTAAAACAACCTTGTGCATCAAATCTTGGAAGGAGCTTAATCTGTTACTGAATCTGCACGAGAATGTGATAATAATAACACACGAAATGACAAAACTAATACCCACAATTATTAATCCTATCCAATTATAACTCCAAAAAGTCATTCCGTCTATTTCAATCAGATCATGCTTGTCATGAAACTTTTTAATACTTGTTATAAAATAAAGATAAGAAACAATTAAGGATATTAGTAAAGAGATTATGTTGACCAAAATAATGCGATACTTAAGCTTAATTTGACGACCTGAATTAAGCCTTGTCATAAATCCCCTTATTATACTCATATTAATACTCACTCTCATAATATTATAAACCCTAATATGAGTTTATCATATTTTTATAAAATGAGCTACTGTTTTTCTACAGTTACAAAATACATGCGATCCTTAATCATGTGGAATATTATTTTATCGTCTTTTGTCTGATAGTCAACCATATTTCCCCAACTGTCGCGGATACAGTATTTTTTCCTGTCGGTCTTTACTACACAATTTTTATGTTTTACCGATATTATGCCGGCTTTTGTAAGGCATCCGTCTTCCCATTCCATATCAACCGTAAATCCGCCTCTGGCTCTTATTCCTTTGATTTTGCCGGACTTCCATACAGAGGGCAATGCAGGCAGAAAATGAAGCTCCTCATAATAGCTTTGAAGCAACATCTCAAGTATGGCAGCCGTACCTCCGAAATTACCGTCAATCTGGAAGACTCTGGGTGGGATCAAATCAAGCAGGCTCTCTGTGGCATAATCGCAAATTAACGAATGAATATGCTCCCATGCCTTATCGCCTTCTCCGAATCTTGCGTACAGACATGCAGTCCATGCACGACTCCATCCCGTGTGTCCCCCTCCTGCAGCAAGTCTCATTTCCAAGGATTTTTTTGCTGCATTAAACAAATCAGGAGTCCTGTCGGGACATATCTGTTCGCCGGGATATACTCCAAACAAATGGGACACATGACGGTGATGCGGCTCAACTTCCTCGAATTCCTTGTTCCATTCCAAAAGCTGCCCTTTGCTTCCTATCTGCATAGGCGGCAGGTTGTCAAGGATTTCCTGCCATTTCTCCACCTTTTCCTTATCTGTCTTTAATATATTGGCAGCGGATACGGCATGACTGAGAACATCCGTTATAAGCTGGATATCAGATGTAGATGATACACATATGGTTACAGGCATTTCTCCTCCGCCGACAAATCTGTTCTCCGGTGATTGAGACGGCATTACCTGATATATTCCATCGTCATCCTTCACAAGAAAGTCCTCATAAAAGGCTGCGACTTCTTTCATAAAAGGATATGCTCTTTCCTCCAGGAATTTTAAGTCCTGACCATATTCATAGTGCCACCACATATGCTGAGCCATCCATGCGGCTGCTCCGACCCACACCGACCATCCATAGGATTCCGGTGTTGCGCATCCCCATATATCCGTCGATAACGGAAACCATATCCCCCTGCATCCGAACAGTTTTTTGGCGGCATCCCTGCCATGGGGTACCATTTTCTCAATATACGTAAATAATGCATTCGTATAATCCTGAAGATGCCCGCTTTCTGCCGGCCAATAATTCATCTGCAGATTTATGTCAAGATGATAATCGCAATCCCAAGCCGGCATCAAATCCTGATTCCATTT
>DUQV01000015.1 GCA_012837605.1 Clostridiales bacterium | reverse complement strand
TTATCCCTCTGCATAAAATTCACATCCGCTGAATATAATATTGTGAACGCTGAATTATTATGGTATACTTATCTGGTTAAATTTAAGCTACACTCATCCGTGTGAGGTGATTACTTTGTCAGTGAGCTACAAAAAGCTTTGGAAACTCTTGATTGATCGTGACATGAAGAAGAAAGACCTGTGTACTTTGGCAGGAATAAGCCACGCATCAATGGCTAAGCTTGGAAAGAACGAAAATATAACAACTGATGTATTGCAAAAAATCTGTACAGCTTTACATTGTGATATTGGTGATATCATGGAGATTGTAGATGATTCCAATATCCACGAATAAAATATTACAGACAGGAGTGATTATTATAGATACAATATTTTTTACCATTGTTAATCGCGGCAAAGCAAATGCCGTATTACGTAAAGCCAAAGAATGCGGTGCAACAGGAGGAACCATTCTTCTTGGAGAAGGCACTATACAGTCTAAGCTGCTGGACTTCTTAGGTTTGACTGAGATACGAAAGGAGATACTTATGATACCCGCATCCGGTGAACTGGATGCTAATCTTCACGAACAGCTCAGTGAGACATTCAAATTCTCCAAAAGAAACAAAGGAATTGCTTTTTCTGTCCCATTTAAACGCTGGACATTAGAAGCATCTGAACAGGAGCACAATATATCAATAGATGATGACAGGTTTACTCACTGTTGTATTTTTACTATTGTTGATAAAAGACGGGGCAAGGACTGTATAACAGCCGCACGGGCAGCAGGAGCCCGAGGCGGAACACTAATTCACGGTCATGGAGCCGGAATCCCGGCAGATTCCTATTATCCTTTGGCAATTGAACCCCAGAAGGACACTATTTTGGTTATTACCAAAAAAGAAAAGGCTGCCTCTATAAGGAAAAGAATTTTCTCTGATTTAGAGCTTGATAAGCCCGGAAATGGTATTATCTTCACTCTTCCTGTCAGCAATACAAGTGGTCTCTTTGAGAACAAGGTCGAAGAGCGTAAAGGAGGTACATCATGAGCTTATTAATGGATAAAATAAAAGAGGTCACGAAAACATTAGTACCGGTTGTGGTGTTGGTGCTCATTATATGTTTTACAATAGTAGACGTCGGATCGGATGTATTAGTACGTTTTTTGGTTGGCAGCGTCCTTCTCCTAATCGGACTTACCATATTCCTGTGGGGTATTGATCTGGCCATGAATCCTATTGGTGAATATATGTCAAGGGAGGTGGCTACTTCAAAATCTCCGATAAAAATAGCTGTACTCAGCTTTCTTTTAGGCTTCCTGATAACTGTTGCAGAGCCCGATTTGCTTATACTGGGAAACCAGGTTGAAGAAGCATCGGGAGGCACTCTTAGTTCATTTTTAATAGTATATATGGTTTCCATAGGAGTTGGTATTTTGGTTACATTGGGAATTTTTAACCTGTTAAGAGACAAGCCCCTTAACAGATTTATGGCAATCACATACGGCATGTTTCTTGTATTGGGCATATTCGTATCCCAGGAGTTTCTGGCAATAGCCTTCGATGCCTCGGGTGCAACTACAGGAGCACTGACAACTCCTTTTGTTCTTGCACTTTCTCTTGGTCTGTCCAACATAAAGGGCGGTAAGAAAGCAGAAGAAAACTCCTTTGGTCTTGTTGGTATTATGAGTGCAGGACCGATACTGTC
>DUQV01000137.1 GCA_012837605.1 Clostridiales bacterium | reverse complement strand
TTGCTCAGGAAATTATTGATTATGTCAACGTAAATTATCCGTCTTATATTGAATCCTATTTTGCACCATACACACCAGACCAGGTGTCAGCCAACACTAATATGCAGGCAGCATTTGGAATGGTTATGTGGGGATTTGGCGAACTCGATGAGAATGGTAAATTTATAGACAGTCTTGGTAATGAATATGATTTAGCAACAGATACTGTTGATGCAAATATTTATTGGCAAAACATTCTTGGCAGTTATGGCTATGATTTAACCGATGCCGGTATTAACTATGAGAAGGCCGGTGAACTTACAATTCAGGATTATGTAAAAACCGCATATATATCTAAAGAAGGACAGGTAGCCGGAGGAGTTAAGAGTATAAGCGGTATTACATCAGGTACAATGAAATGTGATGACGGCGTTGAAAGAGAATATGTAAAGGTTGTGCTCAACGGCGTAGATCCGACAGCTATCTTTAAATTAGGTGTTACTGTAGCACCATTCCACTATTACACAGACGGATATACCGGATCACTTAATGAATACGGCGTAGATACCGGTAATAAAGAATTCATGGATTTCTTAAAGACTAAGAACGATAGGCCTCTTGGTGCAGGACCTTATATATTCCAAGAGTGGAAGGATAATGTGGTTACTTATACCGCTAATGATAATTTCATGCTTGGTTCACCAAAGATTAAGACTTTGCGTTTCCAGGAAATTGCTTTAGGAGCAGAGCTGGATGCTGTTCTTACAGGTACAGTTCACTATTCCGATCCTTCTGCTGCAATGACGGTTATTAACGATATTACAAATGGTGCAGGCGACTATGCAAAGCTTGCATATATATTGGTGGATAATGATGGTTATGGATATATCGGAATTCAGGGTCAGGCAATACCGGAGTTTGAAGTCAGAAGAGCACTTGCACATGCTATGAATGTTCAATTGGCAGTAGACAACTATTATCAGGAGCTTGCATCTGTAAATTATCGTACAATGACAAAGATATTGTGGGCATATCCTGACAATCCTGAAAATCTCTTCCCTTATGATGAAACAGGAGAAACCTCTAAGGCATTGTTCCTGGAAGCAGGATACAAATATGATGAGGAAAAGAACATAATGTATTATCCTGACGGTCATGAGAAAGCGGGTCAACAGGTTACCTACAAGTTTACACTGCCTTCAGAAGCTAAGGATCATCCTGCAGGATCAATCTTTATTGATACACAGGCTGTCCTTGCAAAGATCGGTGTTAAAGTAGATATTGAAACCGACCAAAACCTCTTGGGTAAATTAAGCACTGCATATGAGTCAGGAATTCAGGTATGGGCAGCTGCATGGGGCAGCGGTGGTGTGGATCCTGATATGTTCCAGATCTGGTATTCAGATCCGAAGGTAAATCAGGGTACTTCAGCTGCAAGAAGCGGTCTCTACTATCTGTTCGAGAACGGAACAGAGGAAGAGAAAGCAATGCTTACTGAGCTGAATGATCTGATTATTGCCGGTCGTTCTACAATTGATACAGAAGAGCGTAAGGCTATATACAAGAGAGCTCTTGAGCTGTCAACCGGATTGGCGGTAGAGATTCCTACCTATCAGAGAAAGAATATGTTCGTTTACAATAAGGACGTTATCAAAGCTGATTCGCTATTCAGCGGCGAGGACGTAACACCATTCCAATCTCCAATAGCATATATCTGGAATGTTGAGTTGAATTAAGATTTTTCTAAAATCGGAATAAATAATAAGGGTACAAGGCTTAGTCTTAAGCCTTGTACCACTTCTTAATGGATAGAGGGCTAATATGTGGAAATATTTACTAAAAAGAATAGCGTTGGCACTACTGATATTGGTAGGCGTTTCTGTTTTGATTTATATGCTTACCATGCTTATGCCTGCAGATTATATTGACAATCAGACATCTGCTGCTTTACAAAGCGGTGCGATGACCAAAGAAGATGTGCAGCGTTTGAAAGAGCTTTATGGTCTTGCTGACAAAAGCTTTACCGGAATACTAAAGAGCTATGCATCATGGCTTAAGGGGGTATTTTCCGGTGATTTGGGTCGTTCATTTGTGTACGGCAAGCCTGTTACAGAAGTTCTGTCCGATTATATATGGATATCATTTTTGATTGCTTTTATATCATATATCTTACAGATCATAATCGGAATACCGATGGGAATTAAGGCCTCTGTAAATCAATACAGTGCTTATGACTACACCGTTTCAGTTTTTGCAATGATGGGTGCGTCTTTACCCTCTTTCTTCTTATCTGCACTGCTTATGAATGTTTTTGCAATAAGATTGGGTATTTTACCACTACAGGGGTTAACTACGGCTACTAAGATTTTTGGTCCAAATCAGCATTTTCAAATCTTTATGGACAAAGCATGGCATTTAGTACTGCCTATAACCGTGCTGACGCTTTTAGGGGTAGGCGGCACTATGAAATTCACAAGAACCAACATGCTGGAGGTACTAAATTCTGATTATATAAGAACAGCACGAGCTAAGGGACTGTCTGAAAAAGCAGTAACCTATAAGCATGCATTTAGAAATACCATGATTCCGCTGGTTACATCTCTATCAGGTATGCTCCCCAGTCTATTCGGAGGTGCTATGATTACCGAGTCGGTGTTTGCCATACCGGGAATCGGTTATATGGCTCTAAGAGCAACTCAACAGGGAGATATTCCTTTTGTTATGGGATATAATATGTTCTTATCCATACTTACAGTACTCGGTATGTTAATATCAGATATTATGTACATGGTGGTTGACCCCCGTGTTAAATTATCATAAGGGGGTGGATACAGATGGCATTAAGTAATGAAAATGAAAAAAAACAAAACTATACTGATATTCAAGACTATAATGAAACAGAGGCAGAACAGCATTTTAGAGTTATATCGCCCGGGCGTATGGTGGCTAAAAGGTTCTTTAAGAGCAAGCTGTCCATCGCGGGCTTAATTATGATTATATTTGTATTTATATTCTCATTCCTTGGACCGGTAATAATTGATGCTACTTGGGGCTATAAGGAAACAGAAGTGTTCAAGATAGAGCGTATTGCAGATATGGTTACCACCGCTGAATTTGTCGGACCGGATGGCAAACCATACAGTTATTATGATAAATCCCAGACATTGGTTCTTTTTAAGGCACCTCCTTCTCCTGAGCATTGGCTTGGTACGGATACGTCTGGTTTTGATATATTTACCCGCCTAATGCATGGTGGTCGTATTTCACTGACCATATCATTTATAGTTATTTTTATTGAAATGATTCTTGGAATAATTTTAGGCGGGCTGGCAGGTTATTACGGTAAATGGGTTGATCAGGTCGTCATGAGGATTGTCGATATATTTACATGTCTGCCCGGTTTGCCTATTCTGCTGGTGCTTTCGGCAACAATTACCTCTATAGAAAGTATAAAAGCGGAACACAGAATTTATTATCTGATGGCATTTATGACATTAATGGGATGGACCGGATTTGCACGTATCGTCAGAGGACAGATTCTTATGCTGAGAGAGCAGGAATATATGATGGCGGCTGAAACCACCGGTATTTCCGCTTTCAACAGAATATTCAAGCACCTCGTTCCGAATACCATGCCGCAGCTTATTGTAAGTGCAACCTTGGGCTTAGGCGGTGTAATACTTTATGAATCAACACTATCCTACCTGGGGCTTGGTGTTCCGTTCCCAAGAGCAGCGTGGGGTTCCATGATAGCACTTGCAGACCCATCCAAAGGACAGGAGATACTTGCGCATTACCCGAATATGTGGGTGCCGGCAGGTATTCTCATTGTGGTTACAGTTTTGGGCTTTAGCTTTATAGGCGACGGTCTTAGGGATGCATTTGACCCTAGAATGAAAAGGTAGGTGACACCATGGGATTATTAGATTTATTTAAGCGCGGCAAATTAGAAGGCGTTGATAATACAGTTTACCTTACGCTGCGGGAGGAAAGACGCATAAGTAAGGAAAACGCTAAAATAATTAAAAAATTTGAAAGAGAAAAGAACAGAAAAAATGTGGATGAGAAGGAATACCTTACTGAAATGACGGATCCGGCCAATGTAGTTGAATTTGACAATCTTCACACATACTTTTTCACGGATGTTGGTGTTGTTAAGTCTGTGAACGGTGTCAGCTTTGATATACCTCAAGGGAAAATCGTCGGAGTAGTAGGAGAATCCGGATGTGGAAAGTCGGTTACCAGCCTTTCTCTAATGCAGCTTGTTCAAGCACCAACCGGTCAGATTGTTGAGGGCAGCATACGTTATCAGGGCAGCGACGGGAAATGTTATGAAATAACAAAGATGCCTAAAGACAAGATGCTAAAGATTCGCGGCAAGGATATCGCCATGATATTTCAGGAGCCGATGACCAGCTTAAATCCTGTATTTAAGATAGGCTATCAAATGGATGAAGTAGTCCTGCTGCATACTGAGGGAGCTACACCTGAGTCGGCAAAAGCTAGGTCCATAGAGATGTTGAATCTGGTCGGTATTGCTGATCCGGAGAAGGTTTATTCAAGCTATCCGCACGAGCTTTCGGGCGGTATGCGCCAAAGAGTAATGATTGCAATGGCTCTTGCCTGCAATCCAAGACTCATTATTGCTGACGAACCTACAACTGCACTTGATGTTACTATACAGGCTCAGATATTGGAGCTTCTGCGTGAAGTAAGAGAAAAAATAAACGGAAGCATCATGCTGATTACCCATGACTTGGGAGTAATCGCAGAAATGGCTGATTCAGTTGTGGTTATGTATGCCGGACGAATTATTGAACAGGGTACTGTTCAGGAGATATTCCATAATCCCAAACACCCTTATACTGTCGGACTTATGAAGTCAAAGCCCGGAAGCCATAATAAGTCGGAAGACAGGCTGTACAGTATTAAGGGACAGGTACCTAACCCTATTAATATGCCAAATCACTGTTACTTTTATAATAGATGTGACCGGGCTATGAGCATATGCTCTAAGGTGTATCCGGACATGATTAAATTTTCACCAACTCATTGTGCGGCATGTCATCTGTATAATGAGGACGGCAGTGAAAAGAGTGAAGAAGAAAAGGAGAGGAGGTAGTTGACTCTGGCTAAAAAGTTAAATGATAACATCGAGATGAATGATAATATATTAATTGTAAGAAATTTAAAAAAATACTACCCGATCTCCAAGTTTTCCATAAAAAAGAACAAAGCTTATGTCAAGGCCGTTGATGATATATCCTTCAGTATAAAAAGGGGAACAACAATGGGTCTTGTAGGAGAATCAGGTTGTGGCAAAACTACTGTTGGACGTACGATTTTACGTCTTCATGAAGTAACAGACGGACAGGTTATATTTGACGGCAAGGACCTTGCTAAGGTTCCTCCCCGTGAGCTGAGAAAAATGCGCCCGCAGATGCAGATGATCTTTCAGGATCCTTACTCTAGCCTGTCTCCCCGTCTTCCTGTTGGAGAGATTATAGGAGAAGCAGTCAAGGAGCATAATATTGTACCAAAAGAACAATTCAGATCTTATATTTTAAGAGTAATGCGGGATTGTGGATTGCAGACCCAGTATTATTATCGTTATCCTCATGAGTTTTCAGGAGGACAAAGACAAAGAATAAGTATTGCCAGAGCTGTTGCACTTAATCCAAAGTTTATTATTTGTGATGAGCCTTTAAGTGCACTGGATGTATCTATACAGGCACAGATTATTAATCTAATGAAAGATTTGCAGGAGCAGTATGGATATACGTATTTGTTTATTTCACATGATCTTTCCGTTGTGGAATATATATCTGACACCATTGGAGTTATGTATCTTGGAAGTATGATGGAGATAGGCGATAAGAAGCGTATCTTCGACAATCCGATGCATCCATATACAAAAGCACTTTTATCTGCTGTACCGGTGTCTAATCCTGATGTAAAGATGAACAGAATTATACTAAAGGGTGATATCCCGAGTCCTGTTAATCCGCCTTCAGGCTGCAAATTCAGAACAAGGTGCCTGCATGCCATGCCAATCTGTGCCGAAAAAACCCCGATTTTAAAAGAGTATGAAGAGGGACATAGGGTTGCATGTCATCTGTACAGTCAAGATTAAGGATAGGATGAGATTTATGAAAAAAAGAAAAAAATATGACAATATTATAGATGACGGTCGTGTTATTGCCAATATGAATATTGACGGTATGCCGCGTTCCATAATCCGAAGAACTGCCTTTGATGAGTTTGGCAAGACCAAGGAAGATAAGGAGAAAATCATACTTTCAAAAAAGGAACGCATAAGTATTCTTCTTGGTATGATTACTTCCTATGTTCTGTTTGCAGTTATCGTATTTGGTGGATTTGCACTGTTCATACTGTTTTGCACAAATGTTTGGTTTAAATAGAATTCAGCTATAAATGTACCAGGTAGGAGGAAAAACTGAAATGATAAATAACAAAAAAAAGCACCGCATAATGCTTATCAGTATGATTCTTACTGCCAGTTTGTTCTTAAGCTCTTGTGGTGTAAGGGACAGTGCAGCTAATCCGAGAGATTGGGGTTACGATTGTATTGTAACCTATAATGCATTAGGTGGAACTATTAATTCACGTGAAGTCCGTGAAACATATTATATGAAGAACTCATATTTATTCAAGCCTGCGGGTTCAACCAATATGTTGATCCAGCCTGTCAAGGATGGGTTTATTCTGGCAGGGTGGTATACTGCCAAAGAGGATATAAAGGATGCTGATGGGAATGTTATAGGATATTCCTTTAAAGCGGAAGACAGATGGGATTTTGACGAAGATAGAGTACAGGGAGATATGACCCTATACGCAAGGTGGATTCCTCAAGGCAAAATCGACTATATCGATGCAGAAACAGACAAAGTTATGTTTACAAAAAACATAACAGAAGAATCTGCCGTACAGGCATTATCGAGTGCGGCTGAAATGTTAATTGCAAAAAGTGGATATACATTTGGCGGATATTATTCTGACAAGGAATTGACAACTCCTTATGATTTTTCGGAATATATTCATACAAATTTAATTCCTACAAATGAAGAGGTATATGAAGAGCTGTATAAAGAATTTCCGGAATATATGAAAAGGATAAATTATGTTGAACCCTCAGATGAAGAAGTCGATCCAAAAGAAGACACTTCGGATTTATTCATAAATAAGCTTGGTTATGAAATTACTACAACAGATAAAGAAATAAGAGCAAAAATCCGTAAATATAAAGATGAATTATATGAAAATGCTATCAATTATTATATTGAAAATGCATCTAATAAGCGTATATATCTTAAGTATACAGAGGGTAACTATGTCCGAATTAACAAGGCGGATGACTTAAAGAGCGGAGGAAAAACATGGTTCTCAGGGCTTGACAGGTCAGGAAATCCGATTGACGGTTATATACTGTCCAATGATATCGATTTTAAAGGTGTATCTGTTACAATGGCTGAGACATTCAGTGGTAAGATTCTTGGAAACGGATACAGCTTAAAAAATATAACATTTGTTCTTTCCAGCAAGAAGATTGATCAAGATACAAGTAAATCCATAGCATTATTTAGAAAACTGGATGGAGCATATATTGAGAATCTGACATTTGAAAACATGACCATAAAACTGAATGTAAAATCCGGAATTCCTGTTTCAGTAGGCACCCTTGCTGTTGAGGCAAATAATACACAACTGAAAAACATTCACTTCGAAGGTGTTACCATAGAAACTGGAAAAGGAGATGACGGTGCGGCAAGGTACAGGATAGGAGACGTTTTCATGTCGGGCAGAAACAACAAGCTTGAGAATTTGACCGGAAATAATATTACAATAACAGCGTCAGAATACGCTCGGATAAATTCTATATTGGAACAATAAGAAGAAAAAGATGAAATGTTGTGAACTGACCTCTCATATGTCGGATTTTTGGTCTGACTTATGGGAGGTCAGTTTATATTGCAGTAAAGATTTACTTCTTTTTTTATATTACTATTGCGTCCTAGTTTCCAATAATATACAATATATTATATAGTAAAATAAATAAAGGAGAGTATTAATGCTGCAGGTTTATCTTCACAATATTTCAAATCAAAGCTTTGCTGTAAAAGAGGCTTATAAATTCTTAAGGACCAATATTCTGTTTTCCAGAAGCGGGATTAAGGTCATATGTTTTACCAGTTGTATTCCGAACGAAGGAAAATCAAACGTATCATTTAATCTGTCAGTTTACTTGGCTGAAAGCGGCAAAAAGGTGGTTTTTATTGATGCGGATTTAAGAAGGTCTGATATAATGGAACGATATAAGCCGGATCTTTCCGTATTCGGATTAACTCATTACCTTTCGGCTCAAAATAAAATTGATGACATACTATATGAAACCAATATTGATAATCTTGATATTATATTTCCGGGACCTGTTCCCCCTAACCCGTC
>DUQV01000002.1 GCA_012837605.1 Clostridiales bacterium | reverse complement strand
CGGAATTTTCTTCAACAGATACTTCATAGGTGTTACCATTTACAGTTATAGTATAATGCTTCATGTTATAAATCCTCCTTGTGATTCTGATAGGATAATCAATCTTATGAGATTATCACGATATCCTTCTCTTGTTAATTTTTTGTATGGAACGAACAATGAAACCGCCTGCAAACTCATCTGTTCCGTTCTCACTGTTAAATTCATGTATTGCAGCGGTAATAACTGCTATCAGCTCATGATCGTTCATTAGACTGGCTTCTTCCTGACTGATAATCTGTGCGATTACATTATCCACAGGAGAGATTTTTGTTTCAGATTCATTTTTATTATTTTCTCCTGCCAAAATACCAGGTAAGAATTTTAATAAGCTGATAATTAGTATTATTAATGTTAGTACGGCAAATACAATTCCCATTCCAAGCAGAGTATTTAATGATGCGGTCTTTAACCGATCAGATAAAGGCTCTTGCGAAAGTAAGATTGTTGAATTTGCTATACCGTTATTTATAATGGTCATAGTATGAATCAAACCTTTCTTTAAGTGACATTGGTATTGAGCATATAACACAGTTAAAACGATCTGTGCTTTTTAAAGGGTCTGGCTTCTCTCTTGCCTAAAAGCATCTCAAATGCATATATAACATGCTTTCTTACTGTTTCAGGTTCAATAATATTATCTACATATCCTCTCTTTGCTGCAGATTCAGAGCTGTTTTGAAGTGAGGCATATTGAGCTGATTTCTCATTAATAACCTCGGCGGATTCTCCCTCATACATAATCTGAGCGGCTAATTTGGAATCCATCGTGCCTATCTCCGTATCCGGAAGTGCGAACACATAATCCGCTCCGATATGCTTAGAGTTCATGGAAACATATGCACTGCCGTAAGCCTTGCCGATAATAACATTAATCTTTGGTACGGTGGCATCAGCAAATGCATAAGTAAGCTCTGCCACAGCCTTCGATATGGTTTCTTCCTCATTCACATCAGCCTTATAACCACTCACATTAGTAAGGGTAAGAACCGGAATGTCGAACGCATCACAGAAGCGTACAAAAGCGGCAGCCTTTTTACAGCCGTCAGTTGTAAGCACAGTATCAAATTGTGATATAGCCTTGCCATTATCATCAAAAATCTTAGTACGATTAGCAATTGCACCGATAGTCATACCGTTTAATCTTATAAATCCGGTAACCATCTCTTTAGCGTAATCGGGTTTTATTTCAAAAAAATGATGGTTATCAGCAATATCGATAATTGCGTTTTTGGTATCCTCCAGCTCGTTAATAAATCCGGGTAAAATACGGTTCAAATCATCGCTGCATTCTGTTATACAGCCTTCTTCATCATTATTCGAAGGAATAAAATCAATTAATTCACGAATTTTATTCAGTACATCAAGATCGTTAGCACCTATATAATCAACAGAACCTGATTTAGCCTTAAAAGCTGCATCAGAGGTATCTAACTTTTGCTTGAAGTTCCCCTGCAGGGAATTAGG
>DUQV01000136.1 GCA_012837605.1 Clostridiales bacterium | reverse complement strand
TTCATATGAACGCGGGATAATCTCCGTATTAACAGGATATTTCTCCATGATTTCGCTGTCCATCTCCAATAACTTAATTGCATGCCAGCGTATATTACCTATATTACCGTATTTTCTATATAAAACAGTACTTATCTCCTCGATCTTATCCTCTATCTCATCACTATATACAATGGGATATTTGTCATGGTGGCTATAATGCTTATTACCACCACGATACCTGTGCCTTCTGTGATGGTGTTCAAAATTCAGATCACTCTGTTTATCCTTGTGATGAGCCACGGCATGCATCAGAATATCAAGTCCTGTACGCTTCCTTGCTGATACGGGAATTACGGGAATACCCAGAATTTCAGGAAGTCTGTGAAGATCGATCTCCATGCCTCTTTCCTCAATAATATCCATCATATTAAGAGCTATAATAACCGGCTTACCAAGCTCAATCAGCTGCAGGGTAAGATACAGATTTCTCTCAAGATTTGATGCATCAACAACATTTATTATAACATCCACATTGGATTCTAGGATAAACTCTCTGGTCAGCTTTTCTTCAAGAGAGTAGGATGTTAAGCTGTATATTCCGGGAAGGTCTACTAATTTGAATCTCTCACCATGGTATTTAAATGCTCCCTCGATCTTCTCAACCGTAACTCCCGGCCAGTTAGCTACCTTAAGATTTGCACCGGTAAACGCATTAAATAATGTGGTTTTACCACTGTTAGGATTACCTACAAACCCTACATTTAATTCTTTTTTCATAACTAAGTCTCCTGATCTCAATTGATTTTGCTATACGTTTTCCAACTGCCAGTCTGCTGCCTCTGACCATAAGAATTACAGTTCCTCCTCTATTGCGGTTTAGCATCCTGACAGGAGTTCCTCTGGTTATACCTAATGCTCCCAGCCTTCGCCTGGTACCAATGTCAAGATTTATTGCTTCCACAACATAGGTGTCACCAATTACAGCACTTTTTAATGTCATGCCAATCTTCCTCCGATTAATATGTAGTAGTAAGCTTAAATAATAATAACAGGTCTTATTGATAATAATTCTCATTCGCTATTATAAGTCTTAAGTCCTCTTCTGTCAATAGATTAAAATTAATAAATAACTATGATAAAATCAATAAAAAAATGGTTCCGGTACAATAACAGATTATGCTTCATCAGAAACACATACCATGACTTGACATGGAACCACGACTTATTATGCCGGAATCAGTTTATCCGACATATCATAATATTTTATTTTTTTGCACTTTATGCTTTTTTTCCTGCTCTTTGAGAGAATATGCATCCGCAATAATCCTGGCGGTACAGTCCATACTCCTTTGACAATTCGATTGAACGTTTGTAGCCGTTTCGCTTCTTAAAATCAGAGGGTAGAAATAATACACCGTAGATTGAAGCCACTTCCTCACCGATTTCATTCAGCTTATCTGCATTCTTATGAGGGCTGATTGTGAGTGTTGTAGTAAAGAATTCATATCCCCCTTGCTGTGCAGCCTTGGCAGCTTCCTCAAGCCTCATCCGGTAGCATATCATACATCTGTCGCCGCCTTCAGAATCTTTCTCATGTCCCTTTATCAAATCATAATATTTCTGAGGTTCATATTTACCCTCAATAAATGAAACAGGATTTTTTAATGGCATCGATTTTATTAACCTCTCCTGCTCTTTTACCCTTCTGATATATTCACTCTCAGGATATATGTTTGGATTATAATAATATACTGTTATGGCAAAATAATCAGAAAGGTACTCCAGAACATAACTGCTGCAAGGTGCACAACAGCTGTGTATCAAAAGCTTTGGCACCTTAGCGGTCGGTTCGGACTTTATTCTGTTTATTATTTTATCAAGCTCTAACTGATAATTCATAAAATCGCTCCTATAGGCGGGGCTTATCCCCACTGTGAATATACGAATTCAGAAAATCAAAAAGCTTTTTCATCTGCTGCCTTGAGCCTATCGTAATCCTCAGGTAATTATTGATTCGCGGCAAATCAAAATATCTTACATAGATTTTATTTTCCCTTAATGCCTCATACAGCTCCTTTGCCGGTATGGATTCATGAGTTACGAATAAAAAATTGGCTCCTGACCCCGGAAAACTAAAGCCTAGTCTCCTAAGCTCTTCTTCAGCCTCCTTTCGTATATCCAAAACCTTGTTGATTCTTTCATAAAAATAATCCTTGTCCTTAACTTCCTCTGCTCCTGCAAGAATTGCCGTCTGATTAAGTGTATATGAATTAAACGAATACTTAACATCATTTAAGGCCTTAATCAATTTCCTGCTTCCGATTGCATATCCTATCCGCATACCTGCCATTGACCGTGATTTTGAAAATGTCTGTACAACAAGCAGATTCTCGTAACGGTTAACCAACGATATAGCCGAGTCACCGCCATAATCTATATAAGCCTCATCTATTATTACTACTGAGTCCGGATTATGAGCTATAATATCCTCAATTACATCAAGACCTTCATATATAGATGTAGGTGCATTCGGGTTGGCAATTATAACTCCTCCGTTTTCCTTATAATAATCCTCCCTGACTATTCTGAACTCATCATCCAGAGGCTGTGTTTCATAAGAAATTCTATACAGCTCACACCAAACAGGATAAAAGGAATAAGTTATATCAGGAAACAAAATAGGTTTATCTGAATTAAAAAATGTCAAAAATGCCATAGCAAGCACATCATCAGAGCCCACCCCAACAAAGACCTGATCACTGCTGACCTGATAGAACTTTGCAAGCTCATTTACCAAAAGCTCAATGGCAGGATCGGGATATAGTCTAAGGGTATCTGCATCCAAATTATTTAAAACTCTTTGCACATTCGGTGAAGG
>DUQV01000135.1 GCA_012837605.1 Clostridiales bacterium | reverse complement strand
GGTGCATATCCCTTATATGATGTTCCGTCAATCTTAAATGACAGCTTGTACCATTTTACGCCGGACGATATTGTCTCATCTATGATATTTACAGCTTTATTCTTTTTTAACGAAACGATATTTCCTAAATCATTTTTTAGGTATACTGACTTATCGCCTGCTGCCTTACGGATATTTACTTTTGAAGCAGTGATACGTGCTTTTATACTCTTGCTAAGATCTAATTTTATATAGAGACTGGACACATATCCTGTTTGTGTAGTGCTGCTGTTTGGCAGAACAATCTGATACCATTTTGTATTACCATCCAAAGCTTCACCTATAACGGTGACCTTATTGCCCAGATATAAGGAGCCTACTATGGGATTATTCGTTCCTGCTTTACTTCTTACATTCAGAGAATTAGCAGTCACGGTAGCTTCATACTTATATCCCCCTGATGAAGTATTCCCTCCATTCTCAGGTTTTGGTGTCGGCTTTGGTGTTGGTGTCGGTGTTGGTGTAGGAGTTGGTGAGGGATTCACTGTAACATTTACATAGTCGCTATGTACATATCCCTTTACGGTCTTTCCGTTAAATTGCAGGGAAACATAAAACCAATCTCCTTCTGTATCCAATATGGTTACGGTTTCACCTTTACGTAGATATACGAAAGTTCCATCGGAGAGCTGCACTTTATTCGCTGTTAAAGAGGGTTCTGATCTGACATTAAGTGTATTAGCCGTTACAGTTCCCTTCCCGGATGCAGATACCTTCAAATTAGTCATGTGATTAGGCAGCAAGATTCCTATGCATAGTATAAATACAAACACTTTATGATAAAACCGTTTACTCATCAGGCACTCCTTTCAGACATAACAAAAACTGCCATATATCTGTCAAAATTACTGGATTCGATTTCACATAAATCAAAAAATTAACATGTAATGCGAAATCGTGCGAATCCTATACGAAGTGTTTTATCGTATAGAATGTGTTTTCTATACGATAAAAAAGAACTATGGCAGTTCTGTGGCATTTACTGTATTTGATGTCATAAGATGTTATAAAAGGTTATTTCTGCTCTATTGCTTTCCCGATATCTGTTCTCATATATTTATTTTTGAAGTATATTTTTTCTGTGCCCTCATAAGCTTTGGCTCTGGCTTCCTTCAGGCTTTTTCCTATGGCTGTAACACCTAGGACTCTTCCTCCGTTAGTAAGAATCCTTTCGTTATCCTTCTTAGTGGCTGAGTGGAATATAAAATAATCCTCTTTGTCCAAGAAGCTGTCTAAACCCTGTATTTCAAAGCCTTTTTCATAATGCTCAGGATATCCGTCCGAAGCTAAAATTACACATACGGCTGCGTTGTCTTCGAATTCCAAGTTAATCTCATCCAGTCTTCCTTCGATGCAAGCTTCCATAACCTCAACCAAATCATTCTTTAATCTTGGAAGGACTACCTGAGCCTCAGGGTCGCCAAAACGGGCATTGAATTCCAATACCTTGGGTCCGTCCCCGGTAAGCATCAGACCGACAAATAATATACCGACAAAATCCCTTCCCTCTGCCTTCATGGCGTCTATGGTCGGCTGATAAATATATCTCCTGCAAAAATCATCAATCTTTTCAGTATAAAACGGACTCGGTGAGAATGTACCCATTCCTCCGGTATTAAGTCCCATATCATTATCCTTAGCCCTCTTATGATCCTGAGCACTGGTCATAGGCAATATATGTGTTCCGTCACAAAATGCAAGAGTTGATACTTCGGGTCCGGTTATGAATTCCTCAATAACCACTTTATTACCGGACATACCAAACTGCTTGTCTATCATTATTGACTTGACAGCTTTCTCTGCTTCTTCAAAATCATTGCATATAATAACCCCTTTTCCAAGAGCGAGACCATCCGCCTTAATTACAATAGGAAACTTGCTTGTCCTCAGATACTCCATCGCTTTGTCAGGACAATCAAAGGTTTCATAAGCAGCTGTGGGAATTCCATATTTCTTCATAAGATTTTTTGAGAAAACCTTGGAGCTTTCAATAATCGCAGCATTCTTTCTGGGACCGAATACTTTAAGTCCCCTGCTCTCAAATACATCAACTATCCCTGCTGCCAACGGGTCATCAGGACCTATAACAGTAAGATCTATTCCCTCCGACAGGGCAAAATCCGCAAGCTCCTCATGTTTAGTCACAGGAATATCAACACATTCCGCAATTTCTCCGATACCTGCATTACCCGGAGCACAATATAATTTCCCAACCTTTGAACTCTTCAATATCTTCCAAGCTATGGCATGCTCTCTGCCGCCTCCACCAACGATTAGTATTTTCATGATAAATTCCTCCTGTTAACAATTTTGTAATGGTGCCTGTCACTGTTACAAAATTGTTACAATATTATC
>DUQV01000134.1 GCA_012837605.1 Clostridiales bacterium | reverse complement strand
AGTAAATGTTACTTATATTGATCACAGTGGATTTTTATTGGAATGGGACAATTGCTATTGGTTATTCGACTACTGTAAGGGACAGATTCCGAATCTTAGCAGTAATAAATTGCTTGTGATATTTGTCAGTCATAGCCATGGTGATCATTTTAATACAGAGATTTTTGACATATTCAAAAGACACCCCAAGACTCTATATTTTATTTCTTCAGATATTAAAATAAATGACAGAACGGCAAAAAAGTATGGTATTACTGATGAGATATATCAGCATATAACAGTCGCAAAGCCGGATAATGAATATGAACTTTTTGATGAGAATAACAACGCTATCCATATAAATACTTTAAAATCAACGGACAGCGGTGTTGCTTATGTGGTCAGCTATAAAGGGAAAACAATATATCATGCAGGAGATTTGAATCTGTGGGTATGGTTGGGCGAAGACAAGCAATATAATAATAATATGAGAGCCGCATTTCATAAGGAAATATCCAAGCTTAAGAACAGTAGAATTGATATAGCATTTGCCCCCTTAGATCCCAGACAGGAAGATTGGTACAGGCTTGGAATGGATGCACTTCTTAATACCGTAGATGTAAAGTATGTCTTTCCTATGCATTTTTGGGATAAATACGAGACAATTCAAAGATATAAAAATGAGGTTGCTGATAAGTATTCCGGCAAGATTATGGATATCAGGCATAAAGGACAGAACTGGAGCCTGACTTAATGGTGCCTGTCACTGTTACAAAAATGTTAACTCATGTAACAATTCTGTAATGGTGCCTGTCACCATTACAGAATTGTGTCAAACATGTTTATGTGATAGAATTAATATGCATATATTCTGAAATAAAACTAAAGAGAAGGAGATACAAGTATGGCTATGTATGAAATGAAGCCGGAATACTATACCGGAATTGATTTTATTGATGAAGAGCACAAGAAGCTGTTTGAAATTGCCAATACAGTTTATTATCTGTTGATTGACGAGTTTATACCGGACAAGTATGACTACATAATGGGCGTTATTAATGAGCTTAAGGATTATGCCAAATATCATTTTGCTCATGAAGAAGAATATATGAAAGAAATAAAGTTTAGAAAAATGTTATCTCATAAGGTTGCACATGATGATTTTATTGAAAAGATAAGTCAGTATGATGCGGATATTGTTGATGAGAATCAGAAGGAAGCTTTATTGGAACTACTTGATTTTCTGACAACCTGGCTGGTTGAACACATACTTAAACAGGATAAAGAGATTGCAGTATAACGAATAGCTCATATTAATAAAAAATGTGATAAGAAAAGGAGAAAATGTCATGGCTATGTACGAGATGAAGCCGGAATACTATACCGGAATTGATTTTATTGATGAAGAGCACAAGAAGCTTTTTGAGATTGCGAATACCGCATATGAATTACTGGTAAATGAATTCATACCGGACAAGTATGATTATATCATGGAGGTTGTCAGAGAGCTTAAGGATTATACCAAATATCATTTTGATCATGAGGAAACCTATATGAGCAGTATAAAATATAAGAGATTTTTATCCCAAAAGGTTTCGCATGATGATTTTATTGAAAAAATAAACCAATATGACTCTGATACTATCGATGAGGATCAAAGGGGAGCATTGTTGGAATTACTTGAATTTCTGACATCCTGGTTGGTTGAGCATATCTATAAGCAGGATAAGCTTATAGCTGAGGCAGATTAGGCATTGCCTATAAGCAGAGGGGATTAGCAGATGGCAGATTTAAAGTATTATAGTATAAATGAAGTAGAAAATCTTAAGGTACTCGGCAGGACAACCGGGTGCCTTTCTCCGCTTACGCTGTTTTGGACAGGCAGTACAATTGAGCTGAATGCAAGGGCTTCGGAGCTGTGGGTTGAAATAGAAGCGGGCTACTCTTTTCATGAACATTGGATAGCTATTAATATTAATGGAGCAAATGTAAGCAGACAGATGGTTACACCGGGCAGGAAGTTGATCTGTGTATTCAGAAACATGAACAGTGAAGTCGTAAAAAATGTTAGGATTATTAAGGAAACTCAGCCCATAAGCGATGATACCGAAAGCCGTCTGCAAATCCACGGACTAAAATGCGACGGAGATTTTCTTCCTGTGCAGGAAAAACCTTATAAAATTGAATTCATTGGCGACAGTATCACCTCGGGAGAAGGGGCAATAGGTGCCAAGCATGAAAATGACTGGATTATGATGTGGTTTTCCGCCGTACATAGCTATACATATATGCTTGCGGAGGCTTTGAATGCAGATTACCGCATCATATCCCAATGCGGTTGGGGCGTGTATTCAAGCTATGACAACAACCCCCACAATAACATCCCGGATTATTATGAGAAGGTTTGCGGTATGCTGTGCGGGGAAATAAATGAAAGACTTGGTACACACAATGATTATGATTTCAGCTCATGGCAGCCTGATATAGTAATTGTAAATCTCGGAACAAATGATGAAGGTGCATTCAACAACCCGGAATGGAAGGACGAGCTAACGGGTAAAGTATATAAACAAAGAAAAAATGAAGACGAATCATATAATTCAGACGACTTAAAGAAGTTTGAGAATGCAGTAATAAGCTTCTTATATAAGATTCGTAAAAATAATCCGAATGCATATATTATATGGGCATATGGAATGCTTGGTGATGGAATGATGCCTTCAATAATGCGTGCGACAGAGGAATATAAGCTGCAAACAGATGACAGCAAGGTCTATGTACAACAACTTCCGGCTGTTACTGATGAGACTGTTGGTTCAAGATATCATCCGGGGGTGCGGGCTCATGAGCAGACCGCTAAAGTTTTAGAAACACTTTGCAGAAAGCTGCTGTCAGGTGAGAATATACAGAATTAAGGTATATGCATATAAAATTTGTAATTAAAGCATTCGCTGAAGGTTTATGAAGTCGTAGTAATTGCTGAATATTCTTGGAACCATAGTAATTGCTGAATATTCTTGGGGTCACAGCAATTGTTGAGGTATATATTGAATCATACATTATTTGACCGGATACTGACATATAATGAAATAACGAATATTAAGGATAACAGCATGTCTGACCAGGAGTTTTATACCTTCAGTGAATATATGAGAAAGGAACAGGAAACCCTTTCGCCATCAGCAGAAGATTATATGGAAATGATATACCGGCTCTCAAAAGATCAAGGCTTTACAAGGGTAAATGATCTTGCGGGAGCTCTTAATGTGCAGCCGCCTTCTGTTACAAAAATGATACAAAAGCTGTCGGAAATGAAGTTGATAAAATATGAGAAATATGGAGTCATCATAATGGAGCAGGAGGGCAAGGCATTAGGGAAAGCCCTTCTCTACAGGCATAATCTTATAGAAGAGTTTCTGAAGCTGCTTAATATCAAAGAAGGGCTGCTGACAGAAACCGAAAAAATAGAACACACCATAAATGATGAGACACTTTTAGGGATAAAGGCTTTGGTTGAATTCTTTCATGATAATCCAAATGTTATGAATAACTGGAGCCAATATAGAGGGATTAACCATATAGATTGAAATTTAATAATTTGTATATCATAGTTGTAAACAAGCATACTGTTACAGCAACTGCGGTTGGTATTACTGCAGAAAGGACCGTCCATTTCATACTGCCGGTCTCTTTTTTTATTGTAATAAGTGTAGTGGCACAAGGCCAATGAAGTAAGCTAAAAAGCATGGTGTTTAGTGCGGTAAGGTAGGTCCAGCCGTTATCCGTCAGGATATTTCTTAAGGAATCTATACTGTCATACTCTATCATAGAGCCTGCAGACATGTATGACATCAGGAGAATGGGAAGAACGATTTCATTTGCGGGAAGCCCCAGTATAAAAGCCATAAGAATATATCCGTCAAGTCCGATAAGCTTGGCAGCAGGATTCAAAAACCCGGCAGTATGTCCTATCAGGCTTAAATCACCGACATATATGTTCCCGAGTATCCAGATAAATGCTCCTGCCGGTGCCGCAACAATAACAGCTCTTTGCAGTACGAACAAAGTCCTGTCTATAACAGAAGTATAAAGCACCCTCCCGATTCGGGGAACCCTGTAAGGAGGCAGCTCCAGAGTAAATGCAGAAGGAATCCCCTTAAGAATGGTTTTTGATAAGAGCCATGATACCAGTAAGGTTATAACTATTCCGATGACTACCAAGCCCGTAACCGTCAATACAGATAAAAACCTGTGTCCAAGACCATTAGAGAATCCGCCTCCCGGACCGGCAGAAAACCTGTCTTCAAAACCGGTAGAAGACGTGCCTTTAATGCCATTAGAAAACCTGCCTCCAAGACCGGAAGTTCCTCCCGACATTAAGAATATCGTGGATATTGCTATAAGTGTCGGAAATCTTCCGTTGCAGGGAACAAAATTATTCGTCAGGATGGCTATTAGTCTTTCTCTTGGAGATTCGATGATTCTGCAGGCTGTTACTCCTGCAGCATTGCATCCGAACCCCATGCACATCGTTAGGCACTGCTTACCGTGTGCACATGCTTTCTTGAATAAATGATCCATATTAAAGGCAACTCTTGGCAGGTAGCCCAGATCCTCCAGTATAGTAAACAGAGGAAAAAAAATTGCCATGGGCGGAAGCATTACAGATACTACCCAAGCCAAGGTCCTGTATAATCCCAACACCAACACACCATGAAGCCATACGGGAGCGTTCAGGTAATCAAATAGCAGCGTCAGTTTTCCTTCAATCATAAAGAACAGTTTAGATAGCAGAGCAGAAGGATAGTTTGCTCCCGATACAGTAATCCAGAATACTAATGCCAATGTAAGCAGCATTAACGGTATTCCGAATCTTTTTGAGGTTATGTAATTGTCGATAATTCTGTCGCGGTTTATTTTATTAGAGTTGGTTTTAATATAAATATCTGTTATTTCTTCAACCTTGCGATAGATTTTTTCCGTAATCATGTCTCTGATAGCCTGTTTATCTCTATCTGTAATAAAATCAGATCCCGCAATTATACCGCTTATAATAACAACCTTATCCTCCGGTATATACTCATTCAAGGATTT
>DUQV01000133.1 GCA_012837605.1 Clostridiales bacterium | reverse complement strand
ACTTCCTTATATGTTGGTATGGAAGGAGCTGCACCCATTCTTGATACCGCTAATGCAGCCGCTTTTGAAGCTACTTCAAGTGCTTTTTCCGGTGCTGAACCTGAAGTGATTTCATGAACAAAATATCCCGTGAAAGTATCACCGGCAGCTGTGGTATCCACAACATCCACTTTAAATATCCCTTGAGTGCACCTCTTGGTTTTATCGTCATAAACGGAACCCTTGCTGCCCAATGTCAGCACAAAAACGCACTCCGGATATTTACTCCGTAGCTCCTTAAGAATATCTTCCGGCTCTTCCTTGCCGGTAAGCTCCTTACCCTCTATTTCATTTAAAATCAAGTAAGAAACCTTATTCAACGGCAATTTCTTCAAATCATCCGAAATCGGTGACGGATTTAATATGATTTTTAAACCGATCTGATAAGCTCTGTCAATAATAATATCCAGATTATTAATTTCATTCTGCAGTAAAATATAATCGCCCTTCTCAAAATTACTTAAGACATTATCAATATGTTTGACAGTTATTTTATTGTTTGCTCCTCCATATAGAATAATACAGTTTTCCCCGTTTTTGTCTACCTGAATAATAGCGTGCCCTGTGACCCCGTCCAATGTCTCTATGCAGCTGCAGTCCACACCGCTTTCCCTAAGGATATCAATTAACATTCCGCTGTCTGCACCCACACAGCCGGCATGATATATGTTCGAACCGGCTCTGGCTAATGCCAAGGATTGATTCAGACCCTTTCCTCCACAGAATTTCTCCAGTTTATTCGATGCAAGGGTCTCTCCGCTTCTTACAAAATAATTAACCTCATACACATAATCAATATTCAGTGAACCAAAATTTAATATTCTCATAATCGCCTCCCGTATCATTTATTTATAGATAAAGCATCATGCATACCGCATCATTCAAATATTTGTTATGCATCATATACCCTGCAATATTAATATATTAGTTACGCATCAAACATTCTGCGTTATTAGAATTTGTCACATCAACCAAATTAATAATAGCATTTACCCGGAATAAAAGCAATAAACCATCAATTTCCCAGCTCATCCCAATGCATATATGCTTCATTCAACTCCATCAAAGCACCTGATTTGTCTTTGGCTGTCACAGCTCCCTTTAATCTTGCAATATTTTTTGTAAGTTGGTTGATTTCATCCCTTTCGGAACCAAACTGCACTCTGAATAAAACCTTTTTCCATGCACTTTCCAAACCTTGAAGTCTGCTGTCTGCCTCATCCCAAGAATCATTTCTGACAGCTTCTATGATGCCGTCAATCGTTCCGGGTATATCATCATCCTTACCCATTGGTCTTTTTAGAAAATTTCCGCTGTGCATAATTAAAACAAACAATACCAATGTAATAACAGGAATGGCAATAATTAATATTCGTCTCACCTTTTACCTCCTAATATGGTCCCTTATAATCACCAATATCCTTGACTTTTTTTATCTCATCGTTATATTTATCAACATACAGACTTCCCGCATCATTTAATGTAACCAAAAATGCCTCCGATACGTCCTTGATACCGTATTTTTTCAGCTGATTCATGAGCCATCTCTTATCCTTATTCATTTGCTGCAGGTTCTGCTCGATTAATTTCCCGTCATATACAAGCTCCGTACTAATACCAGTGGGTTTAGCCTTAATATTCATATCCTTTCGTGTAAGCGGCAGATACTCCGGCTTCTTTAATACGGACAGACTTCCGTTAGGCTCAAGTATTGCATAATCCACCTCATTCATATCAAATATTCCTTGATTGCGAAGAAGCTCTAATATATCAGAAGCTCTGAATTTCATCTGTCTCAATATATTATCCATAATCTTACCGTTCATAATCACAATTACAGGCTCGCCCTCTATTATCTTAGCCGCATATCTCCATTTTAATGATATATATTGCATCAGATACGCAAGTACAGCCCATGACAAAAGCCCCACAAAATGCGGCCATGCCCTGCTTGATAAATCAACCGTAGCCTCTGATGCTATAGAACCGATGGTAATACCTAAAATATAATCAAAAAATGTCAGTTGACTGATTTGCTCTTTTCCCAATATCTTAGCAAATATCAGCAAAGTAAAGAAGCTTATTATTGCTCTTACAACTACTACCAGACCTTCATTCACACTAAGACCTCCATTTTGGGTACTATAAACATATTATTATGAAAAAAATAAAATATATTCAAAAATAATCACTCTATACCCTGACACACCAATACAATAAAAAATAAGGTTATATCCATGTTAGGACAAACCTTATTTTTTTATATTTCTTAAAATATTAGCTGTAAACCTGATATTAAATCACATGATAATCAGAACCCACCGGCTCCGCCGCCTCCGGCACCTCCTCCGCCTCCTCCTGAAAATCCCCTACCTGAGGACGAGGAAGCAGCGAAGGAACTCCTAATACTCTTATTAAAAGAGTTCTCCGAATCAATGCTAAACAGCATGTACCAGAACACCCAGTTATCACTGTCGTAAGCCTCTCTCACGCCGACCAAACCGATCCTTTTTGCGAGGCTCTTACAAACACCCGCATTAAGGCTTAACGCATAAATAAGTGTGGGATTCGTAATATCTATTGCGTCCAAAGTCAAATCCGGATAAATCTTCGTCATATACTTCTTAAAGCTTATCCATTTTTTGTATTGCATATATCCCTTATCCGACAATCTAATGAACAGAGTTATGCCATATACTAATGTTACCGTAAAGGCTGCAAAGTCAAATAAAGCATATAGGCTGCCATACACCGCTGTTATGATACCCAGCACAAAACCTACAATCGACAGCAGTATCATCATAGCCCCAAGCTTTGTTTTACTGTGATCATAATATCCCAATCTGTCAGCTTCTTTTTTAATTTCTTCTGTCCACTTATTCTGCTTTTCGAAGAACTTTGCTGATTTGTGCTTGGCATAATCCTTGATATCGCTTGTACTTACCGTAGTTGTGTTTCCCATATAATCAAACAGCCAGTTCATAAAATATCTCTCATGACCGGTAAGAGTCATATCCGGATCTGCTGTCTTTTCAATTATAAAATTACTGCTTTCCAATAAATCATCCGTTTCGTCCTCACTGTAAATCCGCAGATAGCCTTTTCTGAACAAATCCAAGATTGTCGCAAAAATCATATTGTTTGTGACATGCATATTTGCAATATAACCCGCCACGGCAGGGGTACAATCCTCAGGTATGTCTTTATATTCAATTCTTAATAAATCCTTATTTACATTTCTCCTGCATTTATTCAGCGTTACAGCAAGTGCCAGCAGGCAAATACCGCTAAAAATTATAGTTATATTATTAAGAGACTTTTTTGCAGATTCTCTTTTCAGCCTGTTCAGCTCGATTTTTGCCTGAAATGCAGCTTCCTCATCGATTATGTCCTGATATTTATCAATATTAAGGATGTTTGGAGAATCTGCAATATATTCTACGGGGACTAACACTCTCCCCTCAACAAATGTTTTTTCAGGTACATTTTTCACCTTGAGCCTGTATTGCCTGTTATTGATTTTTTCAATCCTGCCGTTTAGCGGTCCGTGTGCAAAGACCTTAACATCATTTCCTCTATCCTCATATGGCAAATAAATATCAATAATCAGATTATTTATAGGAGTTTCGTTCTCCTTGCCTATAAATTTATAATACAGCTCACCTGTGTCATTATACTTAACCGCAGTATTCTTTACTGTATAACTGATTCTAAAGGTCTTTGTCTCATCCTTTGACGGGGAGAATATCTTAATTGCAATTTTATTATTCTTTTCATTTACCGTATAAACACCCTGTTCTCCATTCTTAGCCTTCTCAACATGCGAAAAGCCAATTATATCTTCGCTGACAACTAAGGCAACGTCGATATCGGATATACCTGATGTCTCATCAAACACAATATCCCGATATACTCCATTAAATTTCTCATTAAACTCGAATGTAATGTCCTCTGATATAATCAAATCTCCGTTTGTCTGCAGATATGCAGCCACTTTCCATTCAGTTATCAGTAAATCCTCTTCCGCCGAAGCATGTTTAGGAAAGCTTATAGAAAAAAATACTGCTATTAGTAATACTATTATTCCATTAATATATTTTTTCATATTCCCTCCCCTTGTCTTAAGCACTGCAACATTATTATACCATTTCTAATGTTTTATACATAATAAAATATAATTGCTTTTGTTATTATACTATTTTTTATCTCAAATATATTTATTGTAATCTTATAAATATATTATAATTTGATTATAAGTTCAAACAGATTACGAGGTAAATAGCAATAAAGAAGATTATGTACATGATTCTTGTCACAAAACAGGTTTAAGAGGGGCACCGGCATTATCTCAGCAATACCGGTACCCCTCTAATTCAGTTTCAATAAATATAATTTTGCATAACAAGTCTGTTTAAGGTTTATGTTTATTCAGCTATTCAATTATTTAACTTTTACTTTTATTTTACTTTTTGTACCTTTTGCCTTTGCAATTATATAAGTGGTTCCCTTTGATTTTGCAACAGCTTTTCCTGTAGTCTTATCAATTGTGATGATAGAGTCATCTTCTGTAGACCATATAATATCTCTCGAGTAGAAGCCATATCCCTTTGCCTTAAAGGTATAGCTGCTGTCCACTTCCATGACGGACTTTGCTTTCGTGAAATCTATATATGCCTTCTCAACTTCAATATTGAATTTTACTGTCTTAATCTTACCGCTGTATAGTTTCAGACGTGCTGTGATTACTGCTTTGCCTTCACCTACCGCTGTGATTGTTCCGTCTTTATCAACTATAGCTACTTCTTCATCACTTGAACTAAAGGATGCAGTTACTCCACCGATGGCTTTGGAGTATGTTGCTTTGTCCGGATCTTCAACCAACATAAGAGTGGCTGGAAGCTCAATTCTGATATCGGTTGTATTTTCCCTAGTTCCACCGATATATAACTTATTCTTTAATACAGTTACATTTATCTGATTACGTAATGAGGTTATCTGTTCAGGCTTTGCTTCATCCTTTAATACTACATAATCGGAGCAATGTACAAGGTTAATTGTTATGTATCCATCCTCATCAACAGTATAACCCGAACTATAGGGAAGAGTTTCAAGCTTTCCGGTTTCTTTGTTGTAATGATACAGATATATCTGCATTCCGGACTCTATACCATCAATGTTTCCGACATATATTCTTACTGTGGCAGTAGCAGGTAAATTACCGCTATGACCGAAGGATAGGATTAATCCCTGATTATCTGCCAATATCTCTTTGATATTGCCATCGATTTCTTCATTGTCACCCAAAGGTAAGATATCAATCGACAGATTTACATCAGTAAGTGAACCCGTAGCTTCACTGCTATCAAATGTCCAGGTATACAGCTCATTATCGTCTTCATCCCTTACTGTAACAGTTACATCCTCTCCGGCTTCTATAGCCTGCTGTATTAAATCTGAAGAGATAATCATATCGTCATCATCTTCATCTCCGTCACCTTCTTTCTTAGAGGACTTGGTTATGTCAATACTAAACTCTGCCTTATCCTCCGGTTCAGGAGTGATTGCCGGAGTAGGAGTTGGAGTCACTGTAATATCTTGGACAGGAGGAATAACAATCGGTGGTATTGGTGTTGGCGTAACCGGTGTATCATCATATATAATCACATAGGCTGAGAATTTATCGGTCTCAAATATTATCTTTCCGTCGGAATAACTGGCTTCCAGCACCTCAGCAACACCATTATGTATTCTTATTACTTTATAATTTGATTTGCCTCTCAGATCATCCGAAAGCTCCAGACTGACCTCAATAGGATTATCAAACTCATTAAGCTCAGTAACCCATGCATCGTCGGTTCCTGCTTTTTCAATATACTCACTAATATTCAAATCCAGGAATGCACCCGTTTCCATATCTCCTGCCAGTTCCGTGACAGTATCAATTTCCTCAGAGACAGGTGTATATTCATCAACTACAAATTCCACATTGCCATTGATGTTGTTTTCGCCGATATCTACGAGTGCATCGGCAATAACATCTGTGTTGGTTCTTATGATATCACTGCTTGGGATGAATCCGGCATACAGATGTACATGACCATCAGGCATAATGAATGTATAATATGCTCTTGTTTCACCCGGTGTAGTATCAATTCGGCCCTCGGGAGATAAATTATAAGATAAGGTACCTGCTTCGTATTGATATCCGTAATCTGGAAGCATCTCAATTGTTACTACCGAACCTGCCTCAAAACGATAATCAATAAATATATTATCATCCTCAATATCATTCAAACTGCCTGAACATATCCCTGTAGCACCTTTTATTGATAATCTTCCGTTCCTAATTTCTTCCTCCGGATTATCAACTACCCCGTCCCTGTCATTATCATAGTTATAACCTAATGTATACAGCCGATTTGCGGTTGAAGCAAGATAATAAGCAGTATCTGTTTCCGCTAAGCTGTACTTATCCTCCGGATGTTCGCCCTGTGATAAGTCGGTGACTGTGGTATAAGGCATATTGATATAGGTTTCAATAGGTCCTGTCATATCCAAATAATCCCATTTGAATGCTGCAGAAGTAAAATTACCTTTATCTATGTATGTCATATCGAGGATTGCGCCCTCACCTACAAGGAAATGTGTGTCACTGGCGCCTGTACCGGCAGAATTTATGTTTAACTGAGCCGACTCACTTAGTTTAAAGCCATCTCTCGCATTAACATTCTCTACTCCGACAGTATCTGCCCATATATTAATGCTTCGAGGATTTACTGCATTTACATTCAGGTTTCTGTCTCCAACAATACCTTTACTTGCTCTTTCGTCGTCACTTCCTATGTTTACGGTTATATCATCCTTAAAAGAAAGCCTATTATTTGATAAAATCCCACCTTTTAGGGTTAAAGTGTTATCCCTGATCATTTCCTGGTCTGCTTCATCTCCCTTAAGGCTATCATGGGGTGTGATTTCAGCACCGAATGATAAGGCAATTGAATAATCCACAAGCTCCGGCATATCCAGCTTCTCTACTACTGTATCTTCTTCCACATATATACCGAATAAAGCATTTCCCGACGTATATATCCCACCGACGATTCCGCCTTTCAGATATAGGGAGTATTGGTCGACATGTTCATAATAAACAATATCAACGTT
>DUQV01000132.1 GCA_012837605.1 Clostridiales bacterium | reverse complement strand
TGTCACGGATAGGCAGAATGGAGATATTAAGTATTAATTGATAACAAAAATAAGTATAAAATGTAATTGACTGGAACAATTTATTGTATTACAATACGAACGAATATATATTAATTCATTCAATCCTAAGACTCGTTATATATGTAATAAATATATGTAAACAGTGGAAATAGCCTTATCTATAAAAATAAAACTATGGGAGAATAACATAATGAAGCGAATGCAGGAAACCAATACACTTGCTAAGAATTATCCGCCTTCCGAGCCTTGCAGCTGTTCAATATGCAGATCTTACTGTATACGACCGGGCTGGTGGACAGTCGAAGAAGCTTCAAGGGCTATTGATGCCGGATACGGTAATCGCATGATGCTGGAGATGTCTCCTGATCTTACCTTTGGCGTATTGTCACCTGCATTTAAAGGATGTGAGCAGGATTTTGCTCTTCAGCAGTATTCCGGATTCGGATGCAATTTCTATGTAGACGGGTTATGTGAACTGTATGGTACCGGATATGAGCCATTAGAATGTCGGTTTTGTCATCATCTGAGAAGGGGTTTGGGAGAGAAATGCCATGCAGATATTGAAAAGGATTGGAAGACATCTGCCGGACAGGCATTGGTGAATAAATGGATAGATATATCCGGGATTATTTTAAAATATAAATAAGAAAACGTGGTATTAAGTAAATCTAAGCATTGCATTTTCATAAATATGCGTATAAAATGAATATATAAAAATTTATCTTACAAGATAAGGGGACAATTTTAAAAAACAGGAGGAGAGTAATATGAGAAAAAAATTATTTATGATTTTATCTGCAGTATTGATGATATTATTGACTATTCAGTTTACTGCGCTTGCAGGAGAGGTGGATTCAGACACAGCAGACACTTCAGCAGCTGAAACAGAAGAATCCGTAGGGGAGACTGAAACAGATACAACAGACACAGTTGATACACCGGAACCTTACGGTGTAAGTGTTACACTATATTTAATGGAAAGCAATAATGATTGGTCATGGTTAGGAGGCAAATGGGATAAGCCTGAAGATTGGTCTGAGCCGGCAAGTGAACCGGTTTATATTACGGAGGACGGTACATATACTCTGTCATTAACCGATCTTGAGATACCTGCCGATACATTAATGCTTTGCTATATCAAGGACACAGAGGCTTATAATCAGGGTAACAGTTATAAGCGTTCCAATGTACCGGAAGACCTTATGGTTATTACAGATGTATTTAAGGTCAATGGAAGTGAGAAGCAGGTGGATTCCAGCTTGGTAAGAACAGGCTTGCAGAAGGGTATTTTCGATGTTGCTTATCGAAACAATTGGAATGAGGGTGATAATTGTGTTAATTTTACCGGTGTAATTAATTCAATTGAGATAACATTTACCGTTACAGGCATTACCGGAGAACCCGGAGCAATAAAATACGAGCCTACTCCGCCGCCGGCCACACCTACTCCGACTACTGCCCCCACACCGGCTGAAGAGCAGGAACCTGCGACAGATACAGAAGATAAGGTGGTTGACACCAGCAATGAAACCACTGCGGATTCTGCTGATACAGGCAGCAACTCACCTTTGATAATAGGAGCAGTAATAGCAGTAATTGTTATAGGTGCTATAGTAATAATTGCAATAAAGAAGAAAAAGTAGACTAATCCAATGCTCTCCCGAACCAAAAGGGTGCGGGAGAGCATTTTTAATGTCTAAAAAGCTCAAAGAAATGAATGTTAATTTTGCACCAATGTGATAAAATATTGATATTAATTATCGATAACCCGAAGGGAGAACTCAAATTGAAAAAAGCACTAATATTAGTAAATCCTTATTCCGGACTCATATCAGCAGTCAATCAACCTATAAGACTAAGAGAAGAGCTGAATAAGCTGGGAGTAGATGTTGATATTAAGCCAAACAGTATTGATACGGCAATGATTATAAACGGCAATGCTGTCTCATTCATACAGGGATATGATTTTGTAATCTATCTTGATAAGGATAAATACACATCAGCAATGCTTGAAAAGACAGGAATAAGGCTTTTTAACAGGCATGAAGCCATCCGGGTATGTGACGATAAGATGGATACACACATCAGACTAGCAGGATGCGGCATAAAAATGCCTGATACAATAGCAGGGCTTCTTTGCTATAATGAGGAAGCCTCCGTACAGGAGGTTAGTACAAGGATTAATTTAATAGAAGATAGACTCGGTTACCCTTGCATTATTAAGGAATGCTATGGTTCATTGGGAGCCAAGGTCTATTGTGCAAATAACAGAGAGGAATTACTGGTGCTTATGGAGAAGGTTAAGCTAAAGGCTCATTTATTTCAGAAAATGATAACCACAAGCAGGGGGAGAGATGTAAGGGTGATTGTTATAGGCGGTAAAGCTGTCTGTGGTATGAGGCGAACATCAAAAACAGATTTCAGATCAAATATTGAGCTGGGAGGTACAGGTGAACCGATAGAACTCCCAGAATCATTCAGAGAAGTATCTGAAAAGGTCGCTGATACACTGGAGCTTGATTACTGTGGAATCGATCTGTTATATGGAGAGAATGATGAACCTATCGTCTGCGAGGTAAACTCAAATGCCTTTTTTAGAGCTATGGAGAGCGTTACAGGCGTTAATGTAGCGGAGAAATACGCCAAGTATATGTATGAAACCGTTTATGGGGTTTCGTAATATATTTGTATACATAGGCGGTATTCTAAAGAGCCTTGCCGTTTGTACTGAGTAGCGGATTACTGCTGCTTGGAGTTCTTGCTACATCATTGTATTATCGTTCGAGTGAAAGTATAAAACTATGATGTATATAATAATTCAACAAAAGTTTTTAAAATTTTTGTTGAATTTTTTTACATTTTTTTGTTTACATATTAAGTACTCTGTATTATTATGATTTTATCAAATTCTTATCAAATCTATTTTATCATTTTTCTTATCTGTTATTTATCCCGGCAAAGTTGATGCAAAATCAAATTTAAATTGAGGAGGAGTTCTATGTGAAGATTGCGTTTTGGAGCAATGAGTATGAGAAGTCAGGGGCATTTTATAATTTTGCAGCTGTCAGTATTGCAAGTGTTATGTATAACCCATATACCATAGCAGTTATGGAGAATTACTTGGGAAGAGAAAATCTAGGTAAAGCCTTTTTTAACTATCCTGAGAATTCATATACGGGGTACGGGGTTGGCTTTTATGAAGGGGGAGGAATTGAAGGGCTTCTTAGGAGAATATATCGGGGAGATAAACAGCCCGGTATGCTAAGAAGCTATGTAAAGGAGGTTATACAAAACCGGCTATATTATATACCACAAAACGGTGTGATTAACAGTGAGCTCTTTGATTATGAATTATATCACAATATAAAAGAACTGCTAAGAATAATAGAAAAGAATACTGATCTTTGTTATATCAATGTAATTCAGCAGAATCATCTCAGTTCTAAGGAAATTCTTCAGGAAGCAGATCTTATAGTAATTAATCTCTATCAAAATCCCAAATATCTGGAAGAATTTTTTATAAATTATCAACCACTCATCCCTAAATCATTATTTATTGTTGGAAATTATTCACCAAAAAAAATGAGCTACACTGAAATCTCAAGGTATTATAGCATACCTATAGAGGATATTTCATCTGTTCCTAATAATGAAGATTTTCAGATTGCCTGCAGATACGGCAGCGCTAAAGAGTATATTAACAGGTATTTCAACTGTTCAAGGGGCAGCTCCCATTACACTTTCATCCATGGGGTCAGAAAGGCTGCCTATATGATATCAAAGAAAATTGAGGAATCTATCCTTGCGGATGGTAAGAGTATGAGAAATTGTGGTATTTAGCTGTTATAAGAGGACTTTTCATTCTGTTATTAGGAATAACTGCTTATATTATTCTACTGTACGCAGTAGGTATGAGAATGCCCGGAAGATTACGAAGACATCAGAAGAAATTTGATAATAGTAATAAACGAAAAACATGGATTGTATTGGGATATAACGTATTATTAGTTTTTATCATTATACTATCCTATCTATTAATCAAATACACAGTAAGAGGTGGTATATGAGACTAAGAAAATTAAAAAGAACAACCAAACAATATATTACAGTAGCCTTGATATGTATAACCGTTATCGGATCAGCCGCTATAATTACCTCGATAATTATGATCGGACAAATTCGTCAAGAATATGAATGTATGATAAAAGAGGCAAGGCAGGAGATGAATGAGAATAAAAAAACCGTATTTATTACACTGTCTGACATCAGAGCAGGTGATATTCTAACGGAAGATAAGGTTGAACAAAAAACAGTTTATTCAACCCAGCCTGTCGAAAGCTATATTTCCGGTAATGAATTAGGTAAGACGGCTGTGATTGATATTCCGAAAGGAACTCATGTTGTTAAGACTATGCTGGCTAGAAATTCGGTATCTTCGGTACTTCGTGAAGTAGAATACGACGTAATCCATATAAGTCCGAATATTATGGTAAATGATTATGTAGATGTAAGGATTATTTATCCTAATGGAGAAAACTTTATAGTATTAACAAAAAAATCTCTGAAAGGATTACAGCCCGATACACCTGTCTGCTACATGTGGGTAGATGAGGAGGAGATATTGCGAATGTCAGCCGCTATAGTGGATGCCGGATCATATGAAGGTTCAAGATTGTATTTAACAAAATACATTGAGCCAAATATACAGGATGAGTCTTTAGTTACCTATGTCCCCAATATATCAGTTCTTTCTTTGATAGAAAACGATCCTAATATAGTTGAAAGATGCTCGCAATTACTTAATAAGGAAGTAAGAAAGGCTATGGAAAATCGGCTGGCAAAAAGCTCAAACATGGATGTAAATTCTATCAGCTGGGAAATAGACGATACTAATATTCCTGTTATACCAAGTATACAAAGCAAACGAAGTGGTGACGATTGCGGGAATATCAATATTAATCAAGCTAATGCAATTGAATCAGAGATAGAAAAAGATGGAAATGATAAAAATGATGAAAATGATGAAGATAAAGGATTAGATACAGGTAAGAATAATAATGAGGATAAAGATAATAAAACGGATAAGAATAATATTGAATCAGAGGTAATATTTCCTGAATTAGGAACTACAGATACCAATTATAATAATGATTACATATTTGCTACGGAGGGATAAAAAATGGTATGCGTTGGTTTTGTAGGAGTAGAAGCATTTGACATAATACTTTATATCGGAAAAACCATCACTGTACTTGATTATCGGGTACTGATTGTTGACTTATCAAAAACAGGTGCTATGACCAGAGCTATCTATCATGGGATGGATATGGACAGTGCAGATGATATTATTCATTATCGCAATATTAATTACATAAGAAGGGTTCCCAAGGATAATGAGCTGAATGATTATAGAGATGGTGTGGTTTTTGTTGTTTATGGTTTCAATTATGTGAAAAATTATCCTATTAAGACAGATGTTTTATGTATAATCACAGACTCATTACCCAGTAACATCGATAAAATAAATAATTTAAAATGCTTTGAAGACGCAAACAGAAACAGGATTAATGTATTGGTCAGGGATATCGTAAGCATGGATGATTTCGAGAGGGTAAAAAGCAGCATAAAATGTCCGGAGAGTCATGCTGATTATGAGTATCTGTACTATGATACATATGATTATGAGAATGCACTTAAATGTCAATTACTGCAGGTTATTCAATTTAGAAGGATTTCATCAAGAATGAGAAGGATTATTATTGATAAGATCAGTAAGCTTCTGCCGGATATCAAGCCTTCATCAGTACGAAAGGCATTCTTAAGAGCAAGGAAAGGGGTAACATGATATGAGCAGGATTGTATTTTGGTCACCTCTGCATGGTCAAGGACAGACCGGCAATCTTCACATTATATCACTTATAATGAGTCTGCTTAATAAAAAGAAGATATTAATGATGCAGACGCATTTTGCCATGAACAACCTGGAAGAGCCGCTGATAGGCAAAAGCATGAATGGTGTAAATGTGGAGGAAAGTCTTTTTCAGGATATAGGAATAGATGCTGCAGTAATGTACAGCAATATGAATTGGCTGACCGGCAATATATTGGAAAGCTGCTGCATCACCTTCCCGGATACCTCATTACTCCTGCTTCCCGGTACCGAAACAAGAAATTATGAAACCTTTGACCGGGATATCTGCAGTAACCTTCTTCGAATGATTCAGCAGGCAGAAAATCATGTCGATGTTATTATGATTGATACAAACAGCGGACATGATGAATTATCCTTTAAGCTTATGTCAACGGCTGATGTCATAATAATCAATCTGACGCAAAGAAAGTATGCTATTAATAAGCTATTTAATGAATATAAAGAAGTATTGGATAAATATAAGAATGTATTTTTCCTTTTTGGAAATTATGATAAGAATTCCGGATACAATATAGTCAACTGCCGAAGAAAATATCATCATTATATTAATAATCATAATTCCGGTGTTATACCATATTGCTCAAAATACCTGGATGCACAAAATCAATGCAGCATACTTGATATGGTAAGGGAGGGTCTGCAAAGCAGAAAGGTGTCAGGTACATATAAAACAAAAGGAATGATAAGAAGAATATTTATGGCTGACAGTGGTTATTTGAAAGAAGCAGATTACTTCTTCAATCAGGCTTACTGCAGCACCATGAAGATCATGAATATGATAAATGCCGCGGATAAGAAAAGGATGGAAAGGAGCAGAATATGCAGCTGACAGATTTAATTCTCTCAGTACTGCTCTTAACCGGGATGGCAATATTTATCTACTATATATTTAAAGGTAAGGTTGATTATGAAGACTGCTTTGAGATGAATTATTCTATAGAATATTTATGCGAGAGATTTAAGAAAATCATTAAAGATATTATTAATATGGACATAGATATCTTAAATCTTAACAAAAAGGATCTCGAAAACCGAAAAGCACTTAAGCGGTCATTAAGTAATGCCATACGTATGTGCTCACAGGGTGACATGAATTCTAAAATCATTGTATTATCCAGAGTGAAACATACATTGTTAAACATAATAAAGGTCGATGAGACTTCTATAGATAAAATCATTCCTTTTAATAATATTAATCAGCTTACTGCAGTGGATAAATTTGAAATTATGCTATATCTGCAAAAAAGAAACGGTCAAAAAAGAATGTTTCAAGGCATATGTGAGCTTACTAAGCTGGATAGACTTATTAAGGATTCCGATGGTTATTGCTACGGTATTACTGATGAAGATATTCATAAGGCATATAGTATGCTTCCTCATTCGTTAACTTTTGATGACAAGCTTAACATAGCAGCACAGAGAATTTATGAAGAAACGTATGGATTATCGGTTGTTGACTTATTAATAATGGAAGATTTATCACTGGATGGTATATCAGGTGGTGTATCAGGAATTACAAATAAAAACTATTTATACATGGAAGATGATATACAGTCAGGAAGCCATGAAAAATCACGTACACATGAAAGTGTATGGGTAATATACAAAGGAAAACCCATTCATTTAAAATTCTTATCCTTCGGTTCGGATGCAGTGATCAGGCGAATATGCAAAAACCTTGCTGAACATGGCAGAACAGGTCATTTAACATCTGCTGAGGGCGGGATCAAAACACATCTTGCGGACGGCAGGAGCAGGGTAACAGTATTTAGACCTGATAATGCATCGCAATGGGCTTTTTTTGTTCGAAAATATGCTAATACAGCATCTTATAACCTGAGTGATTTGATTACTGATCAGGGGAGTCATTATCCTATAGAAGTTATAAAATGGGCTGTCCACGGATGTATCAATCTGTTTTTTTCAGGTGATCAGAACTCAGGAAAGACCACTTATACAAGAGCAGCGGTGAAGGAAATCGACAAAAGGCAGCCGATTAGAACTCTTGAGGCTGATTTTGAGCTCTTCCTGAATGATGTATATTCGGATAAGAATATACTGGGAACAAGACCGAGTGAGAGACTGCCGTTTCCTAAGCTGATTGAGCTTCTAAAAAGCTCAGATGCACACACAATCTTATTCGGAGAAACGGCAAGTTTAGAGAACGCTAAGCACCTTATAGACCTTCTTCTTGCAGGTACCAAACGTGTAATAACTACAGGACATTGGCCAACATCTGATGAGCTGATTTCTTATTTTGTTCATGCCTTAGGTGCGAATGGAAATTCAGGCATAGAAAATACCGAGTCTATGGTTGCCAGGCTGATTCGACTTAATGTTCATTGTGTTAAGGATAATGACGGACACAGGCATATTGACAGAATTACTGAGATAATACCCTATGACAGTGATGAAACATCCTTCGATGCAGCCAAAGATATTAACGGACAACTTGAAGAGATAGCTCATTGCCTAAAGATGCTCACCCGTAAGAAGACATACTATACCAGAGATATTGTTATATATGATAATGGAATATACAAGATGATAAACCCAATCAGCGATGGTCTTTCAAAAATAATTCTAAACAATCTGCCTCCTGACAGAAGGCAAGCTTTTCTGGATTTCAACGTGATTTCAAATTGTTAGCAGAATGGAAGTGTAATATGACAGCTGACTTTATTATTCAGAGACTTTATTCATTTCTTGATAATTCTCCTTTAATCCGCAATTATATTAAAAAATTATCTTATCGGTATCGGTTAATAAGCTCTTGTGACAGCAAAACAATAGCAAAAAAGTCTGTGTTCTCCTGTTTGCTTTCATTAAGTATTAGTATCATCGCATTTTTATTAATCTATATGACAAACAGAAGATTAATAACCTTAATTACAGCAGGAATTGCAATATATGTCATAAATTCAGAGGTTGTCAGCCGCATGTCACAGAGGTATGAGATAAAGATACTGACAGAAACAGAGAGAATGCTTGCAGATGTGGTGCATTATTATTATGTGGAATACCGTATTGATAACGCCCTATATAGAGCAAGAGAGCATCTTAGCATAGATATGAAGGCAGCAGCAGATCAAATATATGAGCTTTTATTGATGCCGGATAAAGAAGAGGGATTAAGAGAATATTATGATAACGTACCAAATAAGTACTTGCGGTCATTTGTCAGTCAATGCGTAAGGGTAATGGAGCAGGGAGACAGGGAACATGAAGGAAGCTTACTTTTTATCAGCAACCTTGAAAACTTGCAGAGAGAAATCAGTATCGAGACAGATAAGCTTCTAAGATTGAATATGGAATTTATGGGCGTGATTCTGTGTGTTGTGGCTCCTATTTTCTGTATAGATATTGTTAAACAATTTGCCATCAGCTTAAAAGAGAACATGAATACATTTTATTATGGCAGTCAGGGCTTTTTGCTGGATATCGGGCTTCTGGCTATAGTTCTGGGTATATATATAATAATGCGAAAGAGTGCGGAATATACAGTGTTTCATCTTTCAAGCCACAAGTGGCTTTACAGAATTGACAGAATCAGAATTATAAAAAGGGCTATGGATAATTATTGTGAAAAGAATGCTGCCAAGCAGGAAAGACTGCAAAGGAAGCTTCGTGACAGCGGTAATAATATTCGTGCAAGACATTTTGTTCTTCGAAGCTTTATATTTGCCATGATTATGTTTCTGTTGTCCGTAGGAGTTACCGTATACCTCCGCCGATACAGCAGAAAGCAGCTGATGACTGTTAATGCCTGTGATATGGAGTCTTTAACATCAACAGTAAGAGCCGGTCAAACTGAAGCCATGGCTGAAACTGTGAAAACTTACTTAAAAAAATATAAAGAAGCTCCAAGCTCTTTCCCGGATAATCCTGATGATATTATTGAAGCATTTAATGAAGATGGAATTTATTATAGTCGGACAATATCCGGGGCATTAGCTGAAGAGATATACTCCCGTGTGAAGAGGTATTCAAGCAGTTATTTTTCATTTCCTGATTTGTTTATATGTCTATGCATTAGTATCATAGCGTATTATCTGCCTTCCGTACTATTGCGGTATGGTTCATCGGTGTCAAGAGATGCCATGGAGGACGAGGTCAATCAGTTCAATGCTATTATCGGAATGTTAATGCACAATGAAACGATAACAGTAAAGCAGATATTAATTGAGATGGAATCCTTTGCTTTGGTCTTTAAGAAGTCAATCCGAATGTGTATTGATGATTACGCCTCAGGAGATATTGAAGCTTTAAATGAACTGATGGAAAGAGAACCATACGAACCCTTCAGAAGAATAGTTGAAAATCTGATACGGTGTGATTCCATGCCTGTTTATCAGGCATTTGATGAAATAAAACTCGATCAGGACGGTTATATATCAAAAAGAAAGCTGATGAATGAAAAGTCTATACGTAGGAGAGTATTTCGGGCATATTTACTTGCGGCTCTTCCGTTCATACTGTTATTTACATATGGTTTGCTGCCCGCTTTGATATCATCTGTGAGGGAGCTGAATATGCTGATTGAAGAAATTGAGAATATGGCATGGTAATAATATTATATTAAAATTTTATAATTTTAAGGAGGTTACATATGAAAACAAAAAACAGTGATATTGCAGTAAAAATTTTTATGGTGGTGGTCGCGGTAATTTTGGTAGGACTTATAATCGCATGGTCCACAGGAGTATTCAAAGATAAGAGAAAGGACTTGAACGAGGGCACAGAGAGAATTAATAATGCGATAAGCTCGATGGCTGAGTTTGATCTGCTGGCATATGATGGAGGAAGTATAATGGGAAGCTTATTGGTTGATTTAATTAATGATAAGGAAAGAGACTTTAACATTAATGTGCTGACAAAAGAGAATGCAAAAAAAACTACTCCTACTCCTACACCTGTTGTGTACCAAAAGGGACCTTCTCCCACTCCGGAAATTGACAAAGCTAATACTAATTACATAAATCCTAATGGTGTATTCCTAGGAAAGGTTAACAGAAATGATAATGGTATAGTAGAAAGTATAACATTTATTCAGCAATAAAATGTTGTGGCTACAAATAAGTCTAATCACAGGTGGTAAACATGAAGAATAAAAACATTGATATTGTTCCTCAGATATTTCTGGCGGTGGTTGGCGTGATACTGACGGGAATCATAATATATTATGTTATAAATTCTGCCAGATCCATGACACGGGCAGCAGACATCGTAATAGCAAATACAGAGGGTATTGCAGCAGAATATGCAAAGCATGATATAACAATGTATGATGGCGAAGAAATAAGAGGATCAGAGGTTGTAAACTTTATTAAGAAACAGCTTGGAGATTATGATGTAACAGAGACTGCTCCTATATATGTTGAAGTGTTCACTAAGGTATCTGATTCTACGGTATACAATAAATATGAGAACAAGAAGCATATCAAGGATATCAAGAACTTTTCTAATATGCAGCATTATATTAAGCCTACAGCTGTTTTTAAAAGCGAGGTTATTATTAATGCAAATAAAGTCATTCTTGGTGTAAGGTTTACTCAGAATTAATCATTATTGGGGGAAATTAATGCGAAATTCGGTTGTGCATGTAATAGAACTATTGCTGGGAGCGTTGTTATTAGGCCTAGGTCTGCTGTATCTGGAATCCCAGTATAGAGCATTATCACGCCTTTCGGACGCAACTACTCTAAGCAAAATTGAAGACAAGCATATATTTGAGCAATGCGGCCTTACTGACATCAATCAGGTTTCTGATAAGGAAGTTTATGCAGCCATTATGGGATATAGACAATATCCCATAATGGTAGATGATTTTTTGCTTCCGATTAACGGACACGATTATGAATTGTATTTTACATATATAAAGAGTGGCTATTATAAGAAAAAATATCAGTATGATGAAAACAGACGCATAGTAATGATTTTATATACATATATGGGTATTTAACACTAAAGGAGTATATCATGGATTTTCCGGGGAGACTGACAGCGGGATTTTTAGCTGTAATCTTGATAATAATGTTTCCGCTGCAATATATAGCAGGGTTAAACAGCGAAAATATTGATAGTATTGTTGATGATAAGACACATAAGTTTACGGACACAATACGTGACAGAGGCTATCTTGATAAGCAGATGTATGAAGAGTTTGCAGATTTTCTTGATACAACCGGGGATAGGTATGATATTGAACTTCAGGATATCAAACCTGTTATGGGTGAAGATATATGCAGCTTGGAGACAAAAACAGGGAGTAATAAGAAGACCATGCTAACGAAGACAGAAAATATTACTAGGGCATCTTTTATCTCTACAAATGAGATGCAATCATTATCTGTGCATACACATAATGATGAGCCTGACAAAAGCCTTGTTTACATAACAGCTCTGCCTGCTTCACAGATTATACAAAAATACACACTTCCATCATTTACGGTACAGGCTAATTATAGTGACGGAACTAATAAGTCTCTTAGCTCATCGGATTATTATATAACAGGATTTGATGCTTCAAAAACAGGATTACAAAATCTAACCATATCTTACACAGAGGATGGCATAACGGCAAGTTTTAAGGTGTCTGTTACAGTGACTTTAATTCAAAAGGAATGTCACAAATGTTATAACAGCTACGAACTGAATTCGGATGATACAGATCCCGGATGTCCTTATTGTAACGGGGTAATTACCGGAATAGAAGTAAATCCGGATTATATTGAGGTTGTTAAGGGTACAAATCTTCCTATAAAGGTATTTGGAGTATACAATGATGGCTCCAAGAAGGAAGTAACCGGATGGACAAGCAATTATAATCCTGAGAGGCTTGGTTTACAGACGGTTACAATAGAATTTGGCGGCTATGGAGTTGATATAACAGTATGGGTAAATGAAAGATTAAAGGTCTGCTCTGTATGCGGTACAGAATATCTCATATCGGAGGAAAACTGTCCGGTCTGTACCAAAAAGGTCGTAAGCATAAATGTATCACTAAAAGAAATATCTGTCTTTCAATATGAAACCATACCTTTAACAGTTACAGCTTCCTATGCAGATGGAAGTACCGGAGAGATTGATGATTGGTCTATAGACAGAACAACACTGGTACCCGGTACCTTTACGGCAACCGTAAGCTATATGGGTTTAACTGATACTATAACTTTAACCGTCTTATCTGTTAATGTCATAGAATGCCCTATATGTGGAACGCTTTACGATTTATCAGAGAGTCCGAAGGGGTGCCCGATATGTTCAAACGAGTTGATAGGCATAGAAGCACATTTTACGAACGGTTCAAACCTTGTGCAACTTGGAACAACACCGGATATAGCAATTATCCTAATCTTTCGAGATGAGCATAGAGAATTTGCACATGAGGGATATATCATAGAGGACTTTAATCCTCGTGAGTTGGGATTACAGACTATCAGAATAATATATAAAGAATTTTCTGTCACCATAGCAGTAGAGGTGGTAAATATGCTGGATACAATTACCTGCCCCAATGAGCATGTTTATTATAAGAATAATGATGGTACAGATCCCGGATGTCCTTTCTGTCATATTGGAAACGGCTTAAGTAATATTTCTTATTTTGACATAACATATACATCCGAAATCCTAGATACAGTCTATTCCGTAGGAATGTATTATTTTGATGAAGGTAATTATGTATCAATAATAGTGATTAAGAAGGATAAGTCCTTACTATATCGGTTACAGAATACATTCTTCTCTACTTCATTGCTTGGAAGAAAGAAAAGATTTATCTATGGTGGAGAGGTGCATTAATATGAATAAAGTATGGGAATGTATTATTGATGTATTTATAGGACTTCTAATTATATTCGTATCGGTATTTATCTATTTTGGACTGCGAACCGAAGCTGTCATGAAGGCAATGTATGGAGATATTACAAAGGATTTTATTTCTGATGTAAAGAAAAACGGAGTCATTACATCAGACGATTATGAAATATATACGGAGAGGATGGGAGTCGGTAACGGTTTATTCAATATCTCGCTTGAACACAGATATAAAATATTAGAACCAGATTATAGATTTAAGACTCTCGAAGAAATAATCGATGATCAAAATAAGGCTTACAAAGGTTCTAATGAATATCATTATAGGGATGTAGTAACGGAAAGACCTTATGTAGAGAACCCGATAAATGATGGAAATTTTAATAAGGATACAAATGAGAGCATCCTTGCAGATGCAGAAGATAAGCCCGCAGATTCTAACCATGTGCATGATGAGAATTGTTATGACGGACACAGACATACAGGAAGTAAAGAATTCATTCATGAGCATGCTCATTCCGGTGCTTGTACGGAATATATTTCTTATATAATAATTAATGCAACTTGTTCAGTATGTAAAAATGCTTTTGATAACGGATATGTAGATTACTATTGGGATACAAATACAAATAGTGTAATCCATAATTTTACACATTGGAGAAATGTATGCCCGAATTGTGGTAGTACATCATATGTTAACGGTAATCTAATATACTATTATCAATGGTCATGCGGTTATGATTATGATGTCAGTGGTCTTGGAATTATGGGAACAACCGAACATATTCCCCGAAATATCGTATATCAATATATAAAATCATATCCGCAAGAGAATAATGGATTTATTACATATACATCGGGTTGTTACGCTTATCACACATCTAAAGAATTAAAAGATTCGTACACTTATTATGACTTCACAAACTCATTAAATTTAGATTCCGCAAGAAGGGCATTTGATACAATGCTTTATAGAGATAATTGCCAAGGGTATTGTTATATTCCGCGTTATATCAGAATCGGAATATCATCAAGATATTATTATGACAAAAGAGAATTAGATGATCTGCCAAATATCTATTACATTACATATGAATCATATGTGGATTCGAATGGTGATATTCGATTTAGATTTAAAAACTATATGTGGAAACAATATGGTAGTGATACACCTGTTTATGGTTATAGCAACCTAGGATTCCCAACAAATATAACAGTACAAGAGCTAAGATATTTGTATTCGTCATTTAATACTATAAAAGGATATTTTGATAATCTTTTGGGTCGAGGGCGTGCTGATCAATATAATCCTTCAGATTTAACAACACATTTACAATGGTTTTCTCAAAGAACAAGACAATTTGAATATTACGGTGGTACATATTATGTTATTGAGGATGCCACCGAATACATAAATGTATGTGGCTTTGATCATTCTTTGGGGGTTAATACATGGGTAACTATCTGCGGACACGAAGAAGATTATTCATTAGAGTGTGATAAACTTATTGTTTCAATTACTCCAACACATTCAAATCAGACGGTATATATCAATGACCCGTTAATAACTACAGCTAAAGCCGTATATATGAATGGATCTGAAAAAACAGTATTATGCGAAACGGATTTTTCTACTTCAGCCATATGTAAAGACATGACGGCCATATTAACATATAGCTATACCATTGAGGGAAAAACATATAGCAATACATGTGAAATAACCGTTACTGTTATACCAAGAAATAAGAACTGTCCAAATGGACACGTTTACAATCTCAATGCAGACGGTACAGATCCCGGATGCCCGTACTGTAGGGCATGGGTAGAAAGCCTGCGTATTATCAGGCCGACAACAACACCTATCATAATAACAATAGGAACAACATTACAAGAAAATAACGTGACATTACTTGCAACATATATGGATGGACACACAGAGGAAGTATCAGATGGTTATGTCGATAATCTTGATACATGTTATCTGGGTACTAAGCCTGTGACGATTGGGTATAAAGGAGTATCCATAACTGTTCCGGTTACCACTGTATGTGCGACCATGGTATGTGATATATGCGGGTATGAATACAATCTGTATCCTGATGGAACTAACCCGGGATGTCCAAATTGTATATCCAAAATACCTGTGTTTACGGGTAATATAATGGAGTATGAACATATAAATCATACGGAAGAAATACTTGAAGAACTATATAATAGCGGCAGGTACAGTTTTAACGTAAATGATGTATTTAGTATCAAAGTAAGTAATAAATTATCAACTACAGCACGACAGATTCTTAGGAAAATATATCCGTCTATTACGAAAAGGTGGTTTTTGATTGAGAAAAGTGAGTATATAATGACCAAGTAATAAATATAAAACAATAAAATTTTAAAGGAAGAGTAACATGAAGATATACCATTTTGCTTTAATATTTCTAATATTTTTCTTAGGAGCAGTAATAAAGACAGATATATCTGTGGGAAAACTAAAGGCAATTGAGAATGAAAACAATGAGATAACATCAGCATTATCTTCCGCCACAGCGGATGCGGTTAATTATTTGTCAAAGACCGGTTCTTACGGTGGTAACTCAATAAAAAAGGATGAAATGCTGACAATATTTTATTCATCCCTTTTCTCATCTCTTGGGATCATATCCGATTATGCCGCACAAGCTGAAATGGAGATATATATACCGGTAATCCTTCTATGTGATACGGACGGTTATTATGTGTATTATTATGATGAGTATAAGGCGGCTGATGGCAACACATACGTTGAACGGGTATGGAGTGAAAAGCTGCCTTATAGTTATGAAGATGAATGTTTTATTTACCGTTTTACGCTTTCGGATATGGTATATGTTTATGATAAAAATAATCTTCTAGGGATCGAACCGGTAATAGAAGGTAACTATAAGGAGTTTCAGACCAATCCCGGATATGCGGATTTCAGATCAAGACATGGAAATAGCATGCTGCTTCATGATGAAGATTATGAGCTTGTAAAAAGAGGAGCTATTATTAATAAGCTGGAAGAAGTAATGAGCTATTATACAAGCAAGCATAATTATATTGCAAATAAGCAGGGGATAACCTATTCCTTTTCATTTCCGGAGGACAAACAGCATGAATGGGCAGAGTATATAGATGATGTAAATATCCTTGTGGTGTTTCAGGGTTATCCATATGGTCCGGACAGAAATTTCACTTATAACAAGATAGCTTCTACAGGTGCAAATATAGTAAAAAAATCACGATATTATGTTGAAAAAAAGAGTTGGTATTATCTTGCCCATAGGCAAGGGTGTGAGAAAATAAAAAACAATGACATGATACTTGATGAGACATTTGATACCATTGAGGAATGTGTAAGATACGGTGCTTACTGTTGTGATTGTATTGAACATGGTGCAAGAGTGCCGGTTCTGAAATGAAGTCGAACAGTGTAAAAGAACGACTAAAATAAGCTGATTATTATTCAGATGTGGAGAATAAAGCGTGGAAAGAGTACTGTTACATATAGTCCCTGCTATAGCTATAGGATTTATAATGCAATTAATTATTCATGAGACAGGACATCTCGTGGGAGGTCTTCTTACGGGATGGAGATTTTCATATCTTCAGCTATATAACTTAGTCCTAAAAAAAGAAAGCAAAAGATTGAAACGAATGGTGATTAATGACATAGGATTTAAGTGTATCATGTATCCTATTTCTATAAATAATAAAGCCCTTCTATATACTATAGGAGGGTGTATTGCTAACCTTATAACCGGTATTATAGGTCTTGTGATTTTGATTACCGCTCCATTATCACCGGTGATGTGGCTCTATATATGGTGCTTTTTATCCTTTGGTATAGGATTATTCTTTATGAATGGAACAGCAAGCATTAAAAGGATATGTAATGATAAGGCTTGTTATAATCTTCTTAGATTAGATAAACATAATATTCTATGCCATAATGCACAGTTGGTTATTGCCAAGTATTTAATAAGAGGCTTAACCTATAGCGATATAGGAGAGGAACTTATATGTTTATGTCCGGATATGGCTTTGAATGATATATATGCATATCAGGCGGTACTTGAGTATTACTATTATCTTGATACTAATAATTATTTGAAGGCAGGACAGGCTTTAAATAAAATACAAAACAATAATATTAGTATGGAAGTTCTAAATATTATTAAGCTAGAGCGTATCTATTATCAGCTTCTTTTGATTTTTATGAACTTTGATAGTATTCAAAATTCTGCTTCAGATAATAATGCTTCAATTAGCAGCATAGAAGAAAGCATTATTAAATACAGTAAAAAAGGAGACATCCACTCATTTCGGGTTAAGGCAGTGTACGAAGCTTTTAATCTGTTAAGTGCCGGACATAGTAATAAAGCTATAAAATATCTTAATACCTCTATTTATAATATGAAGAAGTATAAATGTATCTATGATGGAGAAAAGAGGTTTTGTATTAAGCTGCTAAGAAGAATTATAAATACTATTATCAGTTATCAGAATAAAAATGATTGAAATATTGAAATGCAAATATATGACGAACATAATTTTACAATGCATTTTAAGGAAAATACTTGTATATAGACCGGATACAGGCTTCAATTCCAGGCTATACAGCCAAGAAGGTAATCTGGTTTAATACACACTTAAGAAACTTATAAATGTACTTAACACAAAGGGATACTTTTATATAATTTCAACTTAAAGTATCTTGACGCTATCAAAAGTATTACAATGTTTGACATGCAGCACTTACATTGTTAAGATTGTTGTAAGATTTTTGTCAATATGGAGTTAAGAATCGCCTTTTAGGATGAGTTTATCGGTTGTATGAGGAGGGGTGTCGGATATGGACACAGCGAGGATTTTGGTTGTAGATGATGACAGGGAGATTGCCGGAGCGATTGAGAAGCTGTTATTAATGGAAGGATATGATGTGATTAAGACTTATAACGGGATGGAGGCTTTGGATGCCCTAGTGGCGAATCAGGTGCAGCTTATTATTTTGGATATTATGATGCCTAAGCTGGATGGGCTGTCTACTATGATGAAGATTAGGAGTGACAGGAATATCCCGATTATTCTTCTGTCGGCCAAGTCGGAGGACTCGGACAAGATACTGGGGCTTTCTATGGGAGCGGATGATTATGTTACGAAGCCGTTCAATCCGCAGGAGCTGGTTGCGAGGGTGAGGAGTCAGCTAAGAAGGTATCTGCAGCTGGGAGATATGCATAATGCTAATTCGTCGGCTAAGATTATTGTAGGCGGGCTTTGTCTTGACACGGAAAAAGCTGAGCTATATGTGGACGGGGAGCCGGTCAAGCTGACAGCGAAGGAGTTTAAGATTATGGAGTTTCTGATGAGGAATGCCGGCTGTGTGTTCTCCGCGGAGCAGATATATGAGCGGGTATGGCAGGAGATAGCCTACTCGGTTGAAAACACCGTGATGGTCCATATCAGACGAATTCGTGAAAAAATCGAGATCAATCCGAGAGAACCGAAATATTTAAAGGTGGTGTGGGGAATTGGCTACAAAATTGAGAAAGTTTAGCAGAAGCAGGCTATCAAAATTTATTGCATTTTCATTGACGGTAGTACTCATTACCGCATCGATGGTAATGATGAATTTAATCTATGACAGTGAAGTAAATCCGGAGGTTTTATTTGTTGAGAATTATGTACAGAGCGAAACGTTTGTATATGGAAAACTATCTAGGGCTGTTCGGGATGTAATTAATCATTTTGTAAATGATACAGAGAGTATCAAGCCGGAGCCGGAGTATCTGTATTATATAACTGACGGCGAGAAGGCTAAGTATAATGCCGGTTTGGATGATATACTTGAACATGAGAAGTATTTGTATTTGTATGAAAATGAACAATGGAGCTATGGAGAGAACACATATAAGAATGTTCAATCCTATGTTCATGATGAATTTACGTTGTATCTGGTTTTTACAGAGGAATACATGGGGCAAATGCAAATGCAATGGGAACAGGAAAAAGCGTGGCTTCTTCCGATTGCAGTGTCAATTGTAATAGCGGTAGTTTTTTCTTTATTATGTATTATTTATTTGATTGCGGTAACAGGGAGAAAGGCAGAAGATGACGAGGTTCATTTGTCGCCTTATACAGACAGGATTTATAGTGATATTCAGCTTGGGGTTTTTATTCTTGTGCTGTTGATGTGGTATTTTGGAATAGAAGGATTCTTGAGACGGTTCAGATATTCTGAAAGAACGGATATTTTGAGCATGTATCAGTATTTTGTGCTTATAATGACCGGAATCCTGACGGCTATAACTACGATTGTTTGCGGAATAATTCTTCTTAGCCTGGTCAGGAAGCTTAAAGCAGGAAGGCTGCTGAAGCATAGCCTGATTTATTCTGTATTCAGTGGGATAAGTAATTTTATCAGGAGCTTCTTTGATGACAGTAGGTTCACACATTTTCCTCTGACTAAATCTCTTAACAGGAGGCAGGTTATTTTTACGGTTGCCAGTGGTGCGATGGTATTTTTCACATTTTTATTTATGCTTGCATCAAGAAACATCTTTGTGTGGATGCTTCCGGTGCTTTTTGAAGGCATTATTATTTTCTGGTATTTTAATGAGAACAACAAAACATTTGAGAAAATCAATCAAGGTTTTCAGGCAAGCCTTAAGGAGCAAATGAAATCCGAGAGGATGAAGGTAGATCTGATTACGAACGTTTCCCACGATCTTAAGACGCCGCTGACATCGATAATCAGCTATGTGGATCTGCTGTCGAAGGAGGATTTGCCCGAGAGTGCTAGAGATTATGTGAGTATTCTGGCTGAAAAATCGGGAAGACTCAAGAATATTGTTTCTGACCTTTTCGATCTGGCGAAGAGCACAAGCGGAAATCTGCCGCTTGATATGGAGAGGATTGATATTAGAAGGTTGATTGAGCAGACTTTAGGTGATATGGAGGATGATATTGAAAAATCAGGTATTCGCATAAAGACTACTCTGACGGATGTGCCAATATACATTTACTCAGACGGAAAGAAGCTGTATCGTGTATTCCAGAATATAATCGGCAATGCATTAAAATATTCGCTTCAGGGAACCCGAGTATTCATTGATATGGATGTGGAGGATAATATTGTAAATATCACTGTAAAGAATACAGCATCATATGATATGGATTTTACAGCTGAGGATGTCCTTCAGAGATTTTCAAGAGGAGATAAGTCTAGGTCTACCGAGGGGAGCGGACTTGGCTTATCCATAGCCGAAAGCTTTACATGGGCGTGCGGTGGTAGTTTTAAGGTTGAGATAGATGGTGACCAGTTCAAGGTAAAGCTGGGGTTTCCGGTGGTAGGATAGTAATGGGGAATTGTTAATTTCAAAGGAGAATATTCAATATAATTGTAATATATCTTAACAAATCTGTAATGGTGCCTGTCACCATTATGAAATTGTTACAATTCAGCGGAAAATCATTAATAAATTCGTAATATTTCTTAGTACATAAATTTTGTTGACATTAGAATACAATTATTATAAAATGCAACTAGAGGGTAGTTGCAAATTACTAAAGAAGGGTTTAGGGCTTTTTATTGAGTAAAATAGACAAACTTAAGGCAAGATTATTAACTGTACCTAAGGATTTTACATATTCTGAAGTAAGGAAGTTACTTAATAGTTTGGGTTTTGTTGAATATAATAAAGGGAAAACATCAGGCTCAAGAGTAATATTTTATCGAAGTTCTGACGGAAAAAAGATTTTGTTACACAAACATCATCCCTCAGATATAGTTAAAATAGGTACATTGAAAAATTTAATAAATTTCTTAAAAGAATTAGGAGAGCTATAATGAGTAATATATTAGAATATAAGGGATATTTCACAAAAATAGAATATAATTCGGAAGATAAAGCTCTTTACGGCAAAATAGAAGGAATAGCTGACTTGGTAACATTTGAAAGTACAGATGCCGGTGAAATTGAAAAAGAATTTCATAATGCGGTAGATGATTATTTGGATTTTTGCAAAGAAATTGGAAAAGACCCGGATAAAAGCTATAAAGGTTCATTTAATGTAAGAATTGATCCGGATCTGCACAAGCAATTAGTAATTAAGGCATTTAAGAATAATGAATCTCTAAACCAAACTGTTGAAAAGGCTATAAAAGAGTATCTCAAACCTTCTTTAGAAGTGTATAATGAATTATGTGCAACTTTTGCTTTTGTAAGACATATTTATAATGAAAAAATTCTGTCTGCATCAAATAATATGTGGAATAGATCTAATTATTTAGCTAGGTCTAATACTATATTTGATAATAGAAATAATTTGTTGTTTGAGCGAGACAAGACGGAGGATAGTGTATATGCTAAATTTTGAGAAATATTTTTACCAAGGACATGACTTAGTATTGAAACATATTGTATATCGATGCATTGATAGTAGTGCTTCAGAAGAGGCAAAATTAATTTGCCGTGATAAATTGGAGGTTGAAGACACTGATGAGAGGAGAATAAACCTAATTTTTACTAGGGTTCTAAAATTTGAACCAAGCTTCTTGTATGAATTAACAGTATCATTTGGCTTTTCGCTTTTTTTTGTTAAAGAGAATATGCATGAGGTAAACTGGAACGAAATTGATATAGTTAAGGAGTTGCTGGATGATCAGAGCGGTTTATTAGAAAATATTATGAGTAGAGCATCATTACTTATTTCTCAAATCACTTCCTGCAGCGGATATATGCCTATCATTACTCCTCCGGTATTTATGAATTAAATTATTTATATTAATATGTTTTTGCAGCCCATTGATCATTATATGACCAATGGGCCTTCTATAAAATTTGCTCATGGATTCAAGCCCCAGCTCCGTAGCGAAATGCTTGTAAAATTCTGCAACTGTCAGCGTAGAAAGAGAGCTATATACTACCTTGTAAAGAGAAGTATTAAGTCCCTTTACCCAGCTTCTTATGGTGGTTGTCTTACCACGTCCTGGTTCACCTGTTAATACCCCAAACCCCTTTATATCTAACAGGTAATTTAAACGAAAAATTATCTCATTATATTCAGAGGTTTCCATGACTACTTCATTTGAGTTTTTTATAAATGGGTTAAAGTCCATTCCGTATCTGCTTGTATAGTCCATTAATCCTGACCTTTTGGAATTAGAGAAAATATATACTGATAAACACTCCGAAAAAAATTTTGACAGACCAAGATAAACGGTTTTAAAAGAAGATATAGTATAATGAACTGTCGTGGAGTAGACGTATACAAATACCTTCATGGTAAATTATTTATAGAACTCTTGTATGTTGAAACATAAGGTGCTATGATGCTATTATACAGACAATTCATTATGTGGACAATTCATTATATGTATCTATGATATCT
>DUQV01000131.1 GCA_012837605.1 Clostridiales bacterium | reverse complement strand
CGGTCAGTTCTTGGACAAATTAGAGGATATGCTGACATTTCTTATTCCTCATTATATATCAGAAGGTAAGAATCAGCTTGTAATCAGTATAGGCTGTACGGGAGGTAAACACCGTTCTGTTACTCTTACTAACGAGATTGCCGAAAGGATGGTAGGGTTAGGCTATGGAATAAAGACTGAGCATAGAGATATAGAAAAAGAATAGTAATATATTGAAGGTGCTGATGTGATATGTCATTTTCAAAGAAAGTAAAAGAAGAGCTTTCATTGCGAATAAGTGATGCCAGGCATTGCCGGATAGCAGAACTGGCGGCGATCTTAGCCTATGGAGGACAATTAATACAGGACAAGTCTCATTTGTGTTTAAAACTTCAGACAGAAAGTCCTGTGGTTGCACGAAAGTACTTTACATTAATCAAAAAAACATTTAATATTAGTATTGACATTTCAATTAAACGAAATCAAGGAATTAAAAGCAATAAAACATATATATTAATTGTTAAAGATCAAGATATTATAATAAAAATTCTGAATGCTGCGAAGCATAATATCTATGATAATACTGATGGCAGACTGGGTAATCCCAGTAACTTGGTAACACAGAATACCTGCTGCAAGAGAGCATTCGTTCGCGGTGCATTCCTTATATGCGGCTCAATGAGTAATCCGAAGAAGGCATATCATATGGAATTTGTTACTGATGATATTGAAAAAGCAGAAAGGTTACAGGAGATTATATATACCTTTTCAATAGATGCCAAGATTATCCGAAGAAAAAGATACCATGTAGTGTATATCAAAGAAGGTTCACAAATTGTAGATTTACTCAATGTTATGGAAGCTCATGTATCACTTATGGATCTTGAAAATGTGCGTATCCTAAAGGAAATGCGTAACCAAGTAAACAGGCAGGTTAATTGCGAGGCGGCTAATATCAGTAAGACTGTTAAGGCAGCGGCAAAACAGATTGAAGATATCATATATATAAGAGATAATATAGGATTTGGAAATCTGTCTGAAGGGCTTCGTGATATTGCAAAGCTAAGAATTGAGCATCCGGATGCATCATTAAAGGAATTAGGAGCAATGTTAATGCCACCAATAAGTAAATCCGGTGTCAACCATAGACTACGAAAGCTTAGTAATTATGCTGAACATTTTCGTAAGTATAAGGAGGAGAAAATATATGATAAGAAAAGAAATAGTAATTAATATCCCTAATGGCTTAGAAGCAAGACCTGTTGCGCAACTTGTCCAAGTAGCGAGTCAATTTGAAAGCAGTATTCATGTAGAATGCGAAGATAAAAAAATCAATGCTAAAAGTATTATGGGAATGATGAGTTTAGGTCTTGCATCAGGGGATAAGATCTTTGTATCAGCAGATGGCCCCGATGAAAAAGAGGCGATTAAGAATATCGAGAAGTATTTAAGTAACAGTAATGGATAGTAAATATAAGAAGCAGCCGCAAAGATATTATGTATAAACTTTGGGTGCTTCTTTTCATTGAGACTGAGATGCTAAAAAATTTATCATAATTTATAACAGAGTGAGGTGCCCAATGACCGAAGAACATGAAGCTAGAAAACGCAGAAAAGGAAAGAAAACAGCTAAGAAATTTGGCGTAATATTATTAATAGAACTGCTGCTGCTTATTATATTGGCAGGATCATATTATATAATCTCAAAACATAACAGGGATGATAACATTCAAAATAACGATGAGATTATTGGCAACAATGATAATGATAATAATAATTCGGAAGAGAAGCTTTCCCCTGAGGAGCTTGAGGCTCGAAAGGAGCAGGAAAGACTTCTAAAAGAAATCGCACAAAGAGAAGAACTGATTGAGCAGGCATATAAGCTTACTTTAAGCTATGACTATGATGGGGCAATTGAACTTATTAAAGCCTATCGGGGAAATGAAGGCGGATATGAGGTATATCCCGCTCTTGTATCGGCGGTTAATGATTTGGTAAAAGAAAAAGAATCGTTAGTTCTTTATGGAGGCTCTTATACCTCAGTTACTCAGATAAATCATATTTTCTTTCATTCACTGATTGCTGATAACAGTAAAGCTTTTGACGGAGATTATGACAGCACAGGATATAATATGTATATGACCACCATATATGAATTCGAGAAGATGATGCAGAGCATGTATGAAGACGGTTATGTACTTGTGAGTGTGCATGATCTTGTAAAGCAGGTTACTGATGAGAACGGAAAAACAAAATTTGTGCCCGGTGAGATATATCTCCCACCCGGAAAAAAACCATTTGTATTGTCTCAGGACGATGTGAGCTATTATGAATATATGGATGGAGACGGATTTGCTTCCAGGATAGTTATAGGCGATGATGGTAAGCCGACCTGTGAGATGATTTTAGATGACGGAAGCGTTGTAAGGGGTGCTTTTGATTTAGTGCCTATACTTGATGCTTTTGTGGAAGAACATCCGGATTTCTCATATAAGGGAGCTAAGGGAATTATAGCTCTTACAGGATATGAGGGGGTTTTAGGGTATAGAACTAATGATCCCACATCACCCACATATGAGCAGGACAAGGAGACAGTCAAGGAAGTGGCCAGAGTTCTTAAGGAGAACGGATGGGAGTTTGCATCCCACAGCTGGGGTCACAAGAATATGTATGAAAAATCATTTGACTTTATAAAGAGGGATACCCAGCGCTGGCTTGATGAAGTTGAACCTTTAATAGGACCCACTGATATACTTATATTCCCATTTGGTGTAGATATTGAAAGAACCATGGGACATTACAGCAGTGATAAATATGCTTTTCTTAAGGAAGTCGGTTTTAATATCTTTCATGGTGTAGATGCCAAGCCGTGGATGCATATAAAAGATGATTATGTAAGAATGACAAGACGTCCGTTGGATGGACAGGCTATGCTCCAGTTTCCTGAACGGTTGGAGGATTTATTTGATTTGGATGAAATAATTGATCCCGAGAGACCGCCAATGAACTGGTAAACCATTATATTATGGAATATATGCATAATGGGAATCCCGGCGTTTTCTTGGGATTCCCTGTTGATTTTTGGCACCGTTAACACGGTTAATATCCAATATAAAAGAAGGGGATGAAAACAATGAACTTTACGCATTTACATCTTCATACCGAGTACAGTCTTCTTGACGGTTCCGGAAAGATAAGGGAGCTTGTGCTGCGTGCCAAAGAGCTTGGTATGGACAGCCTGGCTATAACCGATCATGGTGTAATGTATGGAGTCATTGATTTTTATAAGACCTGTATTTTTGAGGATATTAAGCCTATTATTGGCTGTGAAATATATGTTGCACCAAATTCAAGATTTGACAGGGAGCCGGGAGCCTCGGAGGATCGTTATTATCATTTGGTTTTACTTGCAGAGAACAACACCGGATATCAGAATCTGATGAAGATAGTATCCAAAGGATTTCTGGAAGGCTTCTATTACAGACCTCGGGTCGATAAGGAAGTACTGCGCCGGTATAATGAAGGAATAATTGCTTTAAGTGCATGTCTGGGCGGTGAAGTGGCAGGAAATATAAGAAGAGGCTTTTATGAGGAAGCAAAGAAAGCGGCCTTAAGCTACAGGGAGATATTCGGAGAGGATAATTTCTTTTTGGAGCTTCAGGATCATGGGATTCCCGAGCAGCGGACAGTTAATCAAAGCCTTATCCGTATGGCAAATGAAACGGGTATAAAGCTTGTGGTCACTAATGATGTTCATTATACCTATGAGCAGGATGCCGAATCACACGATATACTGTTATGCATACAGACTCAGAAGAAGGTATCTGATGAAAACCGTATGCGATATGAAGGAGGACAGTATTACCTCAAATCACCTGAGGAGATGTCTGACATTTTTCCGTATGCTAAGGAAGCATTGGATAATACATATAAAATTGCACAGCGCTGCAATGTGACGATAACATTCGGTGATTATAAATTGCCGAAATATCCTGTGCCGGAGCCATATAGTGCATACGAATATCTAAATATTCTATGCAGAGAGGGAATGAAGGAAAGGTATAAGGATGTAACAAGAGAGCTTTGGGAACGTATGGAATATGAATTAAAAACCATAAATGATATGGGTTTTTCGGATTATTTTCTAATTGTTTGGGATTTTATAAAATATGCCAGAGATAATGG
>DUQV01000130.1 GCA_012837605.1 Clostridiales bacterium | reverse complement strand
TCTTCCCTCATATTATCTATCTTCATGTTCGTCAGTGATCCATACGTTAGAGCCTTTTGTATTGCCAAGCCCGGGTCGTTCGTATGTACATGTACCTTCACAATGTCATCATCCGATACGACAACGATTGAATCACCTATGGATTCCAGATATTTTTTGAAATCCATCTCTGTATTTGCATTATATTCTTTTTCAACCATAATAATAAACTCGGTGCAGTAGCCGAATTTGATATCCTCTAAGGCAACCCTTTCCACATTAATTCCGGTTGACACAGATTCCTCCGTTATAATTCCCACCGGAGATATTTCTTTTCCGAGAAAAGCATTATATGCTCCCTTAACGATTTCTAACAATCCCTGTCCTCCTGAATCGACTACTCCTGCTTCCTTAAGAACAGGAAGAAGCTCAGGAGTCATCTCCAATACTTTCTCCATATGCACAATTATCTCTCTGCCAAAATATACTAAATCATCTGTTTCTAAAGCCAGTTGACCGGCTTTCTCAGCGGCACCTTTGGCAACAGTAAGAATTGTTCCTTCCTTTGGCTTCATAACAGCTCTATATGCCGTCTCAACGGCTCTCATTAATCCATTAGTTATTACCGTAACATTAAGTTCCTCATAATCTTTTATTTCTTTGGTAAATCCTCTGAATAATTGTGACAGGATAACTCCGGAGTTTCCTCTGGCACCTCTTAGCGAACCAGAGGATATTGCCTTAGCCAGCTCCTCAATAGTAGGATTATCTAAGCTTCCGATCTCCTTTACTGCAGACATGATAGTCAAGGTCATATTCGTGCCGGTATCACCATCAGGTACAGGAAATACATTAAGCTCATTAATATATTCCTTCTTTGCTTCTATACTTGCCGCTCCTGCAAGAAACATCTTTTTAAATGTTTTTGCATCTATAGTTTTAACAATCACTGATCCTTCCTCCTTAAATGCCGTAATTCCCGGTATCAGTCAATAACTCTGACTCCTTCTACAAATATGTTTATCTTCTTAACTTCCATTCCCGAGAATTCTTCCACATTATATTTGACATTACTGATCAAATTATCAGCAACCGCAGATATACTAACTCCATAGGAGACTATAATATGCAGGTCAATCGTGATTTTATTATCCTCAATGGTGACATTAACTCCATGGCTCAGATTATCCCTCTTTAGCAGCTTAACTATGCCATCTTTCATATTAACAGATGCCATACCTACAACACCAAAGCACTCTACAGCAGAAGCTCCGGCATATTGTGCCAATACTTCATTATCAATTAATATTTCTCCGATGTCTGTATTCATATGTCCTTTCATACTATACCTCCAATCTATCAATAATTCCTGATTTACCATACTACATAATACTATTATATATGACTAAATGTTAATAAAGTTGCCGAATTTTGTCGGACTGCATACCAGCATTAATTGAGATACCCCGATAAACTCCTGCATATTATATATTAATATGATTATAGAACGGAAGTGGTTAATATGAAGAGAATGATAGGGTTTATCTTATTCTGGATTGCAATCGGTATGACAATTATGCTGTTTATAACTAATGGAATATTAGCTATATGTATTATAATACTTTGCCTGCTGCTTGGCTATAATTTATTCTGTAATTAAATAATTAACCTTCAGAGGTACAAATATACCTGTTCAATGAAAAATCGGGTGTCAAGATCCCCTGACACCCATTGTAATCATTTATGCGCGTTCTACTTTTCCGGATCTAAGACAGGAAGTACAAACATACATTTTTTTAGCTGCACCGTTTACTTTAACCTTTACAGACTTAATATTGGGTTTCCATATCTTATTCGATCTTCTATGAGAATGACTCACAGCAATTCCGAAGTGAGCACCTTTATCGCACACTGAACATTTTGCCATCAAGAGCACCTCCTTAGATAAGAGTTTAGACCTATATGGCCTAGCAAACACATTTATTTTATCAGAACATTAGTTATAATGCAAGCAGTTTTTTCTTGCTTATATGGTCGTGCTAAGGTCACTGTTGTCTAATAACTTTCTTATTTTAGATTCTCCGAAGACTTTTATGCCGTTTTCGTCAAGAAGGTCTGCTGCCACTCCGTTTCCATTTATTAAGGTACCTGAAAATGTTCCGTCATATATTCTGCCGAAACCGCAGGACGGGCTTCTTTCCTTTAACAAAGCATATTTGCAGTCAAAAAGCTTGGCAAGCTTTAAAGCCTCTTTTGCTCCCTTTTCCAGATGTTCCGTTATATCCTTACCGGAACTATCTACTGCTTTGTCACCTTTTCTTTCTATAGGATTGCGAGGCGTTCCCATACCGCCCATAATCTCAGGACATATGGGTATGAGGTGGTACTTTTCCATCAGATCCTGCAGTTTGTCAAGATGAAGTTCTTTACCGTCATACCTGCAGTATAAGCCCAGCAGGCATGCACTTATTAATAAATTCTCTTTCTTATTCATTTATTTCATCTTCGGAAGCACGGTTTACAACATCTTTAATTTTATCATCTACATCACTGTTGTCCTTCTTGGAGCTTTTACCAAACTTATTAATAATATCGGGAACCATATCAAGAATTTTGCTTATATTATCCTTTTCCTTGACGCTAACCATCTTAGATGTTCCGTCTTGAATAACCAGTACAGAGCTGGGAGTGATCTTGCCTCCCAATCCTCCGCCTGCATTGTTCTTATTATCTCCCGCAAATGCACCTGCACCTACACCGAAGCTGACCTCGACTAACGGCAGGATAATTGTTCCGTCTTCAAATCTTACAGCATCACCAACCACAGTTTTAGTTGTTAAAAAGCTATCCATTCCTCTAAATAACGATTCTACCGTTGAATTGAAATTATTCTCAGACATTATAACGCCTCCTTTAGCAATTGATAATTCATCCTTAAATCTTTAAACCTCTTATCCAATAATAGCTTTATTACTATTATTAGTAGTGTCCAAAATCTTATTCTGCCTCTGACATAATGACTGCCTTTGAAAACCTTGTTTTCAAAATCAGGGGTCACCTGAAAATCGCTGCCATATAAGCCGTAAAAAATTCCAAATATGCCAAGAGCCTGTCCGGTACTGCAAGGATCTCCGGTTCCAAATATCAGTCTTGAGCGTAATACCTTAGGTCGTACATGTTTTAATATCTTGCTTATGGTATCAAATGTGAAGCGAAAACCTTTTCTGTTAATATCATCATTAATAAAATCATATATTAACCTGACCTTATTCTTTATTCTCAAAAATCTCTGTATGAGCATCTTAATCTTATTTGATATGCCCGTAATAAAGTTTATTATTTTATCTTTGATCTTTTTATATATCCTTGCAAAAAATGAACTCTTGGAATATGGTTCTTCGTATGTCGGCTGCTTTGAATCTTTTGCTGCACCATCCTTGGAGGATGTGTCATCTTCAGTCAACATAATATCCTTAGAGAGCGCGTCATCTCCGGGCAAAACATCATCTTTAGGTGATGCCTCATCCTTAGATGGATCTCCTTCTTTTGAAACTGTTGATGACTTGCTTCTTTTTTGTCTGACTTTTTTTCTCTTTGGAGGACGCAAGCTGTCATAAACCAAGATCCCCATAATTCTTAACCATATTCTGCGGTCACTACCGGTTTGTAATATCCGTCCATGAACAAAGTGAAGAAGCCAGCTGGTACCACCATCCAATGTAAAGCCGTCACCATGCTCCAGCTTAAACCTGTAACGAACCGGAACAAATAAAATTATTAACAAAAGAAACAGAAGTATGCCAAGCAATACCAATACTGCAATTCCTATTATTCTTAATATTAATAAAATCACGGATAACATAATCTATCCATCAACCGCCTATTCTCATGTTCAGGTACGCAATGAAAAATATCCTCTAACGTCAAATTCCCCTGTTTGGTCATATACTTCCATAAGCATATCCTGAACCAGTTTGATAGCCTCATCCTTGCCCTTCGCAAGTCCTACGATTTCAACATTGGTTTTTTGATAATGAGGAAATAAAAGTTCATTAGCATTAATAATATCAAAAAGGTTGCTTGATTGAGACGCAAATGCAATACAGTAAATATCAGAAGTAATTCTTCTGTTATTAATGGAGTCAATGATCTTATCCTTCTTTTTCTTAAGGTTATCACTGACATATATTCTTGATGTCCATTGTATCATACCTTGTCCCCCAAGCCAATCCATAAGCATTTCCTAGAATAAAGTATTCCACAAATTGCCAAATATAATACAGAAGTCATTGCTCCATAAAGCTTTTAATAATTTCAATTGATGCATATTTTTCAGGTATGTCTGTACATCTGTTTAGTGCATACAGAACATATTCCATAATTTCGGTATGCGTATCAAAAAATACGGGTATTTTATCAATTGTATTTGCCATTATAGCTCTGATAATCATACGGTCAGATCTTTGAAACTTGTCATCAAGCTCTTTAATAAGCTTTTCTACTTCCCTGCTTAGTCCTTCACTGTCAGGAGAACTGTCCGAGTCCAAATCATCCATATCTGCAAACAAACTACCGCTGTGAAGAACCTTACATTGAAGTAATGCCTGCAGCATCTTTTCTGTTTCAAGACTGCTTATAAGCGATTTATGCTGCTCATCAATATGATATAAAACGTCCTCAAGCCTAATCAGTTCATGCTCCATATACTCCTGTACGCCTTCCAAGACCTCAAATTTGTTTAATATCTCGGAAGGGAGGTCATCCTGTTTTTCCTCCAAAAAGGCTTCGTTAATGCTTCGAAGAATATGAAAAGCAGCATCTCTTTGCTCGCTGTTAACCATCTCTTCTGACTTCATATAAGGAATACATAATAATAAGGTATATACCTCATTGACAATCTCAGCCAGCCCATAAAAGGCTGTGGTTTCAATCTGCAAATATTCCGCGGCCTCTTGAATTACTAAGGCTGCAGCTTCATATTCGTCCTTTGTAATCTCTTTATAATCAAGATTCTCCAGCTTCTCTTTTTTATCCCATAGCATAGGATAAGCATCTTTAGTATCCTGTTTAATATCAAGATCAGCACTGCTTCTTATAATATAAAGAAGAGTTTTCCATACATCCGTACTTGCACCCGCAAGCATATTGAATCCGGAACGTAAATAATCAAAGTATTTTTTCCTGGTTATTCGAATTGGCAATTGACCAATAATATCCTGAATTCTGTCATTAACAATTACATTATCCTCAGAATCAAAGATATAACGAAGAACCATTCTGGCGAATTCTTCATCATCTTCAATATGGTCTGTTTTCTTAAATCTGTATTCAATACGATTTAATGCATACTCATATATCTTAAATAAATCGACATATAAGGTCAGTATCTCCATTTCTGCCGATACATTTTTTCGAATATCATCTATCTGTCTTATAAGCTTCTCAATATCTTCATTTCCCTTAGCCTGTAATATGCCCTCAGATATCAGCCCATTAATACTCCCGATATATTCATGCAGATTGTCCGACCAATTTCCCTTCTCATCACAGTACATCTCATAGTATGTATAATAGAACAGAGCCAGTCTGACTATTGCATAGGTGTAATACTTATCAACTGCTGTTTGTAAAGCTTTTGGTATATTATCATGCAGATTATTATTATTTAACAGATCCTTATATATTGCTTTCAAACTCTTGCTCATATGTGCCCTTCCTGATAATTATTTTATTTTACATGTTCATGTGTAAACAGATGATCCATGCAGTATTCATAATTCCCGTTACATTTTGAACAGAATCTGAATTCCAAATTATCGTCATCAAGCTCTGTTCTCCCGCAGACGGCACATTTATGTCGGGTTATAACACTGCGTCCTCCAAATCCTGTAACATTCCCCTGCTTCCTTCCTTCATTCATCTGTCTGCGGAATTTCGCTCTTCGCTCGAATTCCCTTGGAGATATCCACCTGTAATTTCTGGTTGCTATATAGAATATCAGGAAATTAGCTAAGGATACTACGATCGGGATTACTCCGAAATAATATCCGCTTGATATAAATTTATAAATATTAATCAGATAATACGCTCCGCTTATCCACGCAAGATACTTTACCTTCACCGGAATAATGAAATATATCAAAAACTGAGTGTTAGGATACAAAGCGGCAAAAGCAAAAAACATAGAACTGTATATAATATCTATAGGCGATGATATTACAATCATTACATTGCCTAAAATATTGATGCGGAATAACAGATACACTAAAAAAGCAGCAATAATATTAAAAATAACTGCCGAGAAGAAGTAAAGGTTAAGCTTGAATGAACCCCATGCATTTTCCAATGCATTTCCTATTACAAAGAACAGATAAGCCTTTAGAAATACAAATAAAATATTGCTGCCAAATGTAACATACGGTATCAGGAAAGTAACAAGTCTCCATACCTGACCCTTTAAAACCAAATCTATATCCAAACCAAGATAGATATATGCAAAAGGATTGATGGAGTAAACCAGCAGTCCTACCACATACAGTGCAATAACATATTTCATAAGGTTTCTAATTGCATATTTTCCAAATTTTCTTTCCAACATCTGAATAAATTTCATATATATCTCCATTCCGTAATAATACTTATGACAATTATTCTTTCTTAATTCTTCTAATTAAAACAAGAAATTATAGGATTAAAATTCAATCTTAATTATAAGTTTTTATATATCCTTTGTCAAACAAAAGAAAAATGAGGAGCCATCTGAAGCACCTCACTTTTTTGTTGTAAAACCTAATATTGGGGCAATAATTTTATCTTCTTATTCTATAATAACAGGTACTGAAAGTATTGTTCCCGGCATAAGACTAATAGAGTAAATGTCATTTGCCTCCAACAGATTAGCCAGATTAATTCTGTTCTTTGAGATTACTGTGCCTAAAGTGTCACCGCTTTCTACCGTATATGTGGTAAATTGATTATATCTGTCCTGAGGGATGCAGGGCAAACAAATTACATCGCCGGCCTGAAGATTATAGACATTGATGAATGGATTCGCACTTATAATTGTGTTAATATCTACATTATACCTTCTGCTGATTGAATATAGCGTATCACCCGGTTTAATTTCATAATACAAACAGAACAACTTCTACTCCTTCTCAATCTTGAACAGATTACTACATTGATTAGTTATATTATATTCAGCACTTGTTTAAATGGGACTGATAGATTAATAGAATCTGAAGTATTACAAAACATAACATTATTAGCAATTATCAGACACCGGCATATTATATTAACAGACAATTCAAACAAAAGATCAATGGTAATATATAATAAATCAATGAAATTTTAATAATTTATCAATGGTAATTTAATAATTATCCATGGTAATATTAAGGTATGGGATGTTGAACTTACCCCACATGTATCGTATAATATCCACGATAAGCAGATTAGTCCAAGGAAAACAATATGATTTATTTGACACTGCTTTTCGTGTCACAATAAATCATAGTGTTTTCCTTGGATAAGTGAAACGTGAGCGAAAAACTCGTAGAGTTTTGAGCTCCTAATCTGCTTATCATTAGACCAGTCCATTGGAAAAATGCTCCGCATTTTTCTCCCCTAATATGCTTATTATAAGATTAGTCCATAAAATACACTTGTTTTATTTGACACGCTTTTACTTAGTAAGGAGTAATCATAATGCAAAATAATTTTTCTTTAGGAATTGATATTGGTTCAACAACTGTTAAAATAGTTGTTTTGAAAAATAATAGAGAGATACTGTTTTCTGACTATGAAAGGCATTACGCTAATATTCAGGAGACTTTGGCTGCACTTATTAAGAAAGCCAAAGATGCCGTCAGTGATCTGAATATACAGCCTGTAATCACCGGTTCCGGCGGATTAACTATATCCAAGCATTTGGATGTACCTTTTGTTCAAGAGGTAATTGCCGTTGCCACATCATTGCAGACCTATGCTCCCCATACTGATGTAGCGATAGAACTGGGTGGAGAAGATGCAAAAATCATTTATTTCTCTAATGGTGTTGAACAGAGAATGAACGGTATATGTGCCGGGGGTACAGGTTCTTTCATAGATCAGATGGCAAGCCTTCTTAAGACTGATGCAGCAGGGCTTAACGAATATGCAAAGGACTATAAGGCAATCTATCCTATTGCAGCCCGATGCGGTGTATTTGCAAAATCTGATATCCAGCCGCTAATTAATGAAGGTGCCACAAAGCCTGATTTGTCCGCATCTATATTCCAAGCTGTGGTAAATCAGACCATAAGCGGACTGGCATGTGGTAAACCGATTCGGGGCAATATAGCTTTCTTAGGAGGACCGCTTCATTTTCTTAATGAGCTTAGAAATGCATTTATACGTACTCTTAAGTTAACCGATGAACAGGTAATTTCTCCTGAGAATTCTCATCTGTTTGCTGCCATCGGTGCTGCTATGAACTCTAAAGAGGGTACGGGCACGTATCTGTCAGCCCTGTATAAGAAGCTGTCAGAGGGAATTAAAATGGATTTTGAAGTCCATCGTATGAAGCCTCTGTTTGAGAACGAGGCACAATACGAGGAATTCATAAAACGACACTCTGTACATACCGTAAAAAAGGGCAACTTAAGCGAATATGAGGGTAATTGCTTTCTTGGAATTGATGCCGGCTCAACCACAACAAAGGTGGCTTTGGTTGGCGAGGACGGTTCTCTGCTCTATTCCTTCTACAGCAATAACAATGGAAGCCCCCTTAAAACCACAATTAAGGCCCTTAAGGAAATATATGAAATACTTCCTGAGAACGTAAAAATCGTTCGCTCCTGCTCCACCGGATACGGTGAGGCCTTGATTAAGGCTGCTCTTATGCTGGATGAGGGTGAGGTTGAGACGGTTGCACATTACCATGCTGCTGCTTTCTTTGAACCGGATGTTGACTGCATACTTGATATAGGCGGTCAGGACATGAAATGTATTAAGATAAAAAATAATACTGTAGATAATGTTCTTCTTAATGAGGCATGCTCCTCAGGCTGCGGTTCATTTATAGAGACCTTTGCCAAGTCCTTAAATTATGAGGTTGAGGATTTTGCAAAGCTGGCTTTATATGCTGAAAATCCGATAGATTTGGGTACCAGATGTACTGTGTTCATGAATTCAAAGGTAAAACAGGCACAGAAAGAAGGAGCAACTGTTGCGGATATCTCCGCCGGTCTTGCATATTCAGTTATTAAAAACGCCCTGTATAAAGTAATAAAGATTACAAATCCCAAGGATTTGGGCAATAAAATGGTGGTTCAGGGTGGTACCTTTTATAATGATGCTGTTCTTAGAAGCTTTGAGATAATATCAGGCTGCAAAGCTGTAAGACCTGATATTGCAGGAATTATGGGAGCCTTCGGAGCTGCTCTGATAGCAAGGGATCACTATGATGGAAGCGAAAGCACCATGCTTTCTGTCGACCAGATATATGAGCTAAAATTCGAGACATCTCTTGCACGCTGCGGTAAATGTACTAACAATTGTACACTAACCATTAATAAATTTACCGGAGGAAGACGTTTTATCTCAGGTAACAGATGTGAACGCGGCTTAGGTAAAGAAAAGAATGTTGAGAACATACCAAACTTATATGACTATAAAATGAACCGTTATTTCAATTATCCTGTGCTTCCTGAGGATCAAGCTCCCCGTGGAACAGTAGGTATTCCTAGGGTACTTAATATATATGAAAATTATCCTTTCTGGCATACATTTTTTACCAAGCTTGGATACCATATAGTACTGTCGCCAACATCCAGCAGAAAAATATATGAACTTGGAATTGAATCAATTCCAAGCGAATCGGAATGCTACCCCGCAAAGCTGGCTCACGGACATGTAAAATGGTTGATTGATAAGGGAATAAAATATATCTTTTACCCCAGTATTCCATATGAAAGAAAAGAGGTTCCCGATGCAAATAACCATTATAATTGTCCTATTGTGACCTCCTATCCGGAAAACATCAAGAATAACGTGGAAGAGCTTAGAGATCCATCCATTGAATTTGCCAATCATTTCATTTCATTTGAAAGCGAAGAGATTCTAACCAATCGTTTGGTAGAAATATTTACACAAAAAGGTATTGATGAGGATGAGATAAAGGATGCATGTAAGACCGCATGGGAAGAGCTGAACAGAGCCAGAGATGATATGAGAAAGAAAGGCGAAGAGACATTAGCTTATCTTCGTGTCTCAGGCAGAAAGGGAATAGTGTTGGCGGGAAGGCCATACCATATAGATCCTGAAATCAATCACGGCATACCTGAGATGATCAATTCCTTTGGTGTCGCTGTTTTGACGGAGGATTCCGTATCCCATCTGGCTAAAGTTGACCGCCCCACTATCGTAGTAGATCAGTGGATGTATCACTCCCGTCTGTATGGTGCGGCTTCATTTGTACGTACTCAACCTAACCTCGAGCTTATACAGCTGTTTTCATTCGGCTGTGGTTTGGATGCTATAACTACTGATCAGGTAAATGATATTCTGTCTGATTCAGGTAAAATATACACCGTGCTAAAGATTGATGAGGTCAGCAATCTTGGTGCCGCAAGAATTCGCATACGCTCGCTTCTATCAGCGGTTAAGGAAAGAGAAAGTAAGGGTTATAAAGCAAAGTTAGTTTCCTCTGCATATCATAGAGCTATATTTACTGAGGAAATGAAAGAAACCCATACCATACTTGCACCGCAGATGTCTCCAATCCATTTTGAATTGCTGGAGCCTGCTCTTAGATATGGCGGATATAATGTAGTGGTGCTTCCCAATGATAACCGCCGCTCCGTGGATGTCGGTCTGCAATATGTCAACAACGATGCCTGTTATCCTTCACTGATGGTTGTAGGTCAGATAATGGACGCTTTACTCTCGGGAAAATATGACCTTAATAAGGTTGCAGTCATAATCACACAGACAGGTGGGGGATGTCGTGCAACCAACTATATAGGTTTTATTCGAAGAGCTCTTGAAAAGGCAGGCATGTCACATATACCGGTAATATCCTTAAGTGCATCCGGTCTTGAGAAAAACCCGGGGCTAAAAATTACCCCGAAGCTGCTGCTTACTGCCATGCAGGCATTAGTATACGGTGATATATTCATGCGTGTTCTTTACAGAACCCGACCATATGAAAAAGTTCCGGGATCAGCCAACGCCCTTCATGCAAAATGGCGCGACATATGTATCAAATCATTAGAAAAAGGAAAATGGAGAGAGTATAAGAAAAACATAAGAGGAATTATCAAAGACTTTGATAACCTTCCTATTTATGAGGATATGAAGAAACCACGGGTAGGTGTTGTAGGCGAAATACTTGTAAAATTCCTTCCATCAGCCAATAATTTTCTGGTTGAGCTGTTAGAATCAGAGGGTGCTGAGGCAGTTGTACCTGATTTACTGGATTTCTTCATGTATTGTGCTTATAACAATAACTTCAAGGCAAGATTCCTAGGCAAAAGCAAAAAAAGTGCCGTTATTTCAAACATAGTTATATGGGCTTTGGAATCACTTCGTAGGGAGGCAGTTAAATCATTTAAGAAAAGCAATCGTTTTGATCCTCCTGTTCATATTAAGAAGCTGGCAGAATATGCCCAAGATGTGGTATCAATCGGCAACCAGACCGGTGAGGGATGGTTTTTGACCGGAGAAATGCTGGAGCTTATGCATAGCGGTGTGTACAACATCGTATGTACCCAACCTTTTGCATGTCTGCCTAACCACATCGTAGGTAAGGGTGTTATCAAAGAGCTGCGACGCCAGCATCCTGAAGCTAATATCGTAGCAATCGACTATGATCCCGGAGCCAGTGAGGTCAACCAGCTAAACCGCATAAAACTGATGCTCTCCACAGCAGTGAAAAATTTGAATAACCCATCAGAGCCACAAGAATACAAAGCAAATCCATAAAACCGGAAAAGTACAAGTGCAGAAAATTTTAAAATCGAATCAATATGACCAATACAAGGGGCAAGTGTAAAAAGACTTTTTAGAATTGTATAAATGACATGTACCGAATATATAATACTTGTGCGCCTATGAAAATGCATTAGAGCTTCTTATATCTGAGGATTTATGCTAGATAATCAAACAGATTTGTCCGAGCTTTGCGTGTACATGTCATAACATAAAGATTTAAAAGGTCTTTTTACACTTGCCCCTTCCGATACGTTCATTCTATATATTATCAATTTGCCAGTCTATAGGCTCAATTCCATGACTGATTAAGAATTCATTGGTTTTACTGAAGGGTTTGCTTCCGAAGAAGCCGCGATAGGCAGATAAAGGACTTGGATGCGGCGCTTCAAGTATCAGGTGTTTTTTGTTGTTTAACATTGCTTTCTTTGCCTGTGCAGGCTTACCCCACAGTATAAATACTATAGGTCTGTCCTGTTCATTGACTGCCTTTATCACTGCATCGGTAAAGTTCTCCCAACCAACGTTTTGATGGGAAAAGGCTTGGTGTGCTCTGACTGTCAGCACTGTATTGAGCAGCAGCACTCCTTCAGTCGCCCATTTCTTCAGATAACCGTTATTTGGTATATAACAGCCAAGGTCATCATGAAGTTCCTGAAAAATGTTTACAAGTGATGGCGGCATCTGTGTTCCCGGCGTTACTGAAAAACACAGACCATGTGCCTGTCCCTCATTGTGGTATGGATCCTGTCCGAGAATAACGGCTTTTACCTTGCTTAAAGGAGTAAGATGAAAAGCATTGAATATATCCTCAGCCTTAGGATAGATTATTCGACTTCTATATTCTGATAATATAAAATTGTAAAGCTTCTTGTAATAAGGCTTGCCAAATTCCCCTGATAAGACCTCAAGCCAGTCATTACTAATCGCACTCATTAGAATTCACCTCTAAATTATAGGCCTTCGCAGCATATACGAAAGCCTATCTATCTCGCTACTGATAATGTTCATTTTATCCGCCTAAGAGGCGGGGTCTTTCCACTTATGGTTACCGGCTCACTAAAGGTTATAGCTGTACATCTATACCTCTTTCGTGAAGATAGCGTTTGACCTCCATAATTTCCAGCTCTTTAAAATGGAATAAGGATGCAGCCAATACACCCTGTGCTTTACCTATGGTTACGGCTTCATAGAAGTGTTCAGGCTTACCTGCTCCACCCGAGGCAATAACAGGTACAGATACATTCTCAGAAATAATCTTGGTTAGCTCCAAATCATATCCATCCTTTGTGCCGTCTTTATCCAGGCTGGTTAAGATTATCTCTCCTGCACCAAGACCGGTTGCCTTTATGGCCCATTCAACAGCATCAATACCTGTGTCGGTATGTCCGCCGTTTTTTAGTACATTCCACCCTGTGCCATCCTCTCTTTTCTTAGCATCCAAGGCAAGTACCACACGACTGCTTCCAAATTCATTCGCAGCTTCATTAAGAATGCTTGGATTATCTATGGCTGCACTATTTATACCAACCTTACCTGCTCCCACTTCAAAAACCCGTCTGAAATCTTCAATTGTTCTAATTCCTCCTGCCACAGCAAACGGAATAGATACTGTTTTTGCAATTTTACGCATCACGTCAAGATTTATATCTCTCTTTTCTGTAGTTGCCGAAATATCCAGAAATACCAGTTCATCTGCACCTGATTTCGCATATGCGTCAGCTATCTCAACCGGATCACCGGCATCTTTCAGTTCCACAAAATTGACACCCTTTACTACGCGTCCGTTGTGAATATCCAAGCAGGGAATAACTCTAATTTTATTCATATATTGTCTCCTTAAAATATAAAAGTGTGTTTATGTATAATTGCCATCCAATATCCAAGACACTCATTGAATATATATATCATCGATAATCGTAAAACAGCATGTTCTCTAATACCACATCATATACCGCTATACTATACTGCATCCGGTTTTCACTGTCAATAATTCTCAAGGCCTCCTCTTCTGTTAAACCAAACACATTATAAAGCTCGGCAAGAATCTGATCTCTGACATAATCCAAATCCGTTTTAATCCCAAGCATTGTCGCCAATTCTGCATATTTATCGTATCTTTGCAGTCCTTTGAGTAATGAATCTAAAGCTTCAGGATATTTTCTCATATGATAATAGCAATTATAAGAATTCAACTGTTTATTAACAAACATTATTGTCATAATCTTATCATATAACTCTATATCCTCATCCTTAAGATCTATGCCATAAACCTCATTATATGCCTGAGTGTATTTATGTCTTCCGAAATAATCAGTTGCGTTCTTTATACTAAGTGAATAGGAAAACATATTGGTTAACAGAAGAAATAATATTGTTAATGTTCCAAAAAACAGAAATACTATTGAGGCTCCGACTTTGTTAATCCGTCCTTTATCTACTTCTTCCTCAATTACTTCTATCTTTTTCTTCTTTTCCTTCTTGGGTTTTTTCTCCTTCTTGCTGTCCTTGGGCTCTTCCTCCTCTTCTCTGCGCCTGCTGCCTGTTTCCTCATTATCTTCTACACTTGCATCTGCAGCATCTCCCTTCTTGCCCTTGGATTTTCTCTTTTTCTTCTTTTCCCTTTTAGCAGCCGCAATCTCTTCTTCTGCCCTTTTCTCCTCAGAACTTATATCTTCATCATCTACATTGGCAAATAGCCTTGTAAACAGACCTGCTTTCTTTTCCTTTTTCTTTTTGGCTTTATCTTTCTTGGTCGAAGAATCTGAGTCTTGTATAATATAGTTAATGCCGGAATCTTGTTCATAATCCTTTAAGCCCGATACCGCTTCCAATGCCTCTGTGAATACCTCACCAACATCCTCCGGATAATCCTCTGTCGTTTCCTCACCTTGGCTTATTGCTCCGATAAGATCTGAAATAGCTTGAATATCATCCTCAATCGGAGCTTCCGGGTTAATTTGATTCAGAAGCTCCAGAAGCTCATCCTCGGTTGATACCTTTTCTTGCGAAACTGTTTGCTTATCATCCTCACTATTACTATTATCTAAATAATCAATTTCGTCTGCGTTATCATCGTCATTTTCTTTATCACTGCTGTCCTCATTATCATTGTCATTCACATTATCATCGTAATTTTCATTACCTCTGCTGTCCTCATTATCATCATCCGCATTATTATCTTCTGCATAATCATAGTCATCTTCATTATCATTATCTTCGGCCATATCAATATGTTTTATTAAATCATCCAAATCCAATTCAACATTCCCATCTTCAATAATACTATGTTCATCGGACTCATTCATCTCAAGAAATTCACTGTCAATGTTATGGTCGTACACCTCCTGCTCTTCTTCATCTATATAGATCTCAGGAGCTGCCGTTTCATCACCGTATAATTCCTCATCACTAATAACAATAGGCTCATCAAGGTCGTCTGCTATATCAAATTGATCATAATCTTTCAAATCATTCGGATCAATATCGGCTGATTCGTCACTCATATTATGTAATTCGATATCAGAAGAAGCACTACCCTGCTTCTCCTTTTTTTTCTTATATATATCACTCGCAGTAGTGCCATTATTTTGTATAGAATTCAGCAAATCGTCAAGATATGACTCATTAGTTACTAAGTCCTTTTTATCTGCACAGTCTTGGCAATATTCAGTTCCATCTGTTATATTTTTTTTACATAACTTACACCTTGCCATAAGTCACCGCCTGTTTTCTTTAGTTGAATCCCTATATTATCTAAAATATTATTATGTTTGTTATCTAAAATATAATATCTGGATTAATTTCATTTATTATTTTTCTAAACTCCAATATCTCAATTCTTTTTTTGTTTACGGTCAAAATTCCCGTAACGACTCCTTTAACAGAAGTACTTAACTTTCTACCGGGCTTGGTAATATCAGCCGTTGTGATTCTATGGATTTCCTCAACATTATCTACATGAAAACCTATATTCATGTCATTTATGTTTGTCACAATCAGCATTTCATCTTTATATTCATCCACATCCTCAAGCTTGAGACTTGCCTTAAGATCAATAACAGGGATAACAAAATCTCTTGGCATATCAACCCCTTCAATATACGGATGAGAACTTGGTATTTTCCTTAGCTTCTTTTCATATGGAAGTATTTCTCTGGTATCATTAATATCAATTCCATATGAGAATCCTCCTACACGAAATTCTAATATCTCGATTTCTCTTTTTTCTTCAGTAAACATTAAATCCTTCTCCATCATTTCCCTCCGCATAGATTACATAATATATATCGCCAAATTTCTACTATAATTATAGTATATATAGACAAAAAAGACAAACAAAAACAATATCTTTCTGTTTCATTTAATGTTTTAATCTTGGTACTTTCTGGTATATTATAAATGTTATCGCTTTATTAAGTCAATAAAATGCTCATTAATATTACAAAAAAATAATCAGGTTACAAAGTCTCATAAATATGTTATACTGTGAACAAATACAAAATAAGTACAAAAGTACGCGTGACGTACATTAATTATAAAATGGAGGAATCAACTATGAAAGCTACAATTGATCGTGATGGATGTATCGGATGCGGATTATGTTCTGAAATATGTCCGGAAGTATTTCGAATGGATGATGAGGGACTTGCAGAGGTTTACACCGATCCTGTTCCTGCAGATGCAGAAGAAGCAGCTCAGGAAGCAGCTGATAATTGTCCTACCGGTGTAATTACAGTAGAATAGTACATAAGAGATTATATTATCAGTGGGGATTAACATTCATCCCCACTGATAATATATCAATATATGATTATTTTGTCTCCAATATGTATTGATTAAGTATGCTTTCCAGCATCTCCTGTCTGCCGGATTTGTTCTTTGTAACATTGTTCTTTAATGCATATTCTTCCAGTTCCTTGAAGCCAACCCTGCCTTCAACAATGTCCTTACCAATACCCTCTTTATAGCTTGCATAACGTTCTTCCTTAAAGTCCTCAAATACTCTGTCCTCCAGAAGTCTGGCGGCTACCTTCAAGCCTCTGGCAAATGTATCCATACCGGCAATATAGCCATAAAATAAATCTTCATCATCAAAGGAAGCACGACGTACTTTTGCATCAAAATTCAGTCCGCCTTTACCAAGTCCGCCATTAAGGAGAACCTCATACATGGCAAGTGTGGTATCATAGACGTTTGTAGGGAACTGATCCGTATCCCATCCAAGATTAGGATCACCGGTATTTGCATCTATACTGCCAAGTACTCCGTTGATTCTGCTCATATTAAGCTCATGCTGGAATGTATGCATAGCTAATGTAGCATGGTTTGCTTCGATATTCATTTTAAAGTAATCCTGCAGATCATATTTCCTTAAGAACGCTAAAACCGTAGCTGTATCAAAGTCATACTGATGCTTAGTAGGCTCCTTTGGCTTAGGCTCTATTAAGAGCTGACCTGTGAATCCGATTTCTTTAGCATAATCAACAGCCATTCTAAGAAGTCTGGCAAGATTATCAAGCTCGAAACCTGTATCTGTGTTAAGCAGTGTTTCATATCCCTCACGTCCGCCCCAGAATACATAGTTCTCTCCGCCAAGCTCCTTTGTAATCTCCATGGCTTTCTTAATCTGTGCTGCAGCGTATGCAAATACACTTGCATTGCAGGAGGTTCCCGCACCATGTACGAACTTATCATCACCAAATGCATTGGTTGTACCCCAGAGGCATTTGATACCGGTACGCTTCATTTCTTCCTTTATAACTGCTACGATTTCATCCAGCCTTCTGTTTGTCTCTGCCAGATCATCAGGGTCTCTTGGTGAAATATCAGCATCATGGAAGCAGAAATACTCAATCTGTAATTTCTCCATAAATTCAAATGCTGCATGTACTCTTTCCTTTGCCTTAACCATAATGTCATCTGTATTATCCCAATGACGGCTAAAATTTTCTCCTCCAAAAGGATCCCTTCCCATAAAGGTAAAGGTATGCCAATAAGACATGGCAAACTTAAGATGTTCTTTCATAGTCTTACCCATAACCACTTCATCGGGGTTATAATACCTAAATGAAAGATTGTTTTTACTTTGCGGACCTTCATAATTAATCTTGCCTACTTTAAAATATGCCATTAGCTATTTCCTCCTCGTACAATATAGTTGTAATCAACCTGCTGTAAAAATTATCTGTTAATATTATAATACCTCAGCAATAATTTTACAACAATTAATTTGTAAGCTTATTAAACTAAATATAGCATTTTATTTGTTTATTCCAAAAGCCTTCTTACATTCAAAAGTCCCCATCCCTGCTTATCCCATTTTTGTCCCAGATCCACTGCACTGTTTCTGAGCTTGAGCTTTACATCCCTGTTGCTTAGCTCAGGATAAGCTCCCAGAAGCAGTGCAATCGCTCCAGCTACGACCGGAGTAGCCATGGATGTTCCGCTTTTTATCGTATACATCATTGGATAATCAACAGCCTGATATATTTTTTTTCCTTCTATTTCCGAATAACGGCTTATATTACAAGATATAATATTTGAGCCCGGTGCTATAATATCCGGTTTCTTTATGCAATATGGTGTGGGCCCTCTTCCGGAATAGTCCTTAGATTTACTCCCGAACAATTCAACAGAAACATTATCATCTGATGATCCAACCGTGATTACCTTACGGCTTATCCCGGGTGTGGATATTGACATTGGACCCGGTCCGTTATTTCCGGCTGCCACAACAACAATTATTTCACTGTCCCAGACAGCATTCACCCCTTGAACAAGCAGGGAATTTTCATCCATGGTATCCTTTGCAGAGGTTCCTACACTAATATTTACAACTCTTATATTGTATTTTTTTCGATTGTCAATGATCCATTGAAGTCCTGCAAGAACGTCGGAAATATTCCCGTCTCCCCGATGATCCAGAACCTTGATAATAATAAAATTACAGGCAGGGGCTATTCCGATATATTTACCCTTTGAAGAATAGCCATTACCCCCAATTATTCCGGCTACATGTGTTCCATGTCCATTATCATCATAGGGCTCTTTTTTTCCGTTTATAAAATCCTTGAAGGCTACAACCCGATTGCCGCCCTCTGTAAAATCCTTATGGAGACAGATACCCGTATCTACAATAGCAACCCCTACACCGTATCCGAAATATCCATGCCTATGAGCCCATCTGCATTCAATAATATCATGTACCCTATTCATTTGAGCAGTTATATGAGCATCCATCTCTATATCCAGTAATCCGTCCATTCCTTTAATAACATCAAGCTTATTCTTTTCTATCTCAATTACATAGGCGTCTATCATTGGCAGCTTATACTTTATATGTCCCATATTCTCAAGAATGATTTGTCTGCTTTCATAGTCCTTGCAATGAACTATTACCTGAACCTTATTATTAACTTTCATACTGATTACAACCGTTTTTTATTATCCTATTCAGATTGCTTACTCAATATTCTAATCGCATCATATATACAAGTCGGCAAATAATTCAATGATTTATTACAAAAAGAGGAAATCTGTCAAGCTGTCAATCATATGATACAGTGTAATTAATATTAGGAGGAACTACTATGAGTGATTTGGCAGCAACCCATTGTGACCGTGGTGTCGGCGGATTTAATGATTGCGGATGTATAATATTACTTATTATCATCTTGTGCTGCTGTGGCAACAATAGCGGATTTTTTGGCGGAAGAGACTGTGGCGGCGTCGGAGGTTTTGGTGATGGCTGTGGCTTAATACTCCTTATCCTCATCCTGTGCTGCTGCTGCGGCAACGGAGGCTTTTTCTAGTCCCTGAATCCGAATCAAAACAATATGATAATCCTGACAGAAAATGAGTGGCTCTAAAGCCACTCTTATGTCAAAAAAAGTGTCACGCGTTGCGTGACACTTTTTTATATTAACGTTTTTTTTTTCGTTTAAGCCGTTCCACACATTCTCTGTCAATTTCATAAATTGTATTTTCTTCTATAATAAGATCATCATCTTCTCTTTTTTTAGGAAACTCTTTATAGCCGGAACGACCTGCATCATTAATATTACTCTCTCCTTTTGCAAGTTTATGCTTATAATTTGATGGATAAAATTGATTATTCATTTATGCCTCAAAGAAATGTTGTCAGTTTAGTATATGATAAATTTTATTAAATGTCATTGAAAGTGTTTCTGATTTCTTATATACTCTAAACATGAATATAAAATAATTGACAATTATGAAATCATACATTTAATATAAAACTATTAAAGAGAATAGGAGTAAAAATATGTCAGGTTCAATATATGGTAAAATCTTTTCAATCTCTACATGGGGTGAATCTCACGGAGAAGGATACGGAGTTGTTATAGACGGTTGTCCGGCAGGCTTATCATTGGATGAGAGCCAAATTCAAGAATATCTTAATAGAAGAAAGCCCGGTCAGAGCAAATATTCCACCACCCGAAAGGAAGATGACAAGGTTAAAATTCTATCAGGTGTATTCGAAGGAAAAACTACCGGAACCCCAATATCCTTAGTAGTATTTAATGAAAATCAGCGATCATCGGATTATTCTGAAATAGCTACTTATTATCGCCCCGGACATGCAGACTATACCTATGATATGAAGTATGGCTTCAGAGATTATCGGGGTGGAGGACGTTCCTCCGGAAGAGAAACCATAAGCCGTGTGGCTGCAGGTGCTGTCGCAGCCTCTATTCTTAAAGAGTTAGGTATCTCGGTATATGCATACACCAAATCAATAGGTCCGATAACCATTGACTATCACAATTGCCGCAAGGAATACTCACTTAATAATCCTCTATACATGCCTGATCCCGATGCTTCGCAAAAAGCTGAGCAATATATCAAAGAAAAGCATGAAGAACAGGATTCTGTGGGTGGAGTCATAGAATGTATCGTAACAGGAATGCCTGCGGGAATTGGAGAGCCTGTATTTGATAAGCTTGATGCTGCTCTATCAAGAGCAGTTATGTCAATTGGTGCTGTTAAGGGTGTTGAAATCGGGGACGGATTTTTAGCTGCCACATACACCGGTTCGGAGCATAATGATCCCTTCGCATATGACAATAATAAGAAACTTATAAAATTGTCTAATCATGCCGGAGGAATACTCGGAGGAATCAGTGACGGATCTGAAATCATTCTAAGAGCGGCTATCAAACCTACCGCCTCCATTGGAAAACCTCAAAGAACTGCAAATAAAAATAATGAGAATATTGAGATTAAGATTGTCGGTCGTCACGATCCTATAATTGTACCAAGAGCTGTAGTCGTGGTAGAATCCATGGTAGCTATAACATTAGTAGATTATCTGTTCCAGGGCATGACCTCGCAGATGAATAAAATAAAAGAGTTTTATAACAAAAACTAAAATAAATTTGTAATAACAGAAGGGGACACTTCAAAATATTGAGGTGTCCTGTCTATGACCCCTGTATTTTCAATCAGTGTGGGAAGGGCGCAGACAGGACACCTCAATATTTTGAAAGTAACCCCTTATTTTTAATATAAAAAGTATTGACAATCATGTTTTTATCTGTATAATGAATATTGCATTTTGTTTAGCAATGCTAAACTTTGAGTTTATTTTTATTAAGATTTTTTCAAAGGAGTATCCTTATGAATATAGGTCAAAAAATTAGAGAGTTACGTATTCAAAAGAGTTTGACACAGGAAGAACTTGCGGACAGAGCTGAGCTTTCCAAGGGTTTTATTTCCCAGCTTGAGAGAGATCTTACTTCTCCTTCAATTGCAACCCTTATGGATATTCTTCAGTGTCTTGGAACGAATCTTGAAGAATTCTTCAGTGACACCACTCCGGAACAGGTTGTATTTAAGAAGACTGATTATTTTGAGAAATACGACCCGGATCTGAAGAATCTGGTAAAATGGATTATTCCTAATGCTCAGAAGAATATTATGGAGCCGATACTTCTTACGCTCGACCCCGGCGGTTCCACATATCCTGATAATCCTCATGAAGGTGAAGAATTCGGATATGTCTTAAGCGGAAGTATTGTACTTCATATCGGTAACAGATCCTATAAGGCTAAAAAAGGAGAATCCTTTTACTTTACAGCAAATAAGCAGCATTACATTACTGCATCAGGTAAAACCGGAGCTACTCTCCTATGGGTATCTACACCACCAAGCTTTTAAGAAAAAGAGGAGGAAGTATTCATGACGGACAATAAACTAATAAACCTTGTGAACATTACAAAATCCTTCGGAGATAATATCGTACTTGACGACCTTAATCTATATATCCGTGAAAATGAATTTGTAACACTGCTTGGACCGTCAGGCTGTGGAAAGACAACCACGCTAAGAATCATTGGCGGGTTTGAAAATCCTGATAAAGGGCAGGTAATATTCGAAGGCAAGGATATAACAAAAACTGCTCCGAATGAACGGCAGGTAAACACCGTATTTCAGAAATATGCCCTGTTTAATCATTTAACAGTTGCGGAGAATATAGCATTTGGTCTTAAAATAAAGAAAAAAAGCAAGGAATATATCAAAGATAAAATTAAATATGCCTTAAAGCTTGTTAATCTTGACGGATTTGAGAACCGTATGCCCGATTCATTAAGCGGCGGTCAGCAGCAGAGAATTGCCATAGCAAGGGCAATTGTAAATGAACCAAAGGTGCTGCTGCTTGATGAACCCCTTGGAGCTCTTGATTTGAAGCTTCGGCAGGATATGCAATATGAACTGATACGGCTTAAGAATGAATTAGGGATTACATTCGTATATGTTACCCACGATCAGGAGGAAGCCCTTACAATGTCAGACACTATAGTGGTAATGAATCAGGGTTATATTCAGCAGATTGGTACACCTGAAGATATATACAATGAACCTCAGAACGCATTTGTAGCGGATTTTATCGGTGAAAGCAATATAATTCCGTCAATCATGGTGGAGGATAGGCTGGTAAATATACTTGGTGCTAACTTTGCCTGTGTTGATGCCGGTTTTGGTCATAACAAGCCTGTGGATGTGGTAATTCGCCCTGAGGATATAGATTTGGTCAAGCCTGAGGAAGGTATTATAAAAGGTATGGTTACTTCCCTGCTGTTTAAGGGCGTTCACTATGAGATGGAGGTTCAGGCACACGGCTATGACTGGTTGGTTCATTCCACTGACTTAGTACCTGTGGGAAGTGAAGTGGGAATAAGAGTTGACCCCTTTAATATCCAGATTATGAACAAGCCGGAATCCGAGGATGAAGAGGCTGTGGAACTTGAGATATAGGAGGCTCCGATGAAAATCAGAAATGCATTGAATGTCAAAACCCCAAAACCCCCTTCGCAAAAAAACGAAGGAAGCTCACTTGGAATAAGGAATGTAAAGTGGCTGTCCTTCCCATACATTCTGTGGATGGTCGGTTTTATAATTATACCTCTTATTGTAATTTTATACTATGGACTGACAACAGACGATAAGAGCTTTACATTGGATAATATTGGTGCCATACTTCATCCGATAAATCTTAAAGCTCTGCGGATTGCCCTTGAGCAATCCTTGATAAGTACGCTGATTTGTCTTTTACTTGCCTATCCGCTGGCTATGATACTTAGCAAATCTAAAATGAAGAGTAACAGCTTTATAGTTATGATAATCATATTGCCTATGTGGATGAATTTTCTGCTCAGAACCATTGCATGGCAGAATTTGCTTGAAAGGACCGGCATTATCAATATTGTATTAAAATTTTTCGGTTTACCGATATTAAATATCATCAATACCCCAAAAGCCATTATACTGGGTATGGTATATAACTTCCTGCCCTTTATGGTGCTGCCAATATATAATGTTCTTATAAAAATTGACAAGGATATAATAAATGCTGCAAGAGACTTGGGTGCAAATTCCGTGCAGACTTTTTTAAAGATAATACTGCCATTAAGTCTTCCTGGTGTTGTTAGCGGTATTACCATGGTATTCGTTCCATCACTTACAACCTTTGTTATCTCTAACATCCTCGGAGGAAGCAAGATTGTTCTTATCGGAAATGTTATAGAACAGCAATTCCGCATAGGAAATTGGCATATCGGCTCAGGGCTGTCTTTAGTATTAATGATTTTTATATTAATCAGTATGGCCGTATTATCCAAATATGACAAGGAAAGCGAGGGAAGCGGTCTATGGTAAAGAGATTTTTCGAGCGCTTTTATGTTGGGCTTATTCTGCTTTTCTTGTATGCACCAATAATTATATTAATAATTCTGTCATTTAACGGCTCAAAATCCAGAGCCAAATGGGGCGGCTTCACCCTCAAATGGTATAAAGCCCTCTTCCAAAATCAGAGTATTATGAATGCTTTGTATGCTACGTTAATAATTGCGATACTATCGGCTTTTATAGCTACAATAATTGGAACTGCTGCAGCTATAGCTATTAATAGTATGAAGAAGACACCACGCACCATTATGGTTGCAATAACCAATATCCCTATGCTAAATGCCGATATAGTAACAGGTATATCACTTATGCTTTTATTCGTTGCACTTAAATATACACTTGGCTTTTCCAGTGTATTAATTTCACATATAACATTTAATATACCCTATGTTATATTAAGTGTTATGCCTAAGCTGAAACAGCTTAATCCTCATACCTATGAGGCAGCTTTGGATCTGGGAGCTTCACCGGTATATGCATTCTTTAAAGTCATACTGCCGGATATATTTCCCGGTGTCCTGACCGGATTTTTCCTGGCATTTACCCTGTCCCTGGATGATTTTGTTATAACACATTTCACAAAGGGACCTGAAATACACACTCTTTCTACAAAGATATACACAGAGGTACGAAAAGGTATAAAGCCTGAGATATATGCACTATCTACCCTGATGTTTGTAACAGTACTGCTGCTGTTAATAATCATTAACCGCAAAAATGCAGAAAAAAAAGAACCTGACAAAAAAGTGTAATTATTATTATGTTAATTATAGGATTTTTTCCTTTAATTATATTTTACATTAATAAGGAGGAGCATAATGAAAAAACTAATAGGACTGTCCGTCCTGCTGACTCTTATGGTATTACTTGCAGGATGTGCTAAAGATGATGGTGAAAAGGTCTATGTTTATAACTGGGGAGAGTATATTGATGAAGAAACACTGGATCTTTTCGAAGAAGAAACAGGGATCAGAGTAGTATATGAAGAATATGAACAAAACGAGGATATGTATCCAAAGGTTCAGTCAGGAGCTGTAAAGTATGATGTGGTATGTCCTTCCGATTATATGATTCAGAAAATGATTGAAAACGACCTGCTGCACGAACTGAACCTTGATAATATACCTAATATTAAATATATTGATCCGATACATCTGAAAAGTTCACAGGAGTTTGATCCCGGTAATAAATATTCCGTTCCTTACTGCTGGGGAACCTTGGGTATCTTATATAATAAAACCATGGTGGATGAGCCTATTGACAGTTGGGGTGTTCTCTTTGATGAGAAATACTCCGGTGAAATATTGATGATAGACAGTGTCAGAGATGCTTTTGCAATTGCTCTAATATATCTTGGATATGATTTAAATTCCACTAATGAGATCGAACTGGAGGAAGCTAAAATTCTCCTGCAGAAGCAATATCCTCTGGTACAAGGCTACTTTGTTGACCAGGTTCGTGATAAGCTGATTGGCGGGGAAGCTGCAATAGGCGTTATATATTCCGGTGAGGCCATCTATTCCAGTAGGGAAAACCCTGATTTAGAATACGTTGTTCCTAAGGAAGGTTCCAATGTGTGGATTGACAGTTGGGTAATACCAAAAAACTGCCGGAATAAAGAGAACGCAGAAGCCTTTATAAACTTTATGTGCAG